>CAJQQG010000030.1 GCA_905480425.1 uncultured Flavobacteriaceae bacterium | reverse complement strand
ATATTTTTTAAAAAATTTATTCTTTTCTCTGGCTTTTGAGTTCAATTAGAATGTTATTTAATAATTCTGCTTGACGTTCTAACAGATGTATCATTTCTCGATCTGTCACCTTTTGCTCGATAGTCCTTGTTTTGTTAAAATATTTCATAAGTTAAAATTTGTTCTATACAAGTTATAAATTTGAATTTACTTTTCCCTTAATTACTGACAGAATGTTCTTCAAATTTATATCTTCGATAAATTTTAATTTATAGATATATTTAACTTAAAGTTGATTTAAAATGAAAATAGGAGTTCCAACAGAAATTAAATCGCATGAATCTAGAGTAGGAGTCACTCCAGCTGGAGCACAGGCCCTAATTAGATCAGGTCATGATGTTAATATTCAACGTGGTGCTGGAGAATTAAGTGGTTTTTCAGATATTGAATTTGAAAAGGTAGGATGTTCTTTTTCTGATTCCATTGAAGGTATTTATAAGTTAGCAGATATGATAATAAAGGTAAAAGAACCTATAGCTGCAGAGTATCAATTAATTCAACCCAATCAATTATTATTCACTTATTTTCATTTTGCTTCCAGCGAGACACTTACAAAAGCAATGATTAAGTCCGGTGCAGTTTGTTTAGCTTATGAAACAGTTGAAGATAATGGAACTTTACCGCTACTAATTCCTATGTCTGAAGTTGCTGGTAGAATGGCTACTCAAGAGGGAGCTAAATACTTAGAAAAACCACAGGGAGGTCTTGGGATACTATTAGGTGGTGTTACGGGTGTAAAACCTGCAAATGTTTTAATAATTGGTGGAGGTGTTTCTGGAACAGAGGCTGCAAGAATGGCAGCAGGTTTGGGTGCTAATGTTACAATTTTAGATACTAATTTAAATCGATTGCGCACCTTAGAAAGTATTATGCCTGCCAATGTTACCCCCGTATATTCAACAGAACATACAATTGATAAAGAAGTTCGACGTTCACACTTAATAATAGGAACCGTATTAATTCCTGGATCTAAGGCTCCAAAATTAATTCGAAAAGAAATGCTTTCAACGATGCTTCCAGGAACTGTTTTAGTTGATGTGGCTATCGATCAAGGTGGATGTTTTGAAACAAGTGAACCCACTACGCATGACTCACCTATTTTTATAAAAGAAGATATTATTCATTATGCGGTAACAAACATGCCTGGAGCTGTTCCATTTACCTCAACCACAGCATTAACTAATGCAACTCTCAGATATGCCCTAGAACTAGCAAATAAGGGATGGAAACTTGCTTGTGTTGAGAATAAGGCTCTGGCTAAAGGGTTAAACGTTGTAAATGGAAGTGTAGTTTATAAAGAGGTTGCAGATGCTTTTGATTTAGACTATATTGATCCTTTAATATTTCTAGAAAATTAATGAAATTCTCTAAGTTTCAAATTAGCTTATTTACCTTACTAAAACTTCCCTCTGTATGGTTGTGCGGAATACGTGTAACATCATTAGAGCAATCTTTTTGCGAGGCCAAAGTAAAGCATCGTTGGATTAATCAAAATCCATTTAATTCAATGTTTTGGGCAGTTCAAGGAATGGCTGCTGAGTTAACTACAGGCATGTTGTTGATGCAAGAGATTCAAATCTCAAAAAGAAAAGTTTCGATGTTAGTTTTAAATAATAAAGCAAACTTTTCGAAAAAAGCACAAGGTAGAATTACCTTTTCTTGTAATTCAGCTGATCTGATAACAAATGCGATTAAAAAATTATTAGAAACGGATAAACCTCAAACATTATGGCTTACTTCTAAAGGTATGGATGAAAATAATGATTTAGTATCCACTTTTGAATTTGAATGGACCCTTTTAATTAAAAAATAAATATGAAACCTAATTTTATAAATAATCTTTCTATTCCAGCTGTAGCAGCTCCTTTATTCTTAATATCAGGCCCTAAATTAGTAATTGAATGTTGTAAAAATGGAATAGTAGGTACTTTTCCTGCCTTAAATCATAGAACAACAGAAGGTTTTGAACAATGGGTTATAGAAATAAAAGAAGCGCTTGCATCTTTTGAAAAAGAAACGGGAAAAAAAGCGGCTCCTTTTGGAGTAAACCTAATAGTTCATCCAACAAACCCTAGAGTTCAGCCAGATTTGGAAATTTGCATGAAGCATCAAGTACCTTTAATTATCACTTCATTAGGTGCAGTATCTGATTTGGTTGATGCCGTACATAGCTATGGAGGGTTAGTATACCATGATATTATAAAAAGACGTCATGCTGAAAAGGCAGCTGAGGCTGGTGTTGATGGATTAATTCTCGTTGCTGCAGGCGCTGGTGGTCATGCGGGGATTTTAAATCCAATTGCATTAGTCAATGAAATAAAACAGTTTTTTCATAAAACAATTTTACTTTCTGGATGTATAAGCAATGGAAATGACGTTGCTTCTGCACTGCAAATGGGAGCTGACTTAGCTTATATGGGTACTCGTTTTATAAATACAGCTGAAAGTTTGGCTGATGAGGCATATCAAAAAATGATTATTAACAGCAAAGCAGAAGATATTATTTATACTGCTGCAGTTTCTGGAGTGAATGCCAGTTTTTTACGGCCTAGTCTTGAAGCTATGGGTATTACTGAAGATCTTTGGAGTAAATCGAAGAAAATTGATTTTGGAAGTGAGTTAGATGCTGCCAAAGCTGAAGCAAAAGCCTGGAAAACAATCTGGTCTGCGGGCCAGGGGGTAACTTCAATTAAAGATGTGCAACCCACAAAAGATTTAATTGATCAGCTTATAAAAGAGTTTAAAGTAGCGTTAAGCCTTCAAAAGAAAAACTTTGATACTTACTGCTAATTCATGTTTATTAAACGATAAATGAATATGGCAGTACGTTGAATTAGTGCATTCATTGTTTTTAAATTGACTGTTTCTTTGGGCGTATGTGCTCCTGTTCCCATGGTTCCAAGGCCGTCCAAACCATCTACATAATCAGCTACAAAAGAAATGTCTGCAGCTCCTCTTTTTCCGGGGTCGTATGCTGTAACTCCTTCATGTCCTAAGGAAAGACTTACCTCATTTAGAATATTTAACAATAATTTATTTCCCTCACTAGGAACCATCGCTGGATAACTATCTGTAAAACTTATAGTTGCTTTTGTTTGTGGAAGATTTTGCTTTACTATTTCACGCATTTTCTTTCGTGCATTTTCTTTTTGTTCTTCAGAAATAAAACGAAGGCCTCCATTGACGATTGTTTTCTGTGCCACTACATTAGTTTTTCCAAAAACGGTTCCACTACTTTTTTTAGAGTCATAATCAACAAAAGTACCTCCAAGAAGTGTTCCTGGGTTAAAGGTTAAGTATTCTTCACCTCGAACTTCTTCATAAAAAGAATTTAAAATTCGACTCATTTCAAAAATCGATCCAGCACCTGTATTTTCACTAAAAACTCCAGAAGAATGAGCACGTTTTCCTGTGACTTCTACTTTCCATCCAGATGCTCCTCTTCTTGCTATTGTTGCATTGTCAAAACCAGTAGAAGTTTCAAATCCAAGAGCTATATCAGCTTCTTTAGCTACTTCAATTAGTTTTTTTCTAGAAATACTTAGCGGTTTTCCTGTACTTTCTTCATCTCCTGTAAATACAACTGAAATGTTAGCGTTGTCAAGTAAATTTAAATTTGCCAAAGCCTTTAAGGCATATAAAACTACTACGTCGCCACCTTTCATATCATTGGCACCAGGGCCATGAGCAATACTATCATTTAATCTATTGAATTGCTGAAATGGACTATTTTCTTCAAAAACAGTATCCAAATGACCAATGAGGAGTAATTTTTTTCCTTTGTTGCCCGTAATATTAGCAAAAAAATGACCAGCTCGATTCATCTCCTCAGGCATGTCAATCCACTCTGTTTTAAAACCAATTGATTTAAATTCTTCATTAAAAATATTACCAATTTCACGGACTCCTTTTTTATTGAGTGTACCGCTATTTATATTAACAACTTTTTCAAGAAAATTTATACTTTCAATATTTAAGAGTTCTACTTTTTTAATGATTTTTTTTTCAGTTCGATTAAGTTTTTGAGCTTGGACTGAAATAAAAAATAGTAGAAAGGGAAGAGATACAAGAAAACTATTTTTCATAAAGAGGAATTAAAAATTTTTAGTAAGAGATTTTACTATTTTATTATCAGATAAAAATTCTTGGGCAATTACCTTAAGAGTAGTATAAAAAGGGATAGCGATGATCATTCCGACAGGACCTAAAAGTGTTCCTGCGGCAAGTATAACTATAAAAATCTCTAGCGGGTGTGACTTAACGCTATTAGAAAATATAAAGGGTTGACTAAAAAAGTTATCGATTAATTGGCCAATAGTAAATCCAATCATGACATAGATGGTTTTGGGTAAAATTACATTACTAAAGTCAGCACCAATAAAGCTACTCATTGTTAGTAGAAGCATTAAAAAGCCACCTATGATTGGTCCTAAGTAAGGTATTAGATTCAAAAGTGCGCACAAAAAAGCAATAATGAATGCATTTTCGACTTTAAAAATAGCTAATACAACACTATAAATAACAAGTAAAATAGTAATTTGTAGTAATAATCCTAAAAAATAACGAGACAAAAGATTTTTGGTCTTATCAATTGATTTTTTTACTCGTTCTGATACTTTATCGTTTACTAGAGTCAGTATCATACTATCCTGTAATTTACTGTCTTTTAAAAAAAAGAAAAGAATAAATATCACTGAAAAAAGGCCAATGGTAAAACCTCCAAGGATTTCTAAAATTTGATTAAACAATTCTGGAAGTAAACCAAAATTGACATTTTTGAATAAATTATCAACTGCTAATTGCTGTTGCCAAAAACTATTATCTAACTGAAAATAAACACTAATTTCTTGAATCAGGGTCTCAGTAGTTTTTTTTAAACCCTCAACATCTAGCAGGGATAAGTTTTCTCCTTGCTGAATTAGTAGTGGCACAAACAAGGAAAAAATACTAATCAGAATACCTAATAATATCAAAAGAGTTAGGGTTGTTGAAAAGAGTGGTTTAAATCGTAAACGTTGGATTAAAAATTTACTAATAGGGCGTCCAATAAGACTTATGACTCCGGCAATTATAATATATATAATTAGTGTTTGAAGTTGTAATAACAACCAAAAAAGTATTGATAAAGCAAAAAGTTGGAGAGTTGCCCAAACGATTCCTTTTGTAATTTCTTTAGCATTCATATTTTAAAGATAAGGAAGTTAAAGTTTTGTGGTTTCATGTTGTTTAAGGAAAATAGTGTGACAAGCAAAAAGACCAGCAGTTTCAGTTCTAAACCTTTGTGATCCAATACTTACTGCTTTAATTCCTGCCATAACAGCCTCCTTTATCTCGCGATGACTAAAGTCCCCTTCCGGACCAATCATTATTGTTTGGGAAGTTCCTCTAAATGATATCGTATCTAATTTTTCTTTTGGGCTTTCTTCACAATGGGCAATATAGGTTTCTTGTTTTTTAGAAGCAAACACAAAATTTTTGAAAGACACTATTTTATTTACCTTAGGAAGATGAAATTGTTGAGATTGCTTTAATCCTGATATTATAATTTTTTCAAAACGTTCTTTTTTAATAATCTTCCGTTCTGAATGATCACAAAGTAATGGGGTGATTGTGCTAACGCCTAATTCTGATAATTTTTCAATCAACCATTCCATTCGACTATTATTTTTTGTTGGAGCTATAGCTAAATGAATCTGATATTTCTTGGGTGGATGTTGCTTGAAAGTTTTAAAACTTGCTATTGTTTTTTGAGGAGAAACAAAACTTAAAACCCCCTTCCACTCGAGTCCCTTTCCATTGGTTACAGATATGATGTCGCCAGGAACCTTTCTTATTACTTTTGCAAGGTGTTTACTTTCTTCACGACTAAAGATAAATTTTTTAGTGCTTTCTTTAATTAAAGGATCAAAAAAAAGTGTCATTAATTGAATTTTAAACGTGCGTTAGAAAAATCCTTTAAAGATCCGTATTCTTTTTTTAGAATTTTATAATAGGCTGTAATTCCTATCATTGCTGCATTGTCAGTTGTGTATTCAAGAGGAGGAAGGCTTAGCGTCCAGTCTTCTTTTATAACAATATCTTGCAATTGTTTTCTAATTTCAGTATTTGCAGCAACACCTCCACCGATAACAATTTCGGTTAAGTTTTTGTCACGAGCAACTAATTTAATTTTAGTTAAAATAATTTGAACTAGCGTATACTGTAGGCTAGCACATAAATCAACTAAATTATATTTTATGAAATCAGGATCCTTTTGTTCGTTGTTGGAAATGAAATTTATAAACGCAGTTTTTACTCCACTATAACTAACATTATAATTAGATAATTTTGAAATTGGAAAGATGAATTTATGAGGATTTCCTTTTTTTGCAATTTCATCTATTAGTGGTCCAGAAGGATAGGGTAGGCCCATTCTTTTTCCACATTTATCAAAAGCTTCTCCAATAGCATCATCTAATGTGGTGCCTAAAATATTCATATTAAAATGATCATGGACATGAACTAATTGAGTGTGTCCTCCAGAAAGTATGACTCCTAAAAATGGAAAGCTAGGGATTTGTATTCTTTCATCTTCAATGAAATGAACTAATAAATGTCCCTGTAAATGATTAATTGGAACAAGCGGAATATTGAGTGCAAGAGCAAGCGACTTGGCAAAGGCATTCCCGACAAGTAATGACCCTAAAAGTCCAGGACCTTGGGTATAGGCAATTGCTGTTAGCTCTTTTTTGTTGATATTTGCTTGTTGTAAAGCTTGCTGAACAACAGGAATTATTTTAGATTGATGTGCTCTAGAGGCTAATTCTGGAACTACTCCTCCATAAGCGATGTGAATTTTTTGGTTAGCTACACAGTTTGATAAAACTTTTCTTCCATTAATAACAGCGGCAGCTGTATCATCACAGGAGGATTCTATAGCTAATATGAGGGGTTTTTTATACAATATTCGATTTTAAAAACGTTACAAAAGTAAAAGATTACAATTAAAAATATAAGAAAAATAATCGTCATAACTTTAGTGAGTTTTCTCTCACTATTTCTAGTGGTTATAGGTTTATTTTCTTTTCCAGGGTTTCAAACCAAACTTGTCCAGTCTTTTACATATGATTTAAAGAAAAGAACAGGACAAGAAGTAATCATAGATAAAGTAAGCTTTAAATGGAATGGGAGGCTAAAATTTTCAAACTTTCTTATTTTGGATCATCACAATGATACTTTATTATTTGTTAAGGACTTATCAACTTCTATTGAAGATTTTAGAAAATTAAAGAATAATGATTATAATTTTGATAGGATAGAAACTTCAACTGTTATATTAAACATTAAAAAATACCCTCAGGAATTTTCTAATTCTTTAAATGTATTTTTAAATAAATTAAAGAAGCCTTCTAATGAAAAAAGAGCTACATTTTTTAAATCATCTGGGATTACTTTTTCAAAGTCACGTTTCCAGTATATTGATTTAAATAAAGCTAAAGGAAATACCGTAAAGATTAAAGACATTGAACTTTATGCTGAAAATTTTAAATACCAACTTGATAGTTTTGATGTTGATTTAAAAATGTTAAAGGGAGTTATTGAGTCCACAGAGTCAAAACCATTTGAATTTACAGGAAAGGTGAATTATTCTCCTGGAACTTTAATTTTGCCTTTTTTTGATATTGTTAATGATAAAACTCATGTTAAAGGTTCTATGTCTATAAAGGGTAAAAATAATTCTTTTAAAAACTTTAATGATAATGTGAAAATTGCACTAAGTATTGACAATAGTACTTTAGATGCCAATGCTCTTTTCCCAAATAAAATTAAAAATTTATATAAAAAACCTTATAAAATTTCATTGACTGCCTCAGGAAGTTTGAATAACTTATCATTTAAAAAGGTTTTACTGCAAAATGAAATATTGTTCTTTAGTGGTGACTTGAATTTTAAACATTTTTTTGAAGAACAGGAAACCAATTGGTTCGCAATTATTGATGATTTAAGACTTTCATCAAAAGCATTTGAAGATCTAGAAACATTATCTAACTCAAAAAAACAAATATTAAAAAATCTCGGATTGCTTCAAATGAGTGGTAAATTATCTTCTCAGGGAGATTCTTTAAGCATGGTACTGTTTTCCTCAAATACTTGGGGAGATTTTTCTTTAAAGGGTTCTTTAGGAAAGGGATTGTTAAGCTCTAAAGCATTTAATCGTAAAGTAGATTTAGCCCTCAAAATTAATAAACTTTTACTAGATTCAGTGACAGGACAAAACACAAAAATCACACTGGCTTCTTCACTTCTTTTCACAGGAGACTTTCAAAAAAACGATTCTATTATAGCTTCATGGAAAGGAACTAAAACGAAATTATCATCCACAAAAGAAGTCTGGGATAATATTGAATTTGAGGGTCTGTATAGTAACAAGCAACTAAGAAATACGTTTACAATAAAATCTGAACCAGTTGTTTTAAAAAGTGACGTACGTTTTGATTATCAAAACAATATTCCTGAGTACACTATTTTGGCAAATGTTTCAAAGGTTGATCTAAATAAATTTGGAATTAGATTAGGACGAGGAAAAAGAGTTTTTAAGGGAGTTGTGTTAGCAAATCTAAAAGGAAAAAATATAGATGACTTAGAAGGAAAAATTAGAATATCATCTGCCAGTATTATCAACGAAATTCAACAAATAGATCTAAATCCTATTTCTGTTGAAAAACAATTTCAGGATAATAAAACAATCATTTCAATTTCCAATACAGACTGTATTTCTGGAAATGCAACTGGAGAATTTAATCTAAGCGAGCTTTCAAAATTATTTCAAAATGCATTGCATCAGGTGTATCCTTTTTTAGAACCTAAAGTAACATCTAAAGGACAGCACTTAACTTTTGATTTAAAAATCCATAAAAAGCTATTGGATGCTTTATACCCTGATTTTTCAATTTCGAAAAATATAATTTTAAAAGGTAAAATCGCTACTGATAGTCTAAGATCACAGCTTATTTTAGATGCTCCTTTAATGCGATGGAAAGATATACAATTTCAAAATATTCATTTTCAGATTGACACCAACAATCCAATTTATAATACTTTTTTAAATATAGAAGAGTTTTCTCATGAATATTATACCGGTAGTGATTTTAACATGATAAGCACAAAACTAAGTGACACTTTATATTTTAGATCAGAATTTTTAAAAGATAAAAAAACAGAAATACCTTTTGAGATAAATTTTTATAATTCTCAATCAGATAACGGAATTTCAATCTTCGGATTAAAAAAGTCCGAGTTACTAATAGGAAATGATGTTTGGATAATTAATCCCTTGAATGATCCACTTCACAAACTTAGTTATTCAGCCAAAACAAAAGAAATTAAATTATCAGACTTCAATGCTGTTTCTGGTAATCAAACTATTCGTTTTTCTGGCAGACATCGTAATAAAAACGACTTTGTACTATCTTTAATAACTGAAAAAGTACTTTTGGAAAATTTACTTCCTTTTTCACCTTTCCTTAAATTAGAGGGCGCCACTTCGATAACTTCTCATATGGAACGATCACCTTTAGAAAATAAACTTTCTTTTTCAGGAGCAATTAAGGCATTGAAAATAAATAATCAATTTTTAGGTGATTTTAATTTAAACACATCCGGGAATACCCTTTTAAATGCTTACACTGTAAATTCAGAGATTATAAACAATACTGAGAAATCATTTACATTAAGTGGTGTTTGGAATGGGCTAGAGTCACCAAATTTGAATTTTAACCTAGATTTTTTTGATTTAGATCTAGCTTTTTTATCTCCTTTCGGAAGAGATGCAATAAAAAAATTCTCTGGAAAAGTAAATGGGGGAGTAAAGCTCTGGGGTGCAATTGAAAAATTAAACCACAACGGTTCATTAAACTTTAAAAAAGGAAGTTTTAATATTCCATTTTTAAATTTAGATTATGCTATTGAAGAAACTGATATATATCTTAATAATCAATTCTTCATGTTTAATAATGTTTTAATTAAGGATACTTCAGAAGAAACATCATCTATTTTGAATGGCACATTTTCGCACAATAACTTTAGAAACTGGCAAACAAATCTTAGTATTTCTTCAGAAAGAATGTTGTTGTTAAATACTACGCAAACTCCTGATGCATTGTTTTTTGGAACAGGTTTCCTTGGAGGTCAAGTTCGTCTTGATGGACCTACTAAAAACCTTAAAATAAGTATAGAAGGCAATACACAACCGGGGACCTCTATTAAAATTCCTTGGGCAGAAAACTATGGCTTATCTGACACTTCATTTATCAGTTTTATTGATAAAAGTAAGAAAAAAGTAGCCTCTGATAAATCTATAGAATTAATGATAAAGGAAATAAGAGGGGTAGAAATGAATTTTGATTTAGATATAACGAATCAGGCGGAAGTAGAAATTGTAATTGATAAAGAAACAGGAAGTTATTTGAACGGAAGAGGTGCTGGAAACTTATTTATGGAAATCAACACTAATGGAAAATTTAATATATGGGGTGATTTCATAACTTTTGATGGTATATATAACTTCAAGAATCTTGGAGTTATTGATAAAAAATTTAACCTAAAATCTGGAGGATCGATTGTATGGGATGGAAATCCATTAGAGGCACAAATGAATTTAGAGGCAATTTATGATGTTCCTGGAGGAGCAAATCCAGCTATTTTATTAGATAATCCAAGTTTTAATAAGAAAATACCTACGGAAGTATTAATTCGTTTAGAAGGAAATTTATTGAAGCCTGATAACCCAGTTTTTGAGATTAATTTCCCCAATACAAGTGGTATTGTAGCTTCAGAAATTAATTATCGTTTGGCAGACCCGCAAAGGAGTCAATTACAAGCACTTTCATTATTATCTCAAGGTATTTTTATAAATGAAGTAAGTGTTTCTATGGAAGGAATTACAAATAATCTATATCAAAAAGCTTCAGATATTTTTAGTGATTTAATTGGTGAGGAAAATGATAAATTAAAAGTTGGAATTGACTATTTACAAGGAGATAAAAGTGTTTTATTAGATATTGCAACTGAAGATCGTTTGGGATTCACCCTTTCAACTAAAATAAGTGATAAAATTTTATTAAACGGTAAGATTGGTGTTCCTGTTGGAGGGTTGGAACAAACATTAGTTGTGGGAAATGTTCAAATAGATTTCATTTTAAATGATGAAGGAACGTTAAGAGCCAAAGTTTTTAATAAAGAAAATGAATTTAGATACATAGGGGATGAGTTAGGATATACCCAAGGATTAGGAATTTCTTACAATGTAGATTTTGAAACATTTAAAGAACTGATTAATAAGATATCGTCCGAAAAAAATCCTAAAAGCGATTCTATTATTTCAAAAATTAATACTAGAAAATCGAACTTAATTGAATTTGTTAAAAAAAATTAAATCTTAAATGGATAGAATAAAATAAAATCAAACCTCCTCAGTTACACTCTAAAATTATTGATTAAATTTGCAACGAAATATAAATAATGAATACAAAAATTAAACGCATTGGAGTTTTAACTTCCGGAGGAGATGCTCCTGGAATGAATGCAGCTGTTCGCGCAGTAGTTAGAGCTTCGTCCTACTTTTCTTTAGAATGTGTTGCAATATACAAGGGATATCAAGGCTTAATTGATGACGATACCAAGCTTATGAATGCCCGAAGTGTAAATAACATCATAAACAAAGGTGGTACTATTTTAAAGTCAGCAAGATGCTTAGAATTCAGAACTCCTGAGGGACGTAAAAAAGCATATGAAACCATAAAAAAACACACAATAGATGCTCTTATTGTTATTGGTGGAGATGGTTCATTTACTGGAGCAATGATTTTTCATTCAGAATTTAATTTTCCTGTCATTGGTATACCTGGTACAATTGATAACGATATCCATGGAACAACACATACTATTGGATTCGATACAGCTTTAAATACAGTAATTGATGCGATTGACAAAATTCGTGATACAGCCATCTCTCACAATCGCTTATTTTTTGTGGAGGTGATGGGGAGGGATGCTGGTCATATTGCATTAAATACAGGAATTGGAGCAGGTGCTGAAGAAATACTTGTTCCTGAAGAAGATATGGGCTTAGACCGTTTGTTAGATTCTTTAAAGCGAAGCGAAAAAACAGGTAAATCATCCAGTATAGTCGTTATTGCAGAAGGGGATAAAACAGGAAAAAATGTTTTTGAAATTGCAGAGTATGTAGAAAAAAACTTACCCTATTATGAAGTAAGAGTTTCTGTTTTAGGACACATGCAGCGCGGAGGAAGTCCTAGTTGTTTTGATCGTGTGCTTGCTTCAAGAATGGGAGTGCATGCAGTAGAATCGCTTTTAAGAGGAGTATCTAATGTAATGGTAGGAATTGATAATTCACAGATGATTTTAACTCCCTTAGAATCATCAATAAAAGGTAAAACAAAAATCAATAAAAATTTAATCCGAGTATCAGATATACTCTCAGTATAATAACTTTTAAAACTAAATAATTTAAATATGGCAATTAAAATTGGAATTAATGGATTTGGACGAATTGGAAGACTCGTTTTTCGTTCCGCAATGAAACAAAATGATGTTACAGTAGTGGGAGTTAATGATCTATTAGATATTGATCACCTAGCTTACTTATTAAAATATGACTCTGTGCATGGCACTTATGATGGTACTATTGAGGTTAAAGGGAACAATCTTATTGTGGATGGCCATTCCGTTTGTATTAGTGCAGAACGAGACCCTTCAGCAATTGGTTGGGGAGATTTAAAAACTGATGTAGTTGCAGAATGTACTGGTATTTTCACTTCTTTAGAAAAGGCACAAGCACATCTCGATGGTGGTGCTAAAAAAGTCGTGATATCCGCTCCTTCTCCCGATGCTCCAATGTTTGTGATGGGTGTAAATCATTCTGAGGCTTCTGTTTTAAATACGATAGTCTCTAATGCCTCATGTACTACAAATTGTTTGGCACCTATCGCTAAAGTATTAAATGATCATTTTGAAATAGAAGAAGGCTTAATGACCACCGTTCATGCTACAACAGCAACTCAATTTACCGTTGACGGCCCCTCACGCAAGGATTTTAGAGGAGGTAGAAGTTCATTGCTAAACATTATGCCAGCTTCAACTGGAGCAGCAAAAGCTGTTACTAAAGTGATACCTGACTTAGTGGGCAAACTTACTGGAATGGCATTCCGTGTTCCAACAGCCAATGTTTCTGTAGTTGATTTAACGGTTAAATTAAAGAAAGAAACTTCTTATGAAGAAATTAAACAGGTAATGCGTAATGCTGCAAATAATGAAATGAAAAATATTTTAGGATATTGTGATGAACCAGTTGTTTCTCAAGATTTTATTGGAGACGTAAGGACATCAATCTTTGATGCAGGGGCTGGAATGGAATTAAATTCTCGTTTCTTTAAAATTATATCTTGGTATGATAACGAATGTGGTTATTCAAATAAGTTGATCGATTTGGCTAAGCATATAAATAATTTGTAATATTACTATTCTATGATTTTAATAGTAGATAGTGGTTCTACAAAAACTGATTGGATTGCCGTTAATACACTTGGAGAAACCTTGTTTGCTACACAAACTCTTGGACTTAATCCTCAAGTTCTTTCTGGTGCTATATTAAGAGAACGAATGATTAATAATTTCGATTTGTATCAAAATCGAAAAGAAGTAACACATTTATATTTTTATGGTGCAGGTTGTGGTGTTGATACGCCACAGCGTCGAATAAAAAAGGTATTTGATGAGATTTTTGTCAATAGTGATATTATAATCAAAGAAGACACTTACGCCGCAGTATACGCAGCAGCTAAAATCAACGAAAAATCTATAGTTTGTATTTTAGGGACAGGTTCTAATTGCACCTATTTTGATGGTGTCGATATTGAACAACGAGTAATTTCCCTAGGGTACATTCTGATGGATGAGGCTAGTGGTAATTTTTTTGGAAAACAATTAATTAGAAGCTACTATTTCAATACTATGCCCAAGGGATTAGCCTTGGAATTTGAAAATGAATACGACCTTTCGCCTGATACAATGAAGGAAAATATTTATCGTAGAGAAAATCCGAATACTTATTTAGCAACTTTTTCAAGGTTTTTAATCAAACATAAAAAAGTGCCTCTTTTTCAAGATATTATTGCAAAAGGTCTTGATCGTTTTATAAAGCATCAAATACTTCAATTTGAAGACGCAAGAGAAATTCCAATTCACTTTATTGGCTCTATATCATTTTTCTTAAAAGATGAGATTGAACGTGCTTTAAAAGTTCATGGTTTATCGATGGGAATAATTGTTCAACGCCCAATTGATGAGTTGGTCAATTTTCACAAAAATTTAATTGAACTAAAATCTTAAGAATCTCTATTTAACTGCAATCATTGAAATTTCAATGCGCACGTTTTTTGGTAATGTTTTTACAGCCACTGTCTCACGTGCTGGTGCAGTATCATTGTCAAAATATGTTCCATACACATTATTTACTTTCCCAAAATTTTCCATATCACTAAGGAAAATATTTGTTTTCACGACATGTTCAAAGGACATACTTGCAGCTTCCAATACTGCATTTAAATTAAGCATAACTAATTCAGTTTCTTCTTTAATCGTACCATTAAAAATTTCCATTGTTTTAGCATTGATTGGGATCTGACCTGAAACATAAAGGGTGTTACCAACTTTAATTGCCTGATTATAAGGGCCTATAGGTGCTGGAGCATTGAGTGTTGTGATTATTTCTTTTTTCATAAAAAACTAGATTGTTTTAAAGATACTATAATTTTTAAATCAATAGGAGCGGTTTGGTTCACTTTGCTTTTCATATTTTATATCGCTTAATAATCCTGATTTTATACCTATAAAGAAGTTCCAGGATGCTCTATCACTAAAAGGTACCCAGCTAAAATTTAGTCTCCAACTTTTAAGATCGCGATTAAAACGTAATTGGGTGTAGGTAAATCCTTCACCTTTAAAATCATATCCAGAAGATAGTCCAACTTTCCACATAGGTGTTAGTTCAATATTTCCAGAAAACATTAATGAGTTGTTGCTAAATTCT
>CAJQQG010000029.1 GCA_905480425.1 uncultured Flavobacteriaceae bacterium | reverse complement strand
GGTGTTTATGAATCATGTCTTAGACCACAAAGGCTATCGTTTTTTTCAAGCCTCATTTAATCCAGATGAAAAAGGAACTATTCTTTCTGTAAATCATGACCAATGGGGTACTTGGATTACTTATACAGGCTATATGTTGCTTTATTTAAGTATGATCGGAATATTTTTTATTGGTAAAACTCGTTTTAAAGACTTGTCAAATTCTTTAGATAAAATTAATTTAAAGAAAAAAGCATTAACAGCTTTAGTTCTTTTATTTGGATTGACGTTTACTTCTCTTAAAGCTCAAGATCATTCTAATAAACAAAAAAGGGCTATTGATTTCGATTCAATTATTCAAGTTGATGCATTTTCTGTTACCCATGCAGCAAAGTTTGGAAAACTTATTATTCAAGATGCAGGTGGACGAATGAAACCCGCCAATACTTTTTCATCGGAATTATTAAGAAAAGTTAGTAAAAGCGATACTTATAAGGGGTTGAATTCTGATCAGGTACTTTTATCTATCATGAATAATCCTGCGGTTTGGTACAACGTTCCTATGGTTTTTTTAAAAAGAGGAAATGATAGCTTACGAAAATTAACTGGGCAAAGTATTAAAAGTAAGTATGCCCCATTACTTTCATTTTTTGATAATCAAGGGAATTACAAGTTGGCATCTCAACTTGAGGCTGCCTATCGTGAAGTAGTACCTAATCAATTTCAAAAAGATTTTATAGAATTAGATCGCCGTGTAAATTTATTGTATTCTGCGCTGGAAGGTAAAATCATGCGTATTTTCCCTTTACCTAACGATGAAAATAATAAATGGGTTTCTTTTCCGGAATTAAAAGAGGCAAATTTCACTGGTAAGGACTCTCTTTATGTGCGAAACATTTTACCCTTATATTTCCAGTCCTTGCGTTTAGCTCAGCAAGATAATGATTACACTCAAGCAGAAAGTTTATTAGAAAGTATTTACGGTTTTCAGAAAAAATTTGGAAGTGAGGTGCTCCCATCTGAAGATCGTGTTGAAGCAGAAATTAGCTATAACAAATACGATATTTTCAAAAAATTATACAGTTGGTATATTTATGCAGGAACTCTATTTTTTGTTCTTTTATTAATTCAGATCTTTAAATCAAATAAAATTATTTCTATCACAGTAAATGCCTTTAAAATTTTAATGGTATTACTTTTTGTCTTACATACAGGGGGATTAATATCCCGATGGTATATATCAGGTCATGCTCCTTGGAGTGATGCATATGAGTCCATGATTTACGTTGCTTGGGCAACCCAATTTTTCGGATTAGCTTTTGGGAGAAAGTCAACACTCACTATGGCTTCTACAGCATTTGTGGCAGGAATGATATTAATGATTGCGCATTGGAATTGGATGGATCCAGCAATTGCTAATTTAGTACCTGTGTTGGACAGTTATTGGTTAATGATTCACGTAGCAGTAATTGTGGGAAGTTACGGCCCCTTTGCATTGGGAATGATCATTGGAGTGGTGTCATTACTTTTAATGTTGGTAGCTACAAAAAAGAATAAAGAAAAAATAAAACTTCAAATCAAGGAACTTACCATTATAAATGAACTTGCTTTAACTGTTGGATTAATAATGCTGACCATTGGAAATTTTCTTGGTGGAATGTGGGCAAATGAAAGTTGGGGTCGATATTGGGGCTGGGACCCTAAAGAGACATGGGCATTAATTAGTATTATGGTTTATGCTTTTGTGATTCATATGCGTCTGGTTCCAGGTTTGCGTGGAGCATGGATTTTTAATCTCATGAGTGTGGTTGCTTTTGCCAGTATATTAATGACTTATTTTGGAGTTAATTTTTATTTAGTAGGTCTCCATTCGTATGCGAGTGGTGATAAAATTATAACACCTAGTTTTATTTATTATGCTGTTGTGATTGTATCTATTCTAGGAATAGCTTCTTATTTTAAATCCAAAATACTTTATGGAAAAAGCGACGCATAGTTTTTGATAATATTCGCAAAAATAAAAATATGAAATTATATTTTGCTCCTCTTTTTCTTCTTTTACTTATTTTAAATTGCACAAAAAATACAGAAGTAATTCCAGAAGATGAGGCTCAGCTAAATAAACAAAAGTGGAAAAAGCAAGGAATCACAGATTATGAGTTTACCTCACAAATCTCATGCTTCTGCCAGACAGACTATACTCTTCCCAAAGCTATAGTTGTGAAAAATAATCAAATCCAATCCGTTAATGGTATTGCTTATGCTGATTTAGAGTATGAAATTCACATGACATTTGATGAATTCTTTGATTACATTGAAGATCGTCAAAATCAAAATCCAATAATTGAAAATTTAGAATTTGATTCTATTTATGGTTTCCCTAGCTATATTTATTTTGATATCAGTGAAATGATTTCGGATGATGAAATTGGCTATAGCATTACTAATTTCATACCCACTAAATAAAACTTTACTTTTATATAATGTGTATTTCAACTGTGTTCATTTTAACAAAATGAATTGAGTATGTTGAACAGTTATATTACTTAAAATTTAATATGTTAGCGAATGAAAAAAAAATGGTGGATATATTCAATTAGTGGGCTTTTGCTCCTTGGATTTGGACTTTCCTTATTAGGTGAGGCAATTATTTACAAGTTTCAAGATGATTTTAATTGGTTTTATTGGGGTACGGCATCTCTCGTTGTGTTTAATAGTGGAGTTGCGCTAGTAGGGGATGCTATAGTGCTAAAATGTAAAATGACTGATAAA
>CAJQQG010000028.1 GCA_905480425.1 uncultured Flavobacteriaceae bacterium | reverse complement strand
CTCGAACCAGGGACCAACTGATTATGAGTCAGCTACTCTAACCAACTGAGCTATAGGACCTACGTCAATGTTGACAGTGCTTACCAAAGATTACATTAGCAAAAAATTATTGCTTTAATCTGTCATTTGCATACAGATTTGCATAATCTTCAATTTTATGCACTTCTAACATTAATGAATGTGAGACAAATATATATAGTTTTACCGAAACCTTTAACAGGGTCACGCCCTATTTTATATTGTTTAAAACTGGTAGTTCTCTAATCTCAATATAGAAACCTTAACCTTGCTCCCTCTTAATTTGATTTAAGTTTATAATTAAACGAATATATAGAGATTGATTTTAATATCAAATACGAATAAAATGTTTGCTTTATTAAAATTTTAAATTACGAATTTGTAATATTATTACTATATTTGTAATATATAACTTAAAAAGTAACATTAGTGTCTTCCCTATTATTTTTAAAAATATCTGAAAAATTATTCTTCAAATTTGGTTATCGGAGAGTGACAATTAAAGACATCTGTGAAGGAGCATCCATGAGCAAAATGACCTTTTATAGGTACTTTAAAAATAAGGAAGAAATTGCAAAAATTGTACTTAAAAACATAATAGATGAATCAAATAAAAAATTTGAATCTATTATGGAAAGTGATAATCTATTTATAAATAAAATTAAAAATCTAATTTTATTAAACGAGAGTTTAATAGATCGAATAGGTAGCGACTTTTTAAATGACATCATCTCTTTAAAAGCTAATATTTTCAAAAGTTTAATAGATAAACAATCTATTCATCAAGAGAAGAAAATCGAAGAATATTTTAAAAAAGCGCAAAAAGCGGGAGAATTAAATAAAAAAACACCAATATCTTTTTTTATTTATATGCTAAAAGATATTGAAGAAAAGGTGCGGGATGAAAAATTAAAAAAATTATATAGCGATGAAAAAGACTTAATGAAAGACTTAACCGACTATTATTTTTTTGGTATCGCGCCAAAAAATTAAAAAACATGGATTTCATGACCCTAAATAATTTTCTTTGCTTTTTGACTTTATCTTTTTTGTGCTCCCCTATTTATGCACAATTTGAATTTGATGGTCAGCTTTTGGGTCAAACAAGTCTTAGTCTTGATAAACAAAGTTTTAAATTTTTAGGTGCTAGGTATTTACCAAGTTTAAACTTCGAAAAGAAAACAGATAGTTTGTCTTCTTTTGCTATTCAGGTTTCAGGAAATTTTAGCGCTACTAGTTTTTTAACCCCTAAAAAAAAGAATGAATCGAACTCAAGTATTGATCCTTATAGAATTTGGTTAAGATATCAAGTTAAGAACTGGGAATTTAGAGCAGGTTTACAAAAAATTGATTTTGGGGTAGCTCAGCTACTACGTCCTATTCAGTGGTTTAATCAAATTGACCCTAGAGATCCACTTGGATTAACTAATGGGGTGTATGGATTATTAATTAGACATTACTTTAAAAATAATTCTAATTTATGGGTGTGGGGTCTTTATGGAAATCAAAAACAGAGGGGATTTGATGCATTGCCGACAATAAAGGATGTTCCAGAATTTGGAGGAAGATTTCAAAGCTTTATCCCAAAAGGTGAGGCTGCTGTTTCTTATCACTATAGACAAGCAGGTGGAGACTCGGCATTAGGAATTGACACCTACCAAAGTCCTGAACACAGAATTGGGTTAGACACAAAATTAGATTTAGGTTTTGGTATTTGGACTGAAGCAGCTTTAATTCATAAAGTTAAAAATATAGGACCACTTACTAATCAGTTTCTTCTAAATCTTGGAATAGATTATACCTTTGGAATTGGAAAAGGTCTAACTGTTTCTAAAGAATATCTTTTTTCCAAATATTCAGATAATCAACTCAATAACTCTATAAGTAAGGGTGTAAGCGCATTTAGTTTTAATTATCCTTTGAACTTCTTTAGCTCACTAAGTGCTTTGGTTTATCAGCAATGGAATAATGATAAGCAAACATTAATGGTAAATTACCAGCATCAATTCAATAACTTATCAGGATACGTTATATTGTATTACAATCCTGATTCTATTGAAGGAATACAACAAAATGATATTTTCAGAAGCTTTGCGGGCCCTGGAATTCAATTCTTATTAGTTTACAATCACTAGAAATGAAAAAAGAACCAATTATACATGTAAAGAACGTTTCAAAAAGCTATCCAATAGCAGGAAAAGAATTTATGGCATTGAAACAAATAGATTTATCTTTAAATGAGGGAGAATTTGCTGGAATTGTTGGTCCAAGTGGTTCTGGAAAAACTACTTTATTAAATATTCTCGGCTCATTAGACAAGCCAACTCAGGGAGATGCTTTTGTTTTAAACAAGGATATTAAAGCCCTTAGTCACAATGAAGCTGCGTCGTTAAGAAACTATCATATTGGTTTTATATTTCAAGTCTTTAATCTTCTTCCTGTATATACCGTTTTCGAGAATGTTGAATTTGCTCTTTTGTTACAAAATAATTCAGCTAAGGAAAGAAGAGAAGCCGTTATGAGAGCATTAAACTGGGTTGGACTTACTGATCACGCTGATAAAAGACCGGACAAACTATCTGGGGGTGAAAGCCAGAGGGTAGCTATAGCAAGAGCAATGGTTAAAGCCCCAAAAATTGTTCTTGCTGACGAACCTACTGCAAATCTAGATTCTGAAAATGCTCATGAAATATTGAAAACCATGAAAAAGCTTAATCAAGAATTGGGAACCACTTTTCTTTTTTCAACACATGATGAAAAAGTAATGGGTTATTTAGATAGAATTATTCATTTAAGGGACGGTAAGATTGAGAAAGATGAAAAAAATAAATTATGAAATTAGAATTAAAACTTGCCTTTAGAAATTTATTTGGTTCTCGCCTAAGAACCCTTTTAAACGTCTTAGTTTTATCCTTCTCTTTTGTTATTATAATTCTACTTAATTCTATAATGGACGGATGGAATCAACAAGCCCAAAAAGATAGTATTGAATGGGAATTTGGAAATGGCCAACTTATTAATGAAAAATTTGATCCATTAGACCCATATACAATTTTAGATGGGCACGATAAAATACCTGAAGAAAATATTGGGTTAACACCAATTCTTGAAAGACAAGCGTCCATTTATCCACAAGGAAGAATGATGAGTGTTGTATTAAAAGGAATTAGTAGTGAGCAAGAAATATTAAAATTACCGACCAAAATATTAAAAGAAAGTAAAGAAGAGTTCCCTGTTATAATTGGTAAAAGACTCGCCGAGTCTGCTAAGTTAAATAAAGGAGATCGCGTTCAAGTTAGGTGGCGTGATAGCAAAGGGACTTACGATGCTAATACACTTTCAATTACTGAAGTCTTCGATTCTAACGTACCCAATATCGACAACGGAAAAATTTGGATTGATATTAATAAACTTTGGGGAATGACAAACCTAGAAAATGAAGCTTCTTATTTTGTCGTTGATGGCAAATTTAAAAATCCTGAATTATCTTCTTGGAATTTCAAATCACAGTTTGCCCTACTAAAAAACCTCAAAGACTTAATCAACCAAAAAAAAACAGCTCAATCTGTCGTTTATGGCCTTTTATTAGCAATTGCTCTCTTGGCTATTTTTGATACTCAAATTCTATCAATTTTTAGAAGACAAAAGGAGATTGGAACTTATATAGCATTAGGAATGACTCGTTTACGCGTGGTACGTTTATTTACAATAGAGGGAAGTGTATACAGTGTTTTAGCGCTAATCGTAGGGAGTATTTATGGGGTTCCTTTTTTTATTTATATGTCTGAAACCGGTTTTCCAATACCTCCGGCAGACCAGAAAATGGGGATTGCTTTAGCTGAAGTAATCTATCCTGTTTATGGCCTTAAATTAATTTTAATGACCGTTTTAACGGTTATTATATCCGCTACAATTGTAAGTTATCTACCCGCGAGAAAAATTGCAAAATTAAATCCAGTTCTCGCACTTAAAGGAAAAAAACAATGATAAAATTCATAATAAGAGGGATTTTAAGAGATAAAAGTAAAAGTATAATTCCAATTGCTGTAATATCAGTTGGAGTTATGGTAACAGTCATGATGTCTGGGTTCTTGGAAGGTGTTTTTTCTGATGTGATTAATCAAAATGCAAAACTTGATACGGGACATGTGAAGATTATGACTAAACCTTATGCAGAAAATAAAGAACAGCTTCCCAATGATCTAGCACTACTAGGAATCAATGAATTAATTGATTCTTTAAATCTTAATTATCCTGATTTAATTTGGACTCCAAGAATTAAATTTGGAGGAATTATGGATGTTCCTGATGCCTCCGGTAATACCAAATTACAGGGTCCTGGAATCGGATTGGCGATATCTATTCTAAGTGAGGAATCTGGAGAACTACAAAGACTTCAATTAAACAAATCACTTAAAAAAGGACGGCTGCCAAAACGCAGTGGGGAAATTATTTTAAGTGATAATTACGCAACGAAATTAAATCTCTCTCCAGGAGAAAAAATTACATTTTTTGGATCAACAATGGAGGGTAGTATGGTTTTTCAGAGCTACGAAATGACTGGTACAGTTGAGTTTGGATCTCCATTAATGGATAAAGGTACATTTATCATTGATATCCGTGATGCTCAAAATATGCTGGATATGGAAAATGGAACTGGAGAGCTTTTAGGATATTTTAAAGATGATAAATATGATGATCAAAAAGCCTTAGTTATTGCAGAAAATTTTAATGCTAAATTTCAAGAAAGTAAAGACGAATACACTCCTGTCATGTTTACACTTAAAGATCAAAATGGTCTTAGAGAGAGTCTGGATGTGGGAGATGCGTTTTCTGGAATTTTTATTTTCATCTTTATTCTAGCAATGTCTCTTGTGTTATGGAATACTGGGCTTATTGGCGGCCTGAGGAGGTACAATGAATTTGGTATCCGTTTAGCGCTTGGAGAATCTAAAAATAATGTGTTTAAACTATTGTTGATTGAGGCTTCTGTTATTGGATTAATTGGCTCAATAATTGGTACAAGCCTGGGTCTGGTTTTTTGTTATTACTTACAGGAAGTAGGAATTGATATCTCAAAAGATGTTGCTAATTCAACCATAATAATGCCCTCCGTAATGCGAGCATACGTGACATCAGACCTTTTCTATATTGGCTTTATCCCCGGCTTATTCTCCATGCTTTTTGGGACAGCCTTAGCTGGGAGAGGAATCTATAAAAGAGAAACTGCTCGTTTATTCAAAGAATTAGAAGTTTAAAATTATATCATGAAAACAATAATCGCCCTCTTTTTATCAATTCAATTACCCTTCTTACTAACATCACAAGTAAGTGATCTAAAAGCATTAAAAATTATTGAGGAAATTGATAAAAACATGTTTTCTAAGACACAAATTGTTACTTCCGAAATGATTGTTTATGGAAAAAGGAAAAAAAGAATCATTAGATCAAGAGGTTATTCTATGGGTAAAGAAAATAATTTTACAGAATATCTATTTCCTGAGAGAGAGAAAGGAACAAAAATGTTAAAGCTTAATGAACGGCTATGGATTTATTCCCCCACAACAGATAGAACTATTCAGCTTTCAGGACATCTTTTAAGACAGTCCGTAATGGGTTCTGACTTATCTTATGAAGATATGATGGAGGGAAAAAGACTCTCTGAGGTATATGTTGCTAAAATTATTCAAGAAGAAAACTATAATGAGTCTCCTGTTTGGGTTATGGAGCTCGTCTCTAAAGTTGAAGGATTAGCTTACCATAAAAGGGTTCTGTGGGTCGATAAAAATAAATTTGTCCCACTTAAAGAAAATCTCTACGCAAAAAGTGGAACCTTACTTAAAACAACAACGTTCTCTGATATTAGAAAAATAAATAAAAGATGGTTTCCCATGAAAATGAATTATAAAGATGTGCTTAAAGATGGGAAAGGAACTGATTTTATTATTCTTGACGTTTCTTTTAATTCTAAAATACCGGAAGGCTATTTTTCTAAAAACATATTAAAAAAATGAGTTATTATAATTAGAAAGATTTAGTGGAGATCAAAACTTGTATTCTCAGGTTTTATTTACTTAATTGCTGAACTTTTATTAATTAAATTTAAAATGTAGTAGCGATGTAGTGTTGAGTTAGCAAATATTTATATTTGTTTTTGGTATTTTTAATTTTTAAAATTTCTCCTTAATATAAATTAGTTATTATTATGTCAAAAAAATTGTGAATGAAACATTTTAGCCTAATGTTCTTTTTTTTTATGTTCAACTATTTAAATTCTCAAGATCTTAAGTTGTATGAAAAAGAAAGTTTTGTTTATGAAAATGACACGCTTAATTACAGAATTTTAAAACCTTTAAATTACAATCCTAACAAACAATACCCTGTTCATTTATTTTTACATGGTTCTGGCGAAAGAGGAAATGATAATTCTTCTCAGCTAACCCATGGTGGAATGCTTTTTTTAAAAAAAGAAAATAGAGAAAAATATAATTCTTGGGTAATATTTCCACAATGTTCAAAAAATGATAGATGGCCTAGTTTATCAACTGATCAGTGGAACAAAACCATCAATAATAAAATTACAAAACCGAATAAAAGCTTAGGACTAGTCATAAAGCTAATGGATAAGTTTATTGAAAAAAAACAGGTTGACAAACAACGAATTTATGTGAGTGGTCTCTCTATGGGAGGCATGGGAACTTTTGAAATATTATTTAGAAGACCAAATATGTTTGCAGCGGCAACGCCTATTTGTGGAAATGGAATTCCTCAGTTGGCTAAATTATATGCTGACAAAGTTCCTCTTTGGATTTTTCATGGTTCTGATGATAATGTAGTTAGTCCAAAATATTCATTGACAATGGCAAAAGCAATTATAGAAGCTGGTGGAAGTCCTAAAATGACTTTATACGAAAACACTGGTCATGGAAGCTGGAATAATGCATTTGCAGAAAAAAATTTTTTAACTTGGATTCACTCTAAATCAAATAAACAATGAGCATCAATAAAATAACATTCATTTTCTTCTTTATGTCAATCGTAATTAATGCTCAACAAATAGCTATTGCTGGAGGTGGTTCCGTAATGGATTGGGCAAATTTAAAAAAGTATCAAAAAAGTAATGAAGAATTAATAAAAACAATTGACCCAAATCGTGTTGTTTTTATCGGTAATTCTATTACCGAAGAATGGGGGAGGTTTGATAAAGACTTTTTTCTTAACAATGCTTTTGTTAATAGGGGGATTGGTGGTCAAACTACACCTCAAATGCTTATTAGGTTTAAGCCTGATGTTATTAATTTAAATCCAAAAAGCGTCGTAATTATGGCTGGAATAAATGATATTGCCGGAAATACGGGTCCAATAACTATTGGAAACATTGCTGAAAATATAATCTCAATGGCAGAAATTGCCGTTGCTAGTAATATCTCTGTTTACATTTGTTCAACAATGCCTGCAATTGACTTTCCGTGGTCTCCTGGATTAGAGCCTGGACCCAAAGTAGTAAGGCTGAATTCTATTTTAAAAAATTATTGTGCTAAAAAAGGCATACCCTATGTTGATTATTATTCCGTAATGTCAGATTCTAAGGGCGGATTAAAAGTTCCTGAGTTTACCTCAGCAGATGATTTGGTTCATCCAAATTTGGCCGGTTATAAAGTGATGGAAAAAATCATCTTATCGTCTTTAGATTCATTTGATTAATCTTTAGAGGGTTACTCAAAACATTTTTAACAAAAAAGGCTGAATAGTTAAAACAGAGCGTTTTACTTATAGACATGCGGTGGGAGTTGTGTCGTTTTGACTACCTTTGAAGTGTAGGGCTTCACACCCTGCTTTTGTAAAAAGGCAGTAATGCTATGGTTGGCTGGACCTGCCTTTTTATTTTTTAACTCTTTTATTTGTAATAGATGCTTATATTTATAAAAAATAATTCTCATGAGCAGTAAATTTTTTGGAAATAGTAAAACGAAAACAGCGCAAGGCGAAAAAAATAAAAAAGTAGCGACCCCAAGAGCCACAAAAAGAACAACTGCAGTTCGAAAGACCGGAAGGGGGAAATAAAGGTGTTTCTTTCGTAACATCCATTATCAAAAGCCATCAAACACTATTTTAGCTATCTTTGCTGAAAATTATCTGTTGAAAGAAAAGAAGCCTGATGGTGTAGTCTGGGACGAAACTCAAGAAAATTATATTGCTAAACTTCTGCCCTATGCAAGTAGTATAAGCGGTCCAATCATTGAAGTTCCTAATGTAGATGCTTTTAAAAAGAAAGGTGTTGACAAGGTTTCTAAACAGTTTCAAGCAGAACTAAACGACTTACAACAAAAGATCAAATCTTTTGTTTCACTTGCCAAAGATACTCAACAGGTCTATTCTGCACGTTTTAAATTTGAACCAATCGTTGGAGAAACCTATCATCTTTACCAAGGCAAAAAAGAGGCTTTTCTTTCCTTAATTTCACCAAACCAGTGGAAGAAAGAACATTTGGGAACGTTTTTGTTAAACGGGGATTATAAATGGGAGCGTTTATAAGCGCTTTTTTATACGTATTTTTGTTTAATGGATAAACAAGAGACGTCAAGGCAAAAAAAAATAAATAAGGTTTTACAGGAAGAGGTGGCCACCCTTTTACAGGGTGCTATTAGACAACAAAGCGTAAGTAACTTAATGATTTCCGTTACAAAAGTTCATGTAACTGCAGATTTAACCTCTGCCAAAATATACCTTAGTATTTTTCCTGCTAAAAATGCTGAAATATACTTTAAAAATTTAAAAGAAAATCGTTTTCAGCTCCGCCATGATTTATCTCAACGAATGAAGAACCAATTAAGAAGAGTCCCTGATTTATCTTTTTTCATTGATGACTCTCTTGACTATATAGATCGGATTGAAAAAGAATTAAAAGAAGGGGAAAATCCTTTAAAAAACATAACGACACTAGAGCCTAGACAAAAAAAATAAGCTGGCTTTTAATATTAAGTAAAAAGAATGACCTATTCATTAAAAATCGCTTGGCGTTATTTCTTTTCTAAAAGTCAGCAAACGGTTATTAACCGTATTAATATCTTTGCTTTTTTAATGGTTGTAGTTGCTACCGCTGCGTTATTTATAGTTTTAAGTGCCTTTGCTGGCCTTAAAGACTTTGGGCTTTCTTTTACAAATTCTTTTGATCCCGACTATGAAATTGTCCCTGTTCGGGGTAAATATTTAACTCTTTCTGAAAATACGCTTTCGGAACTTGAATCTCTCCCGTTAATAATTTCTGTAGCACAAGAAGTAGAAGAAAAGGTTTTTCTGTCTTTTAATGAAAAAAATCAAGTTGCCTATTTAAAAGCTGTTTCGGAAAACTATACAAATGTAGTGGGCGTGGACTCTTTAATCGCTCTTGGAAATTGGCTCTCATTTAAGGGTCCTGAGGCAGTGCTTGGTTTTGGCATTGCAGGAAACATGAGTGTAGGTGTCTTTGATTACAGTACGTTTTTAAACATTACGGTACCAAAAAAAAAGAAAACTGGCCCTTTAGATCAAAACCCTTTTTTCACTAAACCCTCGGTGGTGGTAGGCTTGTATCAAATTAGTGAAGACTTGGACAAAAAGTACGTGTTTGCTGACCTGGCTTTTGGTCAGGAATTAATGGGGCTATCCCCAAATAATTTTTCGTCTATTGTTTTAAAAACAGCAGAAAATGTAACCAAAAAAAAACTGGCAAAAGAAATTTCCCCCTATTTTAAAGATCCAATAAATCTAGTTTCAAGATCCGAACAAAACGCAGCCCTTCATAAAATGCTGAACGTAGAACACCTTGCCATATATTTTATTTTTACACTAGTAATGATTATTGCTCTTTTTAATGTAATTGGTGCTTTAATTATGATGTTTTTAGATAAGCGAGGGGAAATAAAAATTCTTTTAGCGATGGGTGCTCAACCAAAAGGAATATATAAACTTTTTTTTAATGTTGGATTATTAATATGTGGTTTTGGAGGGTTCGTTGGCATTATGCTGGGGATTGTTATTGTTGGTCTACAGGCTTTGTTTCCGTATATTTATGTTCCCGGAACCTCTTTGGCATATCCTGTTTTATTTGAATTAAAAAATGTTTTCGTAGTTGTCGGCACGGTGATGGTTTTAGGAACTTTGAGTACTGCATGGGCAACAAGAGGATTAGCTAAAAAAGCTCGGTCTTATGCAGTTTCATAAGAAGAGAATTGCTCTAGTATCTCGTTAAAAACTTGAAAAACACCTGCAGATTCGTTTGATGTAACCATTCGAGTTCGAAGGGGCTTAAAGTTTGGAATTCCTTTAAAATAATTAGTATAATGTCGGCGAGTTTCAAGTACTCCTTGGGTTTCTCCCTTCCAGCCAATGGCCATTTCTAAGTGACGTCTTGCTACCTCAACCCTATCTTCAATTTTGGGAGCTATTGCATATGTTCCTGTGGCCAAAAAGTGTTTAACTGCATCAAAAAACCATGGATTTCCAATACTTGCCCTACCAATCATTGCTCCATCTAATCCAAATTCGTCTCGCATTAATTTGGCTTTCTCTGGAGAATTTACATCACCATTTCCAAAAATAGGAATGTGCATGCGTTGGTTGTTTTTCACCTCGGCTATTGGCAGCCAGTTTGCATCACCTTTATACATTTGTGCTCGAGTTCTTCCGTGAATAGACAGTGCTTTTGCCCCCGCATCTTGAAGTCGTTCTGCAACCTCAACAATTTTGATCGAAGAATCGTCCCATCCCAAGCGCGTTTTTACAGTAATAGGAAGGCTTGTGTGCTTGGCCATCTCCTCGGTAAGCTTAACCATTAAGGGAATGTCTTTTAAGATACCTGCGCCAGCACCCTTACTTACTACCTTTTTAACAGGACAGCCGAAATTTATATCAATTATATCTGGTTTTGAAGCCTCTACAATCTCCACTGAACGAAGCATTGAATCAAGATTAGCTCCAAAAATTTGGATTCCAACCGGACGTTCTTTTTCGTAAATATCTAGTTTTTGAACACTTTTGGCTGCATCGCGTATTAGTCCTTCTGAAGAAATGAATTCTGTATAAACAACGTCTGCTCCTCGTTCTTTACAAAGCGCGCGAAAAGGCGGATCACTTACGTCCTCCATTGGAGCTAAAAGCAGCGGAAAGTCAATTAATTCTATGTCTCCAATTTTAACCAAGTTCTTTTTTTGGTAAAAATAAAGAAAAGACATGGTATTTCGTTGATTTAATTTCTCCAGAAAAGAAGGCTAAATTGGAAAGTCACTTTTAAAACCTTTTTGATAGTTCTAAATCAAAAAACTTTTGTAAAAATTCATTCTAATAAAACATAAGTTTAGCAACAATAACTATATTTTATTAAAACAGAAAAGCGACAGCACAAAGCTGTATATTTGCGCTTAGCAACGAAATTGCCGTAATGAAGAACATTCGAAACTTTTGTATTATTGCCCACATTGATCACGGTAAAAGCACCTTGGCAGACCGTCTTTTAGATTCTACTGGAGCTGTTACTGAGCGTGAAAAACAAAATCAACTATTAGATAATATGGATTTGGAGCGTGAAAGAGGGATAACCATTAAGTCTCACGCAATTCAAATGGAATATGAGCATAAGGGAGAGGCCTATGTTCTCAATCTAATTGATACACCAGGACATGTTGATTTTTCATACGAAGTCTCGCGTTCAATTGCAGCATGTGAAGGAGCGCTTCTAGTGGTAGATGCCGCACAAAGTATTCAGGCGCAAACCATTTCAAATCTTTATTTGGCCTTAGAAAATGATTTGGAAATCATTCCTGTCCTTAATAAAGTAGACCTTCCCTCTGCAAACATCGAGGAGGTTACTGATGATATTGTAGATCTGCTGGGATGTAATCCTAACGATATTATCCCCGCTTCAGCAAAAACTGGCTTGGGAATTAAAGAGATTTTATCGGCAGTTATTGATCGTATTCCTTCTCCTAAAGGAAGTGAAGACGCCCCTCTACAGGCATTGATTTTTGATTCTGTTTATAACCCCTTTCGTGGTGTAGAAACATATTTTAGGGTTTTAAACGGAACTATTAAAAAAGGGCAAAAAATTCAATTCCTTGCTACTGGCAAAACTTATTTTGCGGACGAAATTGGAACACTTAAATTAAAGCAAGAGCCTAAAAAAAAGATTTGTGCGGGAGATGTTGGATACCTAATTACTGGAATTAAGGAGGCTAAAGAAATTAAAGTCGGCGACACCATAACTGATCCCGAAAGAGCCACCACAGAAGCTGTTTCTGGATTTGAAGAGGTAAAGCCAATGGTCTTTGCGGGAATTTATCCTGTTGACACGGAGGAATATGAGGAGCTTCGTGCCTCAATGGAAAAACTACAGTTGAACGATGCGTCCTTAGTATTCTCTCCCGAAAGTTCTGCAGCCCTCGGATTTGGCTTCCGTTGTGGCTTTTTGGGAATGCTTCATTTGGAAATTATTCAAGAGCGCTTAGAGCGTGAATTTAATATGTCGGTAATTACAACGGTTCCTAATGTTTCATACCACGCATTTACCAGAAAAAACCCGAAAGAAATTTTACTAGTAAACAATCCTTCTGACCTTCC
>CAJQQG010000027.1 GCA_905480425.1 uncultured Flavobacteriaceae bacterium | reverse complement strand
AGAATCGTATTTTCTTTAGTTTTTATTTTATTAGCATTGAACGGGATATATTCCCAGACATTTAACATACTAGATTTTGGAGCTAAATCAAGTGAGTCTTTTGTTAACACTGAGTCAATCAATAATGCAATTAAACAATGTAGTTCCTTTGGTGGTGGGATAGTTATAATTCCAAAAGGTAAATTTATAACTGGAACCATCCACTTAAAGTCAAACGTAAACCTTCATTTAGAAACTGGCTCTTACCTTATTGGAAGCAAGGATGTAAATCATTATGATATTATGCCTGAGGGTTACTACTATTCAGGAAAAAATCTGATGGGTCTTATTTTTGCGAACGATGTTGAAAATATCTCTATAACAGGCGAGGGGGTTTTAGATGGAAGAGGGACTTCTTTTATGAAAAAAAATACTCGTTTTGCTCCTTCAAAAGAAGAAAGAAAATATACACGTCAAAAAGAAAAATTTCGTGAAGAATTAAAACTTGAGGATGGCCCATTAAAGTTTAATGAAAGGCCAGGGCATATATTAACAATAAGCAATTCGGAGAATATTTTAATACAAAACATTCGCTTTGAAGATGCCCCAAAATGGACTATAAGAATTGGAGGGAGTAATAATGTTAAAATTTCTCAAATAACAATAAATAATAATATTTTAATACCAAATAGTGATGGAATTCATATTACCTCATCAACTAATGTGAATGTGTCAAATTCCAATATTATTGCTGGAGATGACGCTCTGATTGTCACAGGCTTTAAATCAGGGATGGAGAAATATACTTTTGGGAATAATTCAAAAGAGGCGAAAAATATAATATTTGATAATTGTATTGTAACGTCTAAATCTTCTGGGATCAGAGTAGGCTATGGAGAGAAGCCTATATCAAATGTTATTTTCAGTAATATAATTATCAATGATTCTAATAGAGGAATTGGTGTTTTTTCAAGAGATGATAGTGATATTAGGAACATATCTTTCTCAAATATATTTATCGAAACCAGACTTCACTCTGATGGTTGGTGGGGTAAAAGTGAGCCCATTCATATTTCCGCAATTAAATCCTCAAAAAAAGGCAACCCAGGAATTATAAGTGATATTAGTTTCAACAACATTAATGCTTTCTCAGAAAGTGGTGTTGTTATATATGGTGAGAATATAAATTCTATAAAAAATATTAAAATAAACAACTTGAGAGTTAAACTGACTTCAGGTATTTTCACAAATAAATACGGAGGAAATTTTGATCTAAGACCCTCATACTCTATAGAAAAAGGATTATTCGATAATGAAATTCCGGCATTTTATGCTAAAGGAATTAAAAACCTAGAGCTTAACGATATTTTACTGGAGTGGGAAAATCCTTTATATGATTTTTTTACAAATGGGCTTGAAATTGAAAATTTTGAAAATTTCAGTTTACGAAACTTTAAAATACACGCCGCATTTGATAGGCAAGAACTATATGATATTAAAATCTCAAACGGCAAAAACTATAAATTATTTGATGATCTATCTTTTAATAAAGAAACTAAAATTAAGTATCCTACATCAAAATATTAAAAGCTTATTTTTAAGAGAAAGACTTAAATTAAGTTGATGATTTTAAAAATTTATAACTAAATCATTGGCATATCCTCTTCAGTAAGTTCTAAAATACACCTTACCAAGAATGAAACAAGCTACTAATGAAGTAAGTGAAGACTTGCCGTTGTTTGTATGATATGGACTTATAATTTTAACGAATTATTATTATTTACAGATGTTACTTTTTAATGGAATAGCTGTCTAAACTATTATAAACGTTTTATTAGTTTTTGTTTATGGTTAATAAGTAGAGAACCCTTTTGTTAATTCAGAAGGGTTTTCTTTTAAACCACAGGCATATCTTCAGTAAATTCTACAATACACTTTACCAAGAATGAAACAAGCTACTAATGAAGTAAGTGAAGACTTGCCTTTGTTTGTTAATTGATTTTAAGGAAGATATAAATGTTGTAAATTTTTCTTACATTCATGAATAATAATCAGTAAATCAAAAAAATGTATCGAATAATTCAGATTATATTCACCATATTGACAGTAATAATAATTCACTTTTTTGTTGAAATTGTTATGAATCCTACTGATTTAGAAGTAAAATCAAACGATTTCCCTTTTTATTTCCTTTGTGGTTTTGCTGTATTATCAAATATTGGGATTATTTATTATCATGCCACAACTCCTCCACACCCAAAATTTTTAATGACTAAAATTAGAAAATTTTGGGTAAGGGTGCATGCTATATCTGGGTCATTAGAGTTAATTATTGGAATTATTGCATGGTCATTAAATCATGAATTCTTAGCTATGATTGTTGGATTTACTGCCCTGTTTTTTCATGTTCCTTCTGCATTCTTTCAGAGTAAGGGGTCATTTGGTGCGAAAGGAATAACTGTGCCTTCTTACTACATGATTGTAACAATTCACGCATATTTTGCATTTCGTTTAATTACATCAGGTGGTCAAATTTATTGGTTAGAACAAACTTGGATTACACTACAGGCTTATGCGTACATGAGAATTTTTATGGTTTTACTAGAAAATTTAAAGGTTTTCAAAGGCTCTCACTATACTGTTACCGAGCTATTTGCAGGAGCAGTTATTACATCATATTTGTTTGGTGGATTTGGCCCAATACTTATAGTGATAGGAATTTTAATTTATCTAGCAATGTATAAGCTATTAATGAAACCTTCAAAAGAAGAAATGGAAAATTTATTTGAAGAAAAAGAAAGAGAATCACTTATTGATACTGATACTAGAAACTTTTGGATTTCCAATAATTTAGAGATTAATGTAAGTAACGGAGATGAAGACATGGCAGAAAAAATATTTTCTAAGTTAGATAAAGATGACTCGGGGTATTTATCTTACGATGAGGTTGTTCAAGTTTCAAGAGATTGGGGGTTGAAAGAAAAGTACGTAGAGGCAACATTTACAAGATTTGAAAGCTCAAAAGGATTAAATCTGAATGACTTTAAAAACACTTTATGGAGAATGGGGAATTATAAATTAATAAAAGAAAACGGAACTGAGGCAAACAATCCAAAAGAAAAGGCGACGACTGTTTTTAAGCA
>CAJQQG010000026.1 GCA_905480425.1 uncultured Flavobacteriaceae bacterium | reverse complement strand
ATTTCAAATGAATTTATGATTTATAAGTAACTAATATAAGAAACTCTACAATATCTCTACTCCTTATTTTTTCTTCTTGAACTTACTTAACAAACAAAGGCAAGTCTTCACATACTTCATTAGTAGCTTGTTTCATTCTTGGCGCACTCTATTTTCAAGCTCAATTGCTTTCTGAGTTGGAATGACAAACTTCATAAATTGAAGTAATGCGTTTACTCGATCCCTGGGCTGCATTTCATGTAAGTCATTTTGAACGCTGTCTATGTTGTTTTCTAAAAGCATTGATATATTTACTTTATGACTTCCTTTGATTTGTTAGAGGCCCCCTTTGGCCTTTCCTTCCCTATATTGTTCACTTCTTTAAATGGCATCTTTGATAAAAGTTACATTAGGGATTAATTCAGGATTTATATCTTGAATTAATTTGGTTCTGCAATACGTCAAGATAGGTGCCCTTAATTTTTCAGCTTGTTTTTTTAGAACGTTAATTTCGTCAAGATTTAATCTTATTGATGTTTGTTTCAAGGTTTCTTCTAGCCATGGTATAGGTGTTTTTATTTGGGTTAAACTCTATACAATAATAACGCATGAACTATTACTGACACAAGGACAGCAAAGGGGTGCTATATTTAATTGTGACTATTTGTGAATTTTGAAATACGATTGTTTACTATTCCATGTTATTTTGTGTTATTTTAACATGAAATGAAAAAGTTCTTAAACATTTTTAAAAAGAATTTAGCTGATATTCCTGCAAGAGTAGAACAAGCTAGCAAGGGTAAATTTATCTCACTGTTATTTGTGCTTTTATTGTTACCAGCAGGAACAATTTTATGCCTTATAGCCCTTTATTTTAAGTTCAGAAATTACTTCAACAAAGTGTGATATAACCTTAATAGATTTTTTTTAGTTTTAGAGGCTTTAATATTTATTTTAACCGCAGTTGTCCATTTCGAACCCTTTGAGGATGGTTTCCGACTGGAACTTCGGCAACTACTTTTCCAGTGGCGTAATCCAATACAGAAATCTTGTCAAGACCGCTTATAGATATATAAGCCTTTTTGCCATCTTTACTTGAAGTTGCCCAGTACGGCTTTGCTTCTTTTGGATCGTCAGAAAGTTTGATAGTGCTATATTTGAAAGTTTCCCTATCCACTATGGCGATATAGCCATCCATAGTACCCGCTACACATATAGTTTTATCATCTCCGCTGAGAGAAATACCATGATGTCCTGAGTTTAAAAGGTGGCCTCCAAGTGATAGACTTTTATTTGTTTTAGGAATAGGTAAATCTAATTTTCGGGTGATTTTGTCATTCTCTATATCGTATTCAAAAAAACCATGGAACAATGAAATTTGCAAGTAAGCAAATTTTTCATCTTTGGTAATGGCCATTGGACGAATTGCTCGGTCAATCCAATCAAAACCAGCTTCTTCCAATTTTTGCTTCATATCAACACGACGTATAACTTCATAGGTGTTAGCATCAACAATTTGAAACCAACGATCCCCCTTTAAAAAGTCGAGATTTGGCGAAGCAAAAAAAACTTTTCCGATACTTGCATGGTATATTTTTTTACCATCTTCAGAGTATATATTTTCATGGGGTTGGTCTCCAGATTCAAAACTACCAATGATTTCTCCCGTTGAAACATCAATTGCATGTACTTTTCTTGCTGTCGAGGCTGAAACCAAAAAGATTTTTCCATCTGGGGATATAGCCGAATGATCAGCTCGAAGGCCCTCAACACTTGTTCGCCAAAAAATTTCGCCAGAATTAACATCAATGGCAACAACGTCGGCAAAACTTGGTCTTGATGCATAAATATACCTACCATCATTTGACGTAAACATGTCGTCAACCAATTGATCATTGCCTTCACCGATATATTCCCTGATAAAACCTGAAGCAAGACTTCTTTTCAGGCCTGAATAGATTTCTTCAAATCTTTCCTCTCGGTCGGGCATGGCACTTACTTTTTTTATGATTTTAAAAGTATTTGGGTCAAAAATGGTAATGACCCCGTCCCAGTTATTACCTGCTAGCACAACATCCTGTAAAGGAATACTGTCATGAACTGTTGCGGCTTTTTTTTCAGGGTGAAGTGGAAACGACGGATATTCTCTATCTGGTCTCTCCCCCAAATTATAAAGATAGATTCCAAAAAAAATTAACCCTATAAGAAGTATGCCTAAAATTATTTTTTTCCTCATATGTAAGTTCATTAATAAATTATTATTGCACACGTTTTTGTGTATGATCTTATTGCGTGATTTAATCCACACAATGAGTATCTCCAACTTCATGCTTTTATATTTTTTTTAGTTACAGCTCCAAATGAGACAGCTCTAAAGCTGTATTTGTCTTCAACATTACTATTGGCTTTAATACCTTTATGCCAATAAAAAAAAGGTGATGTCGTAACTCTGTTTATTTGTTATTTCCAGACACCCAGTTTCTTTAGAGCAACTAAAAGCAATAAAAATCATTAAATAAACGAATTTATTCATTTATTTATGGTTTACTCAAATATAACAAATCCCAGAACTTACTGAAGATGATATGCCTGAGGTTTAAAAAAAACCCTTCTGAATTAACAAAAGGGTTCTCTACTTAACCATAAACCAAAATGAAAGGCTTATAGTATTAAGACAATTTTATTAAGATTAGTTTTAAAGAAAACGTCACTAAAGTCAATTAGTAAAATTATGCTTGAAAATATATTATTTATTGCTGTGAAGAGAATCAACAGAAATATCATTGTGTTTTTGGTTAATTTTTAATAGATATTACTTTAAGTTCATTTGAGCCGAAAAACATATCTCCAATTAGTGTAACTGTTTCTTTTGTTATTTCTTCTTCTGAAGTATTGTTTTTTAATTCGAATTCCGTTAAATCCATTGAAAACAATTTATTCTCTTTTTGATTAACATGAATTGCCGTATAAAAGTGGTATCGGAGTATTTTTTCAAGGGTTATTTTAGTTCCAGGATAAAAAGTTTGAAACCCTTCTAAACTTTTAAATGTAGTTTTTAATACTCGATAAGACTTTTGAAATCCTAGTTCATTTTTAAGGCGAAGAGCCTCGTACTGATTAATTGAATCTTGAGAGTGCCCTTGAGCTAAAAATATTATAAAAATAAATGTTATAAAAATGCGTAAGTTAAATTTCATATGTCAAATATATAATATTGGTAAAATACTACCCTATTGCTCTTATTGGAATATATACTTTTAAAAGTTATTTCAGTCCTTTAAGGATATAAAAAATAAATGTTGATGATAAAAATATTTGGGATCAAATTATTGGAGATGGTGTATCCATTCAAGGTATTAAATAACTTAATGGATGGAATTACGATCACAATGAAAGACTTAACAAAGAAGATGGTGAATCTATAAATTGAGGATTAAAAGAAGAAGACTCTTGAGGGAAACAAAGTAAAATCAAAGCGAAATCATATTGTTCCTGGTTTCATAAATCTTATTTTTTCTTTTTTTTGCTCTTAAATCTTCTGCTCTTATCTACTAAAGCGTTTAATATGCCTATATGGCTCTCCTTTAGGGAGGTTGCGTTTAGTATTAACTTCGCAGACTTAATGTCTTTTTCACTTAATATGGCTGTCTTTAAAAACTCTTTATATTTATTTCGCATATTATCTGTTACATTCATACTAGTAATTATAGAATGTTTCCTGAATAATTTAGTTCTATTATCTGCTTGATTTTTTCTGTATTTAGATACATAATCACTATCATTTCTTTTCTTATTAAATACTCTATAATCTTTATCCTTATAAGTATATTGAACATCTCTAAATAAACTATCTTCATTGGTAATGAAACTAATATGTTTATCTAAATCTGCTTTATCTTTAAATTCTTTTAAGTATTCTTTTTTTCCACCTAAGAAAGTATATGCTAATATCTTTATTTTCATAATTATATTAAAAGTTAATTGTCAATGATATAACATTGATAATAACGCAAACTAAAATAATCTTACCTGGCAAACTATTCTTTGCGCAAAAGGCTATCAGTTTATTCATAATGTCTGTTTAATAGTTCCAGCTAATATAGCAAATCCCAAAACTTACTGAAGATGATATGCCTTTGGTTTCGGGTAAATATACTTTTTAATCAGAACTTTTTATCTTTGAAAATGGAATTAAATTCTACTAAAATTAAAATTTATTTAAATAAACTCAATGAAGATAGCAATCCGAATTGGGGAATTATGAATTCTAGCCAAATGCTATACCATTGTAATAAATACATAGAAGTATCTTTTGGAATCAAAAAAATATATTTCGTAAACAGAATTTTATTTAGAGCTTTTTTTTACAATATTTAAAATATATAGAATTTGATATTACGAAATTTAAAAAAAATTCAACAACACTAAAAGTTTTTAAATCATACCCTTTATCAATTGATTTTAATAATGAGAAAAAAAGATTAATTGAAAATTTAAACAAAGTTCAAAATATTGATACTAAAATAATTCAACATCAACTCTATGGAAAAATATCATCTAATTTATTTAAAAGATTAATCGCTTTTCACACTTCATATCATTTTAGTCAATTTGGGATATTAAGTGATTGATAAATCTATCACACAAACAAAGGCAAGTTTTCACTTACTTCATTAGTGGCTTTTCTTTATTCTTGGTAAAGTTTATTGTAAGGCTGTTTGAAACATCTTAATACGTTGATTAATATCTAACTTAATGACGTCTATTACTAACTTTAGTTTTTAAACATTTTTTTTAATCCCAGTTTTTTTATTTCCTTTCTCTTTAACAAAATGATGTTATCATCTTTCAAAGAATAAAATTTATTTATAATCTTAAATTCGTGAGGTGTGTTTTCTGAAAACCCATCTGATTTTTTTGCAGGATAATATTTAGCAATTGGTTTTAACAAATATGTGAAATCATTCCTCCTAACTAATATTCTAAACCAACTATTATTATATGTAATCCAAGGTTCCTTGTTATCTAAAAGTAGAATTTCATTTTCAGGAAAAGAAAAAAGATTAGGTCCAACCTGCGAGCGCATAAAATCATCTAGTGCGTCATACTTGACCTTAATTTCTTTTCCGTTAACAATTGTTTGCAGGAATTCATCGTGATAAAATTTTGAACCAATAATGTTTAACTTCCAGCTATTATCATGTTTTTTAGTTTCTATATTTATTTGTTCTACATCTCCATAGTTTCTAACCTGTTGCGTTTGTTGGCTATGAATTAAAAGTGGGAAAAGAATAAAAAAAATTTGGTTCTCATTTTAATTGATTTATGGTTAATAATATTCAAAATGCACTAAACCTAATGGAGATGATATGCCTCTAGTTTAAAAGAAAATACTTTTTTAATGCCAATCCCAAATGATTATAAAAGCTTCACTATTTCCCATTTTAATTGAATCTATTATCTTAAATCCTTCATTTAGGTGAGCTCTAACTGATCTCTTATTTTCTATATCAACAACCGTTAAACAAAATGGATATATAGATGAATATTTATTTTTAAAAAGTGTGTACATTTTTTTAACTATGCCCTGAGCTCGATGAGTTGCTGCTATACAAAGTTGAGCTACAATAATAAAATCAAGTTTAGAGAGCTGTTTTGACTTATAAACTTTTCGATTAATTTTCATAATTAAATTTTTTAAAAACTCATCTCCTTTTGTCGAATCTTTTGTTGATGCTAATAGGTAGCCAACAATTTCTCCTTCCGCCTCAGCAATAATTGAAGGAGATTTTTTTGTTATACTTTTTAAAAATGAAATTGAATAGCTCGCAGTTAGAAAGCCATCACTAAATTTGGTCGTTGAAGAAAGATTGCTTTTTAAGTTTTTTGACTGAAGCTTTTTTACTTCTTTAAGCTGATTAAATGTTCTTATTATTTTTATTTCTGTGATATTCAATATGAAAAAAGTGAAACTTATGAGAGTGAATAAAATATATTTCCTAGATCAAATGTACTTTTTTTATTATGGTAGCTTTTAGTTCTTTAAATATAGCAAAAAGTTTATTGTTCGAAATAAATTTATCGCTTTAGAACTTACTGAAGATGATATGCCTGTGGTTAAAAAAACGCCCCTAAATATAATTAGAGGGTTTTCTTATATTAGCTTTAACCTAAGTATGTTTTATGAAAATCAGTAAAGGAGTAATTACAAAAGGATTTGTTCTTTCGGGAATAATGAATATTGGAGGTGTTTTGATTTTTTCAAGATTTTTTACAAATGATGCTATCACTGCTGCTGACCCAGTTGTAATATCTAATTTTGGTTTGCTAATGATTGTTGTTTGGGGCTTAGTGTTTTTATCTGTCTCTCAAAAATATGAGGAATTGAATTGGCTTGTTGGAGTGTTTGCAATCGAAAAATTTCTTTATGGATTAAATTGGATCAATTGGATTTCTAATAATGATCTCTTTGCATTGTTTAATAAAGACCAAATGGCAGGAATTTTCTACGCTTTATATGGTATAAATGATTGGCTCTTCTTTCTGTTTTTCTTGTATGTGTTTATTAAGTCATTTAAATTCGAGAAGGCAAAATAGTTTAAGGGTCATTTATTTTTGATTCATTTTAGTGAGTTTAAGTGTTATTCTTTTTTAAAGATTTATATCTTGTGATTTTATGGATTGCATTAAAATAAATAGATTGTTGTTCTTAATCTACTTGACCTTTATTTCTTGTAAAACGTTAAATCTCAAGGGTGGGCCAATCGATGTGGGAAAAGATCCAAACTTCAATATTGTCCCAAATAATGACATTGGTTTATCCAGTTTTAACAAAAAGGTTATTGTTTTTGGTATTGACCTTTATGCCGTTAGAGAAGTAGAAGACGCTAAACTATTACACGCTGCTAACGTAATGGCTCAATATCTTGATAATGATGAGGATGGTTTAATAGACAATCAATTGGTATTGAATAAAATGCTAGAGAATAAGGCCTTTTTAGTTATGTGGAAGAAAGAAAAGGATTTAAATATAAGGCCCCCTTCGGTGAGAATTGGTCAAGATTTAGGAAATGACGAAACCAATCCTTCTTTTGTTTCTAATGGCAAAACTGGAAGATTCGATGCAACTTTAGAGGAAGTACTTCATTTAATCAACAATGCTGGACATTCATATGCTTACCCTGGAACTTTTGGTAAAAATAAAAAATCAGCATTGTCAAAAGCAATGGATGTCGCTCGTGGAGGACGATTTTTTAAAATCCCTTCTATTTATCCTGCAAATGCTTGGTTCAGTTATTACGATTCAACTTGTGATTATGAAACTTGCCAAACTATTGAATATTTATACTGGGCATTAACATCTATTCTGGGCGCTCAAGAAAATCGATTAAATGAAATTGGTAAAGAATGGAAATTAAATACTGCGGATTTATTAGAAAACACAGATAATGAAATATTTGAATTATTGACTAATCCAATATATAATTTACCAACTATACTTCCCGACGGCTCATACAAACATTAAAATCAATTATAATAAGCTTAAGGGCCGTTTTATTATAAATCAAAATTTAACAAGCTGATATGTTTCTATTTTTTCATCTGAATTATTAAAAGGTATGCCATAATATTTAAATTACACGAATATTATTATTATTTTTATAATCGCACTAAGCCCCTTAGGATTTAGTACATACTTCAATAACACAAAGAAAAAAATTCATGAGTATATCATCTTTCGTAAGGATAGGGATTTAGTTTTTTATAAGAATCTCTAAAAGTTTAAATCTTCTAACCATAAATTAATTACAATGCGACAACTTAAATCGATCTCAATTTTATTAGCTCTTTTATTTGCAATTTTAAGCTGCAAAAATATAATTCACAAAGATTCAAATGTTTTAAACAATTCTGATTCAAATGAGCTAATATTCATTTTAGAGATGAGCACAAAAAATAATTTAAAAGCTGAAGTTGAAGATTTTACTCAATATTTATCTGATTTTATCTTAGAAAGAGAGCCTTCAACTATATACGGATACTATATTTCAGATGATGGGAATAAGGTAACATTGATCGAGAAATATAATAATAGTTTAGATGGAATTAAACACGGCGAAGATTTTATTAGTGGCCCAAATTTTGAAAAATTTTTCAAGTTTTTTGAGATTGAATCATTCATTGTTTTAGGAAAAGCATCTGATGAGTTTAAAAAGTTTTGTTCTGAAAATGGCTTTGTGATTGAATATAGAGAATCCATTGGAGGATATGTCAGAAAATAACTAAAAACAGGACTTAATTAAAATGAAGTTGCTTTGATCTAAAAGTAAACCCTCCAATTGGGAGGGTTAATTTATATTTTTAATTTGGGAGAAGCTCCTCAACTAATTCAAGAGATTCCCTTTGGTGACCAATAATCATCTCTAATGACTCCCGAAATGCTTTTTGATCTGCTTTAAATGTTTCCCAGCCAAACATTTCATTGTAGTCTTCTTCCCAAGAAGAATCAAAATCTGGATTGGAATGTTTAAATGTATTAAATCCTACATATGAAACAAAAGTATTACTTCGCCCACCTGAAACAAGGCTTAACATAATTCTACTACTATCTGGTCGTCTTTTTGCCATAACCTTACCTATTCTTTGAGTCCATCTCCCAAAATATTCATTATGGGTCTGTTTTACAACATAAATATTTTTAATCAAATGTTTATAAGGGGGAGTCGTTACATCCACGTTCACATCAGCCCATTTTTCTCTTTCCCAAATTTGCTGACCTCCTACTGATTCTGCAAACGGCATAACATTATCAGCCCAATATTTAAGTTCTGCTGAAGTATCTCTGTCATATCCTTCTGAAGTTTGAAAAGGCATTATTCTTTCAAATACTCCGGCATTCTGACCTGTACTTATCTTATAGGTAATAATAAAGTTGTCTTGTTCAGCATTATATTTTTTTGTCTTTTTTGCTGCCGACTGGATAAATTTATTTTCCATTCCTGATTTTGCTTTGTAATGAAATGTATTCCAATATTCTGCATCTGAATTTCTTTGACCATATGAATTTGAAAACATAACGATACAAATAAATAAAAGTATTTTTTTCATTTTAATTTGATTTATGATTAATAATTTGCAATTTATATATAATTTATAAAAGAGACCCAAATAAAAAAACTTACTGAAGACATCATAATTTTGGTTTAGTTTGTTTGTTTTCTGTTTTTTAAAAACCATAATCCTCCCGAAGAAAATAAAGCCAGTAAAACTAGTATGGGCTGAAATAACAAACGCATAAATCTACTTGTATCAGTATTTAAATTGAAAGCATCTATTTCATTTACATATTGGTTAATGTTTCCTGGGAAAATTAAAACATAAAAAATTGCTAAGGAAATTCCTGTTTTTACTTTTAATTTACCTCCTACTACCATCAAAATTCCTAAAATAATTTCAATAATTCCAGAAGTAATTATTATCAAATCAATTAAGTTTTTCTGTTTTGTTAACCAAGAAGGGACTTGTGCTTGAAAAGCAATTTGTAAAAATGTTAAATGCCCTATTCCTATGTATATCATAATTAAACCTAATAGGATTCTAATGCTATTTTGAAAAGTATTTGTTTTAATTGTCATAAAAAATTGCAAATTCTCTGAAAATACTGAAGATGATATGCCTATAAGTTCATTGTTCAAGAATTAAAAATTCCTTCTTTATCATACAATCTTAAATCTCTTCTAAACCAATAATCATAGTAATTTTTTTATAAAAATTCATAATTAAAGATATATTTGATAGAAAGTATATTGGGAAAAATAGTCTAAATGTTTAAATCATTCTTGATTTAAACATTTAAGAAAAATTTCATTTCTAAACTTTTTATATTTTAAAATTTTTTCGTTAGAAACAAAATTAGTTGAACCCATACTGTTTTCTTTTATCCACTGGTTAGTTATTGGACCAAATTCTTTATTTAATTTTTTATCACTCCATTTAACCATTTCAATAATTACAGGATAGACATCAACTGCCTTATCAGTTAGATAATACCATTTGATTTTTTTATTCTCTGGATTAATTTTATAATCTATTAATCCATGCTCTATCAAACTTTTTAATCTATTTGTTAAAATATTAGAAGCAATTCCTTCGGCACTTTTGATAAAATCACTGAAAGTTGTTTTTTCAATAAATATATCTCTGATTATTAATAAAGACCATTTATCACCAAAGTGATCAAGAAAATTTGCTAAAGCACATTTACTCCTATACATTTTTACTGATTCTAAACTAATGTAATTTATGAAAGCAACAAATATTATTACGTAAATAACTGCAATACAGTAGTTTGTGTTTAGATTAATTAAAAGTAGTCAATTATATTATTAATTGGCCTACTTAAAATAAAAAAAGTTAAAAGAAATAAAACGTCACTAAATCTAATTAGTGAGGTTTGGATTACTCAATAAATGTATTTGTTTAGAATGTTGAATGTATTAATGTTAATTCTTCTGCTAGGGGGACTAAAAAAACATAAAATTAATTTTTACTTACCAGCTTCCCATTAAAAGACGTAATCCCGATCTTACCAAGCGAGAATTACCTCTATTTTTTCGGTATTCGTCCCAAGACTTTTGTGCTTCTGGATTGCTTCTTCTGAAAGCTCCAGGATCCATAGCAGATTTCATATCATCAAACCCAACAATAACCCAATGGGATTCACCATCTGGAGAAAGACCAGCAGAAAAACCGCCTAATAATGTTTGACGATCTTTAGATCTGAATTTTAGAGATTTTTTAAAAGCTATTAAGTATTTTTCAGGGTCTTCAACATCTAAATAAAAATATCTCTGAATTGGTTTATTTTCACCAACATTTACAAGAGTATTACCCATTGAAGCACTATGCGTTTCTTTGATTAATTGACTTGCTTTTGTTATTAACAATTCCCAAGCATTATTCTCTTTTGGTGCATATTGTGCGCCCATTCCTTCAAGACTCCCAGCCCAAATAAATGAATGCGTATAGTTATTGCCATAATCTCTAAAATGATTTTCATATAAATAGGCATCAACATCTTCTGAAGTGGGATTCGATTTAAAATAATCATCAAAAAGATTGTATACCGCTTCAATATTTTCAGGCTCTATAGTAACATTATAGGAAGTCCAATATCTAGTCTGTCCAAATGACATTGTAGAAATTAATATTAATATTATTTTTTTCATTGTAATTGGTTTATGATTAATAACATTCAAACTTAAACATATTCCTATGCAATCCCAAATCATATGACTTACTTAAGATTATATGGCTGTGGTTTAAAAGAAAAAGAAACTTTAAAACTCTTATGTGATTTTTAAGTCAGAAGGAAAGTCTTCCCGTATATAGGTTATATGCAACTAATACAATAATTATAAGTAAACCTTGAAAAATAATCTGCCTTGGAGTACTCCATTTTTTCATTCCCTAAAGTTACAAATAAAACAGTATCATCTTATATGCTTTGGAAACCATAAACTTAGGCTGATATTGAAGCTACTTTTTTGTTTTTAGGCATTATAAAGGGTATTAATTCGTCACAAATACCGTATAAATCTTAATACAATAATTTAGAGTCTAATTTATTTCAACCTAATATCTTTGTTATTTGAATTTTACTATTAAAAACTTATTATGAGTAGACACCTATCTTTAAGGTCAGGTAATCCTGTTCTTTCAAAAAAAACTTTCGATAACACCATTTCCAGTGATAATAAAATGACTATTGAAGGGACTGTAAATAAAACTGCAATAAGCCTTTTTCTTCTAGTTGGTGCGGGTTATTTAACTTTCAACACCATTAATCTAGTCTTGCTAATTGGATGTGGTATAGGGGGATTCATATTAGCTATTATCACTGTTTATAAAAAAGAGTGGGCTCCAATAACTGTTCCTATTTATGCAGTATTAGAAGGTGGTATGTTGGGTGGAATATCTTATATGTACAATTCTTTATATGATGGTATTGTAACAAACGCTATACTTTTAACAGTGGGGATCTTAGTTTCGTTATTGATCGCATATCGATCAGGCTATATAAAAGCAACTGAAAATTTTAAACTTGGAATATTTGCTGCAACAGGAGGAATTGCTATTGTCTACTTAATAAACTTTTTTATGGGCTTTTTTGGCTCAGGTCTGGGTGTAATGAGTGTAAATAAGGCTTCTCCAATAAGTATTGGGTTTAGTATTGTTGTTGTAATAATAGCCGCTCTAAATCTAGTTTTAGATTTTGATTTTATTGAGGAGGGGGCTGAAAAGGGGGCACCAAAATATATGGAATGGTATGGGGCATTCGGTTTATTAGTTACTCTTATATGGTTATATCTTGAAATATTAAGGTTACTAGCAAAGCTTAACTCAAGAAAATGATTTTATTACATAAAATGGAATTGCTGAATATTTTACACCTGAAGTTTAAATAAAAATTATTACTGTTTTATTTTAAATTTATTCCCCTTAAATATAAACCAAATAAGCATAATAATTAAATACGAAGAATAACTTATCACCGCGATTTTTGCGTTTAGTAAATTAATTAAAAGAGTAAATACAATAGTTGAAGATCCTGCAAGTATTAAAAAAAACTTTTTTAAAAGTGTAAGATAGTTTACAATATCAAAATTTTCTCTTTCCTTTTTTGACATAGCATTATAACCGCTCAAAAGATATTTAGCGTTTTCTTTATTTAAGCCTAAAGCAGTTGATATAAAAATTATGTCTGCAATTAAAACTGCAATAAAAGGAGAATTCATCATAGTAAATTAATAACATATAAATATAACAAATTCTAAAACTTACTTAAGATAATATCCCCGTGGTTAAAAACATTTATTATAATTAATTTTATTAACTTTCAATAAAAATGATTTTTGTAGAAAAATACTACCCTGTAATACTTGCTTTTTTAAGTTTTTTATATTCAATATTTTTGTGGTTTTCGGGCAATCAGCTTGAAGGCATATATGTAGGTCTATGGCCAGTAACTATTCTTGCCTTTGCATTTGTGATAAGGCAAAGAAGAAGTGATGATAAAAATTCCGGACTATGAAAAACCAAATTATGTTTATCGTAGGAGTAATAATATTTATTGTCTACGTATATTTTCTTTTGACAATAATCAGAAAACAACACAAAATTCAACGTAAAGAAAATATGAATTCATATGATTCAAGTGATTTTGACGGGATAGGAAATCAAGGTAGAATCCCGGATAAAGATGTGAAAAATAGAGCGCCTTAAATGCTTACTTTTAAAGGAAATGCTTTTTTCATATAGTTATCTTTTACTCTTATTGATATTAAGTAAAAGAGTTATTAGGAAAAACTATTAGATGCAATTAAAATACACAATAGCATAACTCTGTGTATTTTTCTACTTTTTATAAACTTCTTTAACTAAACTATTAATTAAATATATACTCAATTCATCATAATACTCTTCATTAGCATCATCTATCAATAAGTTTTCGCTTAATCCGAATAATTCTCCAATGGTATCAAATTGCTCTAAAACATAATGAGAATATTTTCCGCTTTTAACTTTTAAATCTATCTGAATTTTAAACTTTTTGATTTTATGAAAGGTTTCGCTATCCATGTTGTTTATTATTAATGATTAATTGTAAAGCTACAACCTCTTAAGTCAATATTCGTAGATAAACATAACCATATAGAGAATTTTAAAAGCAGTATTTTTCATAAACTTACTGAAGTTTACATGCATATAGTTTAATTTGTGTTTTAAATTTCAGGCCTCCAGAAAAGAGCAGGATTTTTATTAAATCAAAAGAAATAAATGTCAATTTCTAAGAGTTACTAATAATCCTCAAAAACTAAAAAGCCTAAAACATTCTTAATAAAAGGTGCCGTTAGGTTATTAGTATTTAATATCGTAAGATTTAATTTATTTCAGGCAGTTTATTTTTTAAAACATACCCTAATTCTCTTTTTTCAGTTTGAATAAAAAAATACTCGGAATTACTTCTGTCTAAAATCCTAAAAGAATATCCTCCTTGAATTCTATGAATAACTCTTGATGTTGAAATTGGTTTTTCAAAAATTAAGTAGTTTTTATTTTTAAAAAAATACTTAGTATTAGAGTTATGTAAATTACTTATAATTTGCTTAGAGTCATTTTTATTTAAAAAATTGTCTTCCTTGTTTTTAATTAAAAATGAAATAAATTCAACATCAGAAAGCCACCTGTTTTTTCCTTTAAATTGGAATTCATTGTTTTTAAACCTTATTTCAGGGTCTAATAAAATTTTATTTAGATTTTGAATGTTTGGTGGAATTTTATTTAATATAAATTTTGTTTTAAAAAATTGACTCTTAAGTTTTTCGAGTCTAACTTTATAATCATTTGATTTTATCCTGTTAGATTTTAACATTTCTGAAAGAGCTATATTTTCTTTAATGTTCAGTTCCATAAAACGAGTTTTTAATAGTTCTGCTTTTTTGTTATTTTTTTGCCCAAAAAAAAGAAGTGGAATAAATATTAATAATATAACTAGTTTCTTCATAGTCTAAATATAATAATTATATAAACCTTATAATTATTGACGCCTTTGAAGTAGATTAAAAGTTACCGAATGATTAGTGATAAAATATTCCCGTTCTTACTAAAGATAAATTATTGTTTGATTAGGATTTGTTATATTTAGGCATCATTAAGCACAAATAAAATGAAAGGAATTATTATCCCTCTTTTACTTCTTTTTTTGACTAACTGCTCTAAAGATTCTGATAAATTGACCATAAATCTTTACGGACTTTCACAGGAAGATATAGACCAGGCATTGATCATTCATAATAATGCGCGCTCAGAGGTTGGTGTTGCAAGCCTTAAGTGGTCATCTTCACTGTCTAAAGATGCGTCAAAATGGGCGCTACAAATGGCCAAAGAAGATAGAATGTATCATTCTGAAAACGACTCGCGCACAGGACAAGGAGAAAATTTATATTATACAACTGCGACAGATTCAACAACATCTGCTAGAAATGGGTCTCAACTTTGGTATGAAGAAATTGAATTATACACCTATTCCCCAATTCTATCAGGAGAAAATGATTTTTACGAAATAGGGCATTATACTCAAATGGTTTGGAATAGCACTACCGAAGTTGGAATGGCAATGGCTGTTTCAGATTCAGGCAAGACATATGTTGTGGCGAGATATAGTCCTCAGGGTAATTTTGTTGGAGAATTTCCGTATTAAAAAATACCAATATTCATTTAAACTTTTGGCATATCATCTCTTTTGTGCATCAAAATTCTTCAATTGGACATATAGTTTTTGAATTATAAATAAGTATCATTACATTTAATTATCTGAAAAAGATAACGCGATGAAAATAAATTTAGTGACATTTGGTTACTTGAGAAATTTGGTGTGTTTCGATTAGCTCTGTTTTCGTTTTTATGGATGTAATAACAACATTAATAATTAAATATCTTCTTAAATAAGAGCCTAAAAATAGATAACTAAAAAGATATATAATTTAAACTTAATGGATAAAAAACTAATAATATGGATCTAGAAAAAATAAAAATTGCAATACTCAAAATAGTAGATTCGATTGCCAAAAGTCTAGGAGTTGAACTGAGGGTTTTGGTTCTAATTGCTTTTTTGGTTGGTTATATTTTAGGTCGTATTTAATTAACTAATCTGACTTTAAGAAGCAAATAAATCTTTTTATTCTATTGCATTAAATTATTTTAGAACTAATACCAAATTTTAAAAATTGTTTGGTTTCATAAACTCTTTTCAATTGTTGTTTTTACTTCATCAAGAGCGTCGATAATTACTTCATTAAAAGTGTTTTGTCCAATGTTGGTTACATGTTTTGCTCCTTCTAGCTCAAATCTGTCAAAAGCATTTTCAATAGTGCTATACTCATTATCTCTAATAGTGCTTATGGTTGATAATATTGCCTCAACAATTTCTCTTTTTCTCTTTTGGTAATAATCCATATAACTAATAATCGTTGTATTAATATTACTGATAATTTAAAAAATAATAACTAAAGTTAGTCAGAATTATCGTGACATACATAACATGACAGACATCAATTTTTTTGATTACATATAAGATTTATATAATTTAAAAATGTGTGTTAAATAGGTAAATATTGATTATTGATAAATAGTCTTTATATTTAATTATGAAACTATTAGCCTATCCTTTAACATTATTCGGTTTTTTTGTTATTACTAATGGTGCTAAACCATCCATCGAATGGATTGGGAAAAAGACAGATAAATTTTTTTCGCGGAGAGTGGGATTTATTAATGTAATTCTAACTATTTGTTTTTGCGTTTTTGGTGTGGTAAATTATCTAATAGAATATTAAACTTAATTAGAGAGGGTTTACAGAAATTTTATAAAGGTAATAGCAATCATAGTGTTTAAAATGTCTTTTTAAAAATGATGCTTTTTAACCAAACTTTAATAGCTTTTTCATCTTTTTTCTTCGCACTATCTAAACTTTGAATACAAAGAAATTTTATGTTTTCATTTGAAATACAAAGATTCAATTTTTTTTCAACATATTTTTTGTGTCTATTTACAGGATATATATAAACTCCATCTATCGAGGATATATGAATATTTTGATTTTGAAGCTCTAAATTATTTGCAAGTGAAACTGTATTAAATTGATCATAATTTCTAAAACGATAAGAAATATTTTTTTTTAATAGTTTATCATTATTACTAAAAAAAAGTTTTAATGTCTTCTTGTTTATTGGGTGAGGAGTGTGTTCTACTCGAAAATATTTTTTAATATATCCAAGCTTATTTGCGGCGTTCCACTGTCCGATGTAATAATTTGGACGAAGCAAAAAATTCTTGCTGTTTAAGATAGTTTTTTTGATGTATTTTATAATCGTATTATAGGCTAATTTAATCTTTGGTTTGGATTTCCATTTACCCCTTAAAACAGGAGTTCCGTTTACAAACCAATCTTTCTGTTTCACAGGACGAATCAGGAAAAAATCATCATTAAAATAAACAAAATTATCAGAAAGAGAATTTATTTTCCAAAGTAAACTTTCAATTGATCGACTATTAAAACTAGGTAAACAAAATTCGTTCCCTTTAAATATTTCTTTATGATCAATTATTTTAATGGAATTAATCCCTTTTGAAAAATGATTTTTAAAAATATCTGAGAATTTTGGTGCTTGACCATCAGTTATAATAAAAATATTTCTTACAAAAGGAGCGAATTTTAAGATTGAGCCAACACAATATTCAATTTCATTTTTGGATTCGAAACGAGTATTTAACGAACTATGGGAAGAATATGATTTTTCTTTTTCTAAAAAAAAAGCTCTCTTTTGTTTTAGATCAGGATCACTTCCATTTACCCATGTTATGACAACATCTATTGGAATTTCTTTTTTGATATACTTTATGATTTAGTCATTAGTGATAATAAACTTTCGCTGGTTTAAAACATATAATGGGTGTTTAATCTGTACAATATTCATCTCCTATTTCAAATGAATTATAAACTTCTTCGGAAACACTACCAGACACAATAACTATTTGATTTTTAACATTTTTTAGTTTTTCATTCCAATAGAAAAAATATTTGCCTCCTCCTGATCCTTTGTCTTTGATTTCAACACATCCTGTTTCTTTTGAACAAAAGGAGACTAGTAGAATTAAAAATATGAGTGCTTTTTTCATTAATTCATTATTTTAATCAAATATAATAAATCCTAAAGCCTACTCCTCTCAATATGCGTGTGGTTTAATCATATTTATTAAACTTTTCATAAGCCAATTGTTCAAAATATTCTTATTCTTAAATTATATTTTTTTTGATGAAGGAAAAAGTATTTGTTTTTTTAATAGCTTTACTAGTAAATGTAAAAATATCCTTAAAAATCTATTGACTATAAATAACTTGAAATATAAATGATGAAAAAATTATCTATCCCATATGCAATTGTCATTGGCTCCATATTTATAAGTCTTTCCCTTTATTTTGGGCATCTTGTAAATAGGTATTCACATATAGAAGGGAAACAACTATTAGACAAAAAAGAGGGTACAATCTATTTATTAGATGAAAGAAAATATATTCTAAAAAATGGCGATGTATATCAGTATGAATAAATTAAACTGATCTGCTATTTAAACTTTCTAGAAACTGTTTTTAAAAAAATTATAAGTAATATTACCTTTATAGCTATGAAGGATAAACAGGTTACGCTTTTTGGTGCATCAGGATTAATTGGTGGTGTTTTGATAAAACAACTTTTAGAAGATCCTTCCATTTCAAAAATAAAAATTGCTTCAAGAGGGCCTATTAAATTCGTTCATGAAAAAATTATTTTTTTTCAGATATCTTTTTCAGATCAAAAAGAACTTGAAAAAAGTGTTGCTGATAGTGTAGTGGTTTTCTCAACAATTGGTTCCACAAAAGCCAAGGTTAACGGAGATAAAAATGCCTACAGAAGAATAGATTTTGACATTAATCTTTCCATTGCTAAGTCTTGCCTAAAAATGAAAGTTAATCAGTTTCAACTTGTCTCATCAGGAGGAGCAGATGCCTCAAGTAAAAACTTTTATTTAAAACTAAAGGGGGAAATAGAGGTTGCCGTTTTTGATTTAAAATTACCTTCGGCTGTTATTTTGAGACCCTCTTTATTGTTAGGAAAAAGAAATGAATTTCGTTTTGGGGAAAAGATTGCTCAAATTTTAATGCCTTTATTTTCTTTTTTATTTTCCGATAATTATAAACCTATAAAAGCAACCTCTGTTGCAAAATCAATGCTTAAATATTCTAAGATTAAACCGCTGGGAAATCATGTGATTTATAATAAAGAAATGATAAAAGATTTATAATAAACTCACAAACGCCCTTTATATCTATATATATAAAAATAAGTTAGCTTAATAAACTGTGATTATTATTTACTTAAATAAGTTATGTTTGAATATTATTAACCATAAATCAATTAAAATGAAAAAATTTTTACTTTTAGTAATCTCATTATTTTTTTTAACTGGAATATCCGCACAAATTGTTGCTTTCCATCCTGTTAAGGTAAGTGCTAATCAACTTGAAAGTTTTCTTGATATAGAGACTAACTACATGAAGAAAATTGCTCAAAAAGCAGTTGAAAATGGAGACTTATTAGGATGGCGCTTGTTAGAGACTTTTAATCCCGGCTCTGATGATTTTAATTATATGTTTGTCAACATATATAAAGATTTTAACGCTGCAACCTCTACAAATGCAAATTGGTGGAATAAATCGGAAGAAGTTGTTGGTGTAAAACCAAATATTTTATTAGATGTTTATTCTGGTTTAGAATTTGACAGAAGATATTTTTATGAAGTAAAACAACAAATTCCCAATAATCAGCAGGCAAGTTATGTTATCTTAAACTTTGCCCGCCCAAATGATGTTTCAATTCATATGAATGAAACAGAAAAATATGTAATCCCACATTTCAAAAAAAATATGAAAAAATTTGGAATGGTTGGATGGGGTTTTGCAACAAAAATTACACCACAAGGAAAAGAATATTCTTCTATGATGACCTGGGATTCATATGATAATCTTTCAAATGTAATGAAGCACTTAGCTGGCTATGGAGTTATGGACGGACTTCCCTATGAAAAATTTAGTAAAATAATAGATTGGGAAAATAGGTATATCATGAAAGTTATTTCAGCAACAAAATAAAACAGAACACTCCCTCATGGAGGGTTATTATTTTTCTTAAAATATAAATTTGTCATTGTTTGGAATCTAGTTACCACTCGTTTTTATTAAGGTCATCTATTATTTTTTTATAGATAGATTGAAATAGAATAGTAGAATACTCCTTTAATGTCTTTTGATAATTATTAATAACTCTGGGTTGAGACTGTATGTAAAGTTCTTTTTTCCTTTTATTCGTCGATTCAAAATAATCTTGATTCATTTCTTCAATAGCTTTAAGCTTAAAACGCTCAAGGTCTGCTGCTAAAAAATCCATTTTAGCGGGAAAAGGTAGTTTAAAATCTGTTCCTTCAGAATCATAATATTTCCCGTCTTGATACTGCATTTCAATTCGAAATTTATCGTCCCTTGCCTCTAAAATAATGGTGTAGTCATGGTTGTAATCAACATAATCTAAAAGACTAGGGTCTTTTGGATTTATTAACTTATATGAATTGATAACTGGCACCTTTGCCATTGCTTTTATTACGATTCGCTTTGAGTCTGAATCGTTAAAAACAATTACATCATTGGCATTTTGATAAATAAGAGCTATTGCAAAATTTATTTTTGAAAAAACTTGGGCTGCTGAAGCCCCCCTAACTTCATAAACCTGTGAAATTTTATTGCCGTCAATTTCCTGAGAAAAAGATTTTATACTCACTAAAAATAATAGAATAATTATGTGATTAATTTTCATATTAAATAATACGTTAATGATGCTAAATTGAGAAAATTGGTTTCTCGGAAAAATCTAAAAATTATCTTTTTCAAACTCTTTTAAACTCCATATCACTTCTGGATTTTCAATAAAGTCTGGAGGATTGCCGATTGCTAGTGCATGAATATCCAAGTCTTCATTATCAAAGCGTACCACCCAATAATCAACTTTGTTAATTTTAGAAATTCCCTCAAGTAATTCAACGGCTATTTTGTGTTTCTTATTTAAGTGGTGAGAGAAAAAATAGCAGCTTTTCCAACTCTGATCTTTTTTTGGCTTAAACTCTAAAAGAAACTCATTTATCAAATCTTGTCGTTTCATTAATTAAAAATATAAATTTTATTTCTAACAAATAACGTTAAAATTATGTAGTCTAAATAATAAAATTGATCTAGCTTTTTAATGATCTTAAAGGTGAAAACGGTTTAGGTTTTATTATATTTTTTAAACCCCATCTTATCTATTTAAACCTTTAGTGTGTTTTTTGGAATAGAAGAAAGTGGTAATGAAAAATAAAAGTCCTTTCATATAGATTAGGATAACAATTTTAGATTAAATGTAAACCGATTATATCAAACTGATTAATAGTGAAGCTATCCTTTCCATGTCCCTCCATAGCGATAATGTTCATTGTCTCTTCTTACTTCAATAAGGCAATCATTACATAGAAAAACCCATTCTTTAATTGGCTTGTATGATGCACGAAAAGCCATTCTAAAATTTTTTTTACACTTTTCGCATTCTTTTTTTTTCATCCTAATTTTAATTTATTCTGTTTTGTACTTTTGTCTTTTCTGTTTTGAGCTTTAAAAAATAATATATTCTTTTTCACTAAGGTTAGATATAATTTGTCTTTTAAACACAGTTTTATTCAGATTTTCCAATATCGTTAAAATTTATGTTTTTCAACGATTTATGTTCATAAAACTAGCATAATTTTGGAAAATTAAGTTTAAAATTTTATCATATCTCTTGGAAAATTTTTGATCCACCATTATTATTAGAAATAATTTCTTCAGAATCTAGGTCCTTAATCCCAAATTTTCTTGTCTCACTAAAGTTTTCAGCAGTAATAATCAATAAAAAACTTCAAGATCAGTGTTTTCATAATTAATTAAATATAATAAATTCTTGTATTTTTTATAATAAGATGTCTTTCTATGGAATAATCAAAATAGATGATTTAGTTTCGCGCTATGATTTTAAATATGTTCCGCATATTTTCTGGCCTTTCACACTTAGCTTATGGAATTCTTGCATTATCTCATCCGTTTTACGTTGATGAATTTGAAAGGTTTGGATTTTCAAAATTTAGGCTTTTAATTGCCCTTAGTCAAGTTTTTTTTGGATTAGGTCTTCTGCTTGACTTTCGGAAAATTAAATTAACCGAGATTAGTTCAGGGCTATTGTCAATTATGATGGCTGGAGCACTTATAACTAGAATCATAATTAAAGATGAATTAATACAGTCTTTACCAGCTTTAGGCTACTTATTAATAAATTCTTTTATCTTTATAAAAAGCATACAAAAATGAAAATCCTTAAGTACCTTTTAATGTCAACCATTTCATTGATTGTATTAAATGTATGGTTCTTCCGTTTCAACACTTTTACTATATACAGGGGTGGAAATGCAACTAATATGATTGAGGAATTTGCTGTTTATGGTTTTAGTGAAACAGTGGTCTACATAATTGGAGGGTTAAAAATTTTGGCAGCATTTGGACTTTTATTTGGGTTTTTTTTTGAAAAAACTATCCTTCCATCGGTATCTTTAATGGGAACTTTAATGCTTGGTGCCATTATAATGCATTTTAAAATAAATGATGAAGCCATTAAATTTTTACCTGCTGGACTACTTTTTATTTCTAGTTTAACAGTGCTCTATCTTCATAAAAAAGAAAGATCCTAGAGGGTTGAATTTCTCGCACAAATTTAAAAAATAAAGAAAGGATGTAACCTGAGTGTTGATTATAAATTAATATATAATTAATGGAATTGGAATAATGACTTGTCTTGTCATTCTCAAAAATAAATGGCTATTTTTTCTTTCTTCTGTTAGCAATTTTGTCCCCTTTTGTTCTTGGCTTATTATATTTTTTGGCAATTTTGAATTTATATGAACCCCCTAAATTAGTTTTTTTATTTTTAGCTTTTTTTTCTTCCATTACATAAAGATACCAAAAAACTAATCCTCTATTTTAAAAAATTCAATGAGATTTTTGACTGAATTTTCAATTGAAAATTACTATTATAAAATTTCAGTAATCGTACTTATCTTAGTATTAAACTTTATATGTTCTTTTACTTTTTTCCCAAGTAATAGTTTGCCAATGGGACTTATAGGAGAAATACAATAATACGTATAGATTTCAATATCACACGATTCTGCGGCTAATGCAATATAATAATTTCCATTATCTGTTCGAACAACAGAACCCAGACCAACTATGCCTGTGTCATAATGGTTTTTAAGTGATCGTAACTTTTGAAACTCCTTCTCCAATACCAATAGTTGGTTTCCTAGTTTTTCACGTTCAATCTGGATCATTGCCCTCCCTGTTTCATGCTTGTCTCCAGCACTACTTTTAGTTTCAGAAGTCAATGCTAATTGTAGCTCGTTTTTTCTTTGTTCCAACAAATCCTTTCTTTTTTGAAGATAGTTTTCACAATGAAAAAACAACTTTTCTTTTATCATAAACAGTTTTCAAAGAGTCTTTCAAGTTAAATAAATTGTCTATATGATTTAAACCTAATTTAATGAAATTTTCTTGGTATTTTTTTAGAAAATAAAGCTTCTGAAATCTAGCTGAAAAGAACTAAAAGAATTATCTACTTTTATCGCATGAATAAAAACAACGTTTCCTTTAAATGGGCCTTTAAAGAATTTATTTGGCCAAGAAGAAAAATTCTCTTTTTAGGCCTTTTTTTAATCTTAGTTCGCAGTTTGTCTGGCTTAGTTCTTCCTTACGCAAGTAAATCACTAATCGATGATGTTATTCCATCAAAAGATACTCATTCTCTCACAATTTTATTGTTAGTGGTTTGCATTGCTTTATTATTTCAATCAGTTAGTGCATTCTCACTAACAAGACTTTTAAGTGTTGAGGCACAACATTTAATTTCAATTCTACGGGCCAAAGTGCAACAAAAATTACTTACCCTCCCTATTAGCTTTTTTGACAATAATAAATCAGGTGCATTAGTTTCTAGAGTCATGACAGACGTTGAAGGTGTAAGGAATTTAGTGGGAACTGGGTTAGTGCAATTAATAGGTGGAAGTGTAACTGCCATTATATCACTTATTATTTTAATTCGGATAAATGCTCAAATGACTTTATTTGTTCTTGTACCTATACTAATATTTGCTGTAATTGCATTAAAGGCCTTTGGATACATTCGTCCAATTTTTAGAGCTCGCGGAAAAATAAATGCTGAAGTCACGGGACGTCTTACAGAAACCCTTAATGGAATTAGAGTAATTAAAGGTTTTAATGCTGAAGCTCAAGAACAAAAAGTATTTGAAAAAGGGGTAGAAGATTTATATCAAAATGTTAAAAAAAGTTTAACAGCTACTGCATTTATGACGAGTTCTTCAACGTTTTTATTGGGTTTAGCTTCTGCTGGTATTATGGGAATGGGAGGGTATTTTATTATGAATAATTCTATGACTTATGGTGAGTTTGTGTCCTTTACACTTTTTTTAGGTTTTATGATTGCCCCAATTGTTCAAATGAGTAACATTGGGAGTCAATTAACAGAAGCCTTTGCAGGTTTGGATAGAACCCAAGAATTAATGGGTATTGATGAAGAAAATAACTTGAAAACAAGAACCATATCACTAGATAAAATTAAGGGGAACATCACATTTAACAATATTTCATTTAGTTATGATGATACCACAGAAGTACTTAGAAATATTTCTTTTGAAGCGCCACAAGGAAGTGTAACCGCACTTGTTGGATCTTCAGGGTCAGGAAAATCAACTATTGCAGGCTTAGTCACTGCCTTTTTAAATCCTAATTCTGGACAAGTGCTTATAGATGAAATTGATCTGTCAAAAGTAGATTTAAAAAGCTTTAGAAGTCAATTAGGCGTTGTACTTCAAGATGATTTTTTATATGAGGGAACCATTCGAGAAAACATACTTTTCCCACGACCCAAAGCTTCAGAAGAAGATCTTTTAGAAGCAGTTGAAGGAGCCTATGTTAATGAATTTACAGATCGCTTTGAAAATGGCTTAGAAACGGTTATTGGTGAGCGAGGGGTTAAATTATCAGGTGGGCAACGCCAGCGGATTTCAATTGCAAGAGCCTTACTAGCAAAACCTAAAATTGTTATTTTAGATGAGGCCACATCTAATTTAGACACTCAAAGTGAAGCTTTTATTCAAAAAAGTTTAGCAGTATTAATGCGCAACAGAACTACATTTGTTATAGCTCATCGTCTGAGCACAATCCAAAAAGCTGATCAAATATTGGTCATAGAAGAAGGTGACATTGTAGAGCGAGGAAAACACGAGGAACTTATAAAGACAAAGGGAAGGTATCATGAATTATATACCTATCAAACAAGAATGTAAACTGATAAATAATTATTAAAATATTCCTCTTTTAGAAAATATTAGTATTGATTGACGATAGGTTTTACTTTTTGAGCAATCAATCCCATAGTTTTTTTTAGTTGATCATGCGTTAAATTAGCATTGTCCAATTGAAAGGTAAAACGTGAAATTCCTCCTAAAGCGGCACTGTGTTGTAGAATCTTTTCAGCAACTTCTTCGGGACTCCCCACTAACAAAGCTCCTTTTGGACTATTTTGTGCGTCAAACCCTTGTTTTGTAACCGATGGCCATCCTCGTTCTCTGCCTATACGGGTAAAGTTTTTTGCATAGCCTGGAAAATAATTTGATACTGCCTCATCTTTTGTCTCTGCGACATAACCTAAGGAATGAATGCCTATACTTAATTCATTGGGAGTAAAACCAGCTTCAGCTCCTGCCTTTCGATATAAATCTACTAAAGGCCGGAAACGATGAGTTTCACCACCTATAATAGCAATCATAAGCGGCAGTCCCATACTCCCTGCGCGGACAAAAGAAGAGGGTGTTCCTCCAGCACCAAGCCAAATAGGCATTTTTTTTTGAAAGGCCCTAGGGGTTATGAGCTGTTGATTTAAAGGAGCACGATATTTTCCAGACCAGGTAATTACTTCAGAATCACGAATTTGTAATAGTAACTCTAATTTTTCTTTAAAAAGTGCGTCATAATCTTCAAATTGAATTCCAAACAATGGAAATGACTCTGAAAAAGAGCCCCGACCAACAACTATTTCTACTCGCCCTGAACTAATTAGATCGAGAGTAGCATAATTTTGAAAAACTCGTACTGGATCTGCGGCGCTAAGAACAGCAACAGCACTACTCAATTTTATCTGCTTTGTTTGGGCTGCCGCTGCCGCCAAAATAATGTGTGGTGCAGCATCTAAGAACTCTTCTCTATGGTGTTCCCCAATCCCAAATAAATCGATGCCTACTTCATCAGCATAAATAATTCTATCTATGAGATCCTTTATTACCTGAACACGATCCTCAGAAGAAGGTTTCCCTTTTGAAATGTCTACTGCTGCAAAACTGTCAATTCCTATTTCCATGAAATACTTATTAAATGGTTACTTTACTAAAGTGATTTTATCTTTTTCAATAAAAATTTTCTTTTTTTTATAAAGTACACCTAGTGCTTTTTTAAAAGCCTTTTTACTTAAGTGAAGCTGTTGCATAATATCATTTGGACTGCTCTTATCAGAAAGATGCAATTCTCCAGAATGATCAAGTTTCTTTAAAATAGTTTCACAATGTGTATCAATAACATTCAAAAAACCTTGTGGCTGAAGAGAAATGTCATACTTCCCATCCTCTCTTATTTTTTTAATATATCCGATTTTTTTGGTGTTTCTTTCTAGCGGCTCAAAAACTTCATTTTTGTAGAGTAACCCTTCTAAAGATCCATTGATTACTACATTAAAGCCCAGATCCGTTTCTCTTCCAATAATAAGCTCAACTTTTTCACCAAAATCTAATTCCATGATGTTTTTAATTTATGATAAAAGTACTCAATAAATAGAGGATTTGTTTTATTAAATTAAGGCAAAAACATTTAGCTTAATTGACTATTTTTATAATCGAATTAAAATTTAATTATTCATTAAAATAGAAGGTTTTATGAATAGAAGAAATGCATTAAAAAATATGGGCCTCTTGACCGGAGGGTTAACCTTTATTCCCTATTCATGTTCCCTAACCCCTGAGCTTGTATTTAAACGCTTAGCCAATGTTAAAAAAGAGCAACAAGATTTGATTGGGTGGGTTTGTAATTGTATTCTGCCGGAAGATCTAGAAAACTTTCCTACGCCTGAAAGTCGGCAGTTTTTTGTGTTAACTCAAATTAATGATTGTGAAAACACGAAAATTATTCTTCGATTTTTAAAGGGTCTTGAGTCTTTTCAGCTAGCCTTATCTCCTACTAAAGAAATAAAAATTGATTGGCTAACTCCAGAAGAACAATTTGTTTTTTTAAGTCTACAATTTGAAAAGAAAGGTGCCATTAAAATATTCTTAGAAATGTTAAAAAATTACTCTCTTTTGCATTTTGAAACATCCGAAAATTATATGAAAAACTATTTAGACTTTGAATTTATGCCAGGACGTTATATAGGTGACGTGACCGTTTAAACACATTATATTATGAAATCAAATACTTTTGATACCATCGTAATTGGGGCAGGAATGTCAGGGGGATGGGCTGCCAAAGAGTTTAGTGAACAAGGATTTAAAACCCTTTTATTGGAACGTGGCCCCAATGTGGAGCATTTAAAAGACTACCCAACAACCAATACACAGCCATGGGAATTTAAGTACCGTGGTAGGCTTACTGCAAAAGAAAAGAAAGAAAATCCTATAGCCAGTAGATGCTATGCTTTCAAAGAGGATGCCAAACACTTTTTTGTTAAAGATAATGAGCATCCCTATATCCAAAAGAAACCTTTTGACTGGCTAAGAGGTTATCAAGTAGGTGGAAAATCAATAATGTGGGCACGCCAAGTTCAACGCTGGAGTAAATATGATTTTGAAGGCCCTAAACGAGACGGTTTTGCAGTAGATTGGCCCATTAGATATAAAGACTTAGAGACATGGTACACTTATGTTGAAAAATTTGTGGGTGTAAGTGGAAATAAAGATGGTTTAGACACCTTACCAGATGGTGATTTTTTGAAGCCATGGGAATCTAACGTGGTAGAAGATTATTTCAGTAAAGAGATGAAAAAACACTATAAGGATCGGCATGTTATTTATGGCCGTTGTGCACATCTAACTGAAAGCAAGCCTCAATTCATCGAACAAGGAAGAGGTCTGTGCATGAGCAGAAGAATATGCCAAAGGGGCTGCCCTTTGGGAGGTTATTTTAATGTTAATTCTACTCTGATTCCATGGGCTTTAAAAACCGGAAACATGACTCTTAAGCCGAATTCTGTAGTTCAATCTGTATTGTATGACGAGGTAAAACAAAAAGCAATTGGTGTTCGGGTTATTGACTCAAAAACAAAAAAAACAAAAGATTACTTTGCTAAGGTTATATTTATAACTGCAGCTACACTAAATACCAATCTTATTTTATTGAATTCTAAATCTAAACGTTTCCCAAACGGCTTAGGAAATGATAATGGGTTGATGGGAAAATACATTGCCTTTCATAATTATAGAGCAACAATCAATGCACAGTGTGAAGGGTTTCCCAAAAATACCATTGAGGGAGCAAAACCGACCTCACATTATGTTCCACGTTTTAGAAATGTATACAGACAGGAGACAGACTTTTTACGCGGATATGCTGCTGGGTTTGGTGCTTCACCAGCTAGAGTAACTGATCGTGGAGGTTTTGGTGCACCGCTTAAAAAACAACTCCTCGAAACCAAAGAAACAGGTGTTTGGAATGTTAATTCTCATATGATGGGAGAAACTATTCCTAAAGTAAGTAATCAAGTAACCTTAGATAAAGAAAAAGTTGATTCTTGGGGAATTCCACTTTTAAATATAAATGTAGAGTATGATGAAAATGATGAAAAAATGATTGAAGACTTTTTTGAACAATTTACAGTGATGTTTAAAAAAGCTGGATTTGTAAATATAAAAACAAACGACAGCAAAAGAAGACCTGGAAATGACATACATGAAATGGGAGGAGTTAGAATGGGAAAAGACCCAAAAACATCATTACTAAATAAGTGGAATCAATTACATGAATGTAAAAACGTTTTTGTTACGGATGGTGCTTGCATGACATCAACAAGTACACAAAACCCTTCTTTAACCTTTATGGCAATTACAGCAAGAGCTGCTAATTATGCTGTTGAACAAATGAAAAAAGAATTACTTTAAAAAGATTGGATTGGATTTATCCTCAGGAATTCGAGAATTCATTATCAAGAACCAGAGAGGTGGAACTAACGACAATAAAATAGAGGTTGGATAACCAAAGGGAAGTTGTGGACTTTCTTTTTTATTTTCCAAAATTTGATATTTTTTGGATGCCTTAAAATGATGATCGCTATGACGTGTTAATTCATATAAAACAATACGTCCGATAATGTGATTGGAATTCCAAGAATGATGCGTTTGTACTCTTTCGTATCTTCCTGATGGTAGTTTTTTTCTCACTAATCCATAATGTTCTATGTAGTTAATTGTTTCTAAAAAAACGAAAGAAAGGATCCCCACTATAATAGCAAAGAAAAGACCTGTTGTTCCAAAAGTAATTACCCAAATGGCTAAATACGCGGTTTGAAAAAGTGTATACCACATCATATCATTTTTAAAAGATAAAAAACCTTTATTTTCTTTCTTTAGCAATCTATTTTGAATTCGCCAAGCATTTAAATACTGATTAAATACTGAAGTTACCCAAAAATGATAAACAGATTGATTTAGCCTTGAAGTTGCTGGATCTTCAGGAGTTGCTACATTTTTGTGGTGGCCAAAATTATGCTCTAAATAAAAATGCATGTATAAACATGGCAAGAGTAATAACTTAGAAAGTATTCGTTCGCTTTGTGAAGTTCTATGCCCCAGTTCATGTGCTACATTAATAGCATTTGTTGCCAATAAAATTCCTAAGGACAATATAATCCCAATCGTTTCATAGTTCAATAATACCCCGCTATTCAGGATATAGAAACCATAGCATAAGATCCCAAAAACAAAAGGAATATTAAAGTACAAAAGAAGGTCAAAAAAAATATTATTTACTCTTTTTTCTTTTTTAGCATCAGAATAAGAGATGTCAAAATCATTTAATAAAAGCTCCAATAAAGGGATTACTATAAACGCGTAAATTGGTGCACTATACGTAAGCATGCCTGAAGAAAAAACCGATAAAAGTGTGGCTAAAGGAATCGAATATGCAAAAAGATATTTAAGATCACTCATGATTAAATTTAAACAAAAATAATAAACTTATTGTTTCAATGGTTTTAGAAGAGAAATTGATTTGAATTACTCAGATTTAGTACCTTTAACGCAAAATAAAAGATAATATAATGACACTTGTTGCAGTAACCGTAATTATCACCACTATCATTACCTTAATTGTTATTTTAGTTGATATTAAAAAATCTAAATAAAGCACTTGCTTTATTTAGATTTTGAATTCAATTTTTTTATAATTAATGATAAAGCTTGTAAAGTAAAAAGTTTAGAGATGTTTTTCTCCCCTTTCCGCCTTTATATTTTAATTGCCCTTTTATCGGGGCTAAATATATTTTCTCAAGCAGGAGGTATTCTTATTCAGCAATACAGTAAAGGTCCTGAATTAAATCAAATGTATTCGAAATGGAGCTTTTCAATTGGCCCTGAAATTAACCGAATTAATTCCGATCTAAACACCGCTTATCCAACGATAACCTTTGGAGGAATGATAAATATAGAATATCGTTTTTCGAAAACTGTAGGCCTTCTTTCAGGGTTAAAGTTTGTGCCAATATCTTATCGCTACATGTCAGAAGGTTCTATTGAAAAGGATCGTCTAAAATATTTGACAATCCCCTTGATTCTAAAGTTAAACCCTTTTAAAAAAATAAGCTTTGGATTGGGTATACTTTACAATCATTATGAAAAAGGACAAAGAATTCTTAGATTTGAAGATGCTAAATTAATTACTGAGTATCCAAAAGGGGTTTTTTCAAATCCACTTGGATTTAGTGCCCAAGTAGACTATCATTTTTGGGACCGCTTTAATGCAACAGTAACCTATCGTTGGGCCAAAAAATATAGCCCTGCTACTCAGCCTCAAAGCAATAATTCTAAGGGACTACAAGTTAGTCTTACTTATACTTTTTTGCGATCAAAAAAAATGCAGCAACACGAGGGGTAATAAAAAAATCTCATGTTTTTTCTAGAATACTCTACTTAATGTAATATTCAAAAAAGGATGGCGTTTATATTCTTGCTCAGAGATGTTTTTAGATATAGAATTAAAAAGAAGTTTAAGCCTCCATGGATTTTGATGAATCATAATTCCTGCTTGAAGATTATTCGTGAAACGTTTCATTTCAAAATCAAAAGGACTGTTATCTTTGAATAGACTTCCTGTTAAAGAATAATCGTGATATTTATATTCCAATACAGTGCCTGCAAATAGTGCGAAGCCTCGCATAATTTTTTCTAGTCTGTGACCAAAAAAAGGTAACCCATGTAAATTCCCTAATTGAAATCCAAGTCTTGTTTTTGCCCCTGATCTGAATGTGCCAAATTCTAAATGAGATTGTTGAACAAATTTTATATTTTGCCTTATGATAATTCCAGAAGAAAATGAGGTTTGTGCATTAATATGAAAAGCCTGGGGAATAGAAAAAGACCATGATAGTTCCTCTAGATTTAAAATAAGTATGTGATACGTGTTTTGCATTTTTTTTGCCAAAGAAGCTTCTGCTCCAGAAACTCCAAAAGTGACACCCCATCCAACACCAAAATCAGAGTTTTTATAACGCTCTTTCGAAAACCTTAAAAACAACCAACCGCTGTATGGGTAATCCATATCTTTTTTGTCAATTGTCTTATGTAGAGAAGGTGTGTTTATTTCTTGGCCTAAAGTCCAATGCTTGGATATAAAATATTTATGATTCGTAGAATCTGATTTCACTTTTCTATGAAAACCATATTCTAAAAATATCCCGCTGCTATAATATCTATCGCTTCCAAAATACAGATCGTTATCTACATTAAACCCTAGATAACTCTGTGCAGCTAAACTGCCATAAAGACATCCGAAAAAGAGGATAAGAAAATGTTTTTTTGTCAATACATTTATCAATGGTCAATCTTTGTTTTTTAGAATTAACAATGGAATTGTACAATAAAAGTCTTTTTTGAAAACAATATCAGTTTCCCATAATTTCTCAAAAAAGCCTCTTTCTCTCTTAAAAACAATTAACATATCGGGTTGATTTGCCTGAAAATGCTCTAAGACTCCCTGGTAAACAGTAGCATTTTCCGAAAAAAGCATTTGATCTGATCTTTGCATTAGCTCATCATTAAGCTGGTGGTTTCGATTTGCAAAACCAGGAACCTTAACCAATAATAATTTAAGTGAAGCCAAAAAAGAATCCTGAAAATACATTAATGCGTTTAGGGTACTTGAGGTTTTTACTTCACCTGTCCTAAAGGCTAAAAGTATCTTTTTTGATGGTGTAAACGTTTTGTCTAATGGTGCTATAATTACAGGTACTTGGGTTCTTTTGATCATACTTCCGGCAATTTTTCCGAGAAAAACGGCTTCATTAATTTCATTATTTAAAGGCCCCGTAACAATTAGATCTAATCCTAACTCTTGATCTAATTTTCTTATTGTTCCGACTAAATCACGCTCACTACTAACAATCTTAACTTGATCTTTTTTAGTAGTAATAGTAGCTACCATTTTTTTTATTCTTTGAACGTTTTTAATCTCTAAACGAGCATTCAAATTCGATAAGATTGTTAAAGAAGAATGTGCCGGGAATGCATCAATGACATAAACATTGCATTTAAAGTGAGATGCTAAATCTATGGCGTAAGATAAGGTACCCTTTGCATACTTAGAAACTCCAACAGGTACTAGGATGTTTTGCATGATAAATTTTACACAAAAATACTAAGTCTAAAATTACAATGATTAATTAAACTAAAAAAAACACTGTTTTTATCTTTCATAAGCATAAAATATTTTTAGAACCCTTATAGATTGTCTACTTTTACAACATTATGAAAGCTTACGTAAAACAATATAAAGAGGGCACACATGGTGTGTTGGAGTTTGGAAATTCTGCAGGAAATTCTCTTTCTACTCCTATATTAAACGAATTTAAAACTCATTTGATTGCCTTGGAAAAAGATGCTACCGTTAGGGTAATCATAATTCAAAGCTATGGAATACGTGCTTTTTGTGGGGGTGCTTCCCTTGTAGAAATGAAAACCTTAAAAACGTTAAAAGAGGCGACAAAATTTTTTATGGGAATTGCCGATTTGATTAATACAATTCGCTCATTAAGTAAATTTGTTGTAGCGCGTGTGCAAGGAAAAGTAGTAGGTGGTGGTGTTGGATTAGTAGCTGCATGTGATTATGTTATTGCCAATTCTAAAGCAGAAATAAAACTTTCTGAATTATCAATTGGCATAGGGCCTTTCGTTATTGAACCTGTTGTTTCTAGAAAAATTGGGATAACTGCCTTTTCACAACTTTCATTAGACGCACACATATGGAAAAGTGCTGAGTGGGCCCTTGAAAAAGGACTATATACTTCCGTTTGCTCTAGTAGTAGTGACGATCTTAACCAAACAGTTAACTTTCATGCAGAGCGTTTAGCCAATTATTCTGAAAAGGCGGTGAAAACATTACGCAAACTTCACTGGAAACAGACTGACCATTGGGAGATACTACTCGCTAAGAATGCGAGAATTACAGCTAAATTAGCCCTTGAATCAACAACACAAAATATTCTTAAAACATTATGATTCAGATGAATAATAAAATTAGAGTCTCTAAGGAGTTTAAGTTTGAAACGGGACATGCCTTATACGGCTACGATGGTCTTTGCAAAAATGTGCATGGCCATAGCTATAAGCTTACTGTTACACTGTTAGGAACTCCTATTATAGATAATAAACATGTTAAGTTCGGAATGGTTATAGATTTTAGTGATTTGAAGAAAATTGTGAATGAATGTGTAGTAGCTCTATTTGATCATGCAACTGTTCTTAATATAGATTCCCCACACAAAGAATTAGCGGAGGCCATGGAATCTAGAGGGCATAAAATTGTTCGTGTCAGTTATCAGCCCACTAGTGAAATGATGATAATTGATTTTGCTAAAAAAATTGCAGCTGCTCTACCAAAAAACACAACATTACATCACCTCATGTTAAGAGAAACCGAAACCTCTTTTGCTGAATGGTATGCATCAGATCAATAAGATTCGATTAAAACCCTAAAGCGTCTAAATCAGCTTTTTGTTTAGGTTTTTTCTTTTTTTTGGAATCAATAATATCATTACAATCAACAGAAATACTTTGTTTTTCTGGTGGAAAAAACTCTCCTACAGAAACTCCTAAGTCAGGGTTTTGATACAAGGCTTTCATATAGCTTCCCCAAATGGGAAGCGCCATTGTTGCTCCTTGTCCAAAACCTATTTCTTCAAAATGTATTGAACGATCATCTCCTCCAACCCACACCCCTGTTGCTAAATTAGGCACCATTCCCATAAACCAACCATCACTCTGATTTTGAGTAGTTCCTGTTTTTCCTGCAATAGGGTTGTCAAAAACATAGGGATAACCTGTTACTATTTTTTCATAGATATAATTTGTCTTTTCTAGCCCCGCATGGCGAAGACGAGCACCTGAACCATACTTGGTAACCCCTTGCATCAAATTAACAGTTACATAGGCAACCTCTTCGCTTAAAACATCTCGTGTTTCGGGAACGACCTCAAATAATGCACGGCCATTTTTATCTTCTATCCTTGTAATCATAACTGGTTTAACATAAATTCCGCGGTTTGCAAAAGTGCTATATGCACCAACCATTTCAAAAAGACTAATATCTGGTGTTCCAAGTGCAATAGAAGGAACTGCAGGAAGTCTTGATGTAATTCCCATTTTCCGCGCTAGGTTAATGACAGGTAGAGGGCCTACAAGATCCATCAGGCGTGCGCTGACAGTATTAACAGAATTAGCTAAAGCGTTTTTTAATGTTCGTGTCTGACCATATTTGTTTCCTGAATTCTTTGGACACCAAGCATCTATATTTCCGTGCTTCATGGGATCAATACAATACAAAGCGTCTGGCAATGAATCACAGGGAGATAGTTTTAGTTGATCAATGGCTGTAGCATATAAGAAAGGCTTAAATGTTGAACCAATTTGTCTGCGTCCTTGTTTTACTTGATCATATTGAAAATGTTTGTAATTAAAGCCTCCAACCCAAGCTTTTACATGACCTGACTCTGGCTCCATTGACATCATTGCTGCTTTTAGAAAGTATTTGTAATATCGGATTGAGTCCATTGGCGTCATAATGGTATCTCTTTCCCCTTTCCAGCTAAAAATACGCATTGGAACCTTTACATAAAACGATTTTTTTATTTCTTCTTCTGGAATATCTGCTAGTCTCATTTTTCGCCAACGTTCAGTGCGGTAGGCTGTTCGAAGCATAAGTGTATCGATTTCTCCGCTTCTTAAATCTAAAAAAGGAGCTGTTGGATTTCTATCTTTGTCATTTTGAAGGAAAAACTCTCTTTGTAAATTTTTCATGTGTGCTGAAACTGCTTCCTCACCAGCTAGTTGCATACGAGAATCTATAGTAGTAAAAATTCGAAGACCATCTCCATATAAATCATGCTTACTTCCATCTGGTTTTCGGTTTTCACGAATCCAACCATCCATAAATTCTTTTAAATATGCCCTGAAATAAGTTGCCAAACCTTCTCTATGAGATTGTGGTGTATAAGTTATTACTAGAGGTAGTTCAGAAAGAGAGTCCCTTACTCTTTCGGTGATTACTTTATTACGAACCATTTGCTGAAATACTATATTTCTTCTCTTCCTTACCAATTCTGATCTTCTAATGGGATTGTAATAAGAAGAGTTTTTAAGCATTCCGACTAAGGTTGCAGATTCATCTATGCTAAGGGTTTGGGGTGTTTTATCAAAAAATATTTTTGCCGCAGATTGAACCCCGTCTGCTTGATAACCAAAATCATAATTATTTAAATACATTGTCAGTATTTCCTTTTTAGTATATCGTTGTTCTAATTGCACAGAAATTACCCATTCTTGTGCCTTTTGAAGTACTGTTTTTAATATATTTCGGGAACGCACACCAACAAAAATTTGTCGGGCGAGCTGCTGAGTAATTGTACTTGCCCCCCCACGTTTGCCCATATAAACAAAAGCTCTAAGAGTTCCTCTCCAGTCAATTCCGGAGTGCTCGTAAAATCGTTCGTCCTCAGTAGCAATTAGAGCCTCTACCATATTGGTAGGCAGTTCCTCAAAGTTAATAGGGGTTCGATTATCTTTTAAATAATACTTCCCTAAAATTTCTCCATCTGATGAGATAATTTGAGAGGCTAAATTCGTTCTAGGATTTTCTAGCTGTCGTAAATCTGGCATAGGTCCGTATAAACCAAGAGCCGCTCCCCCAAAAAGGAAGAATAAACAGAGGACACCTATTAAAAAAACCACCCAAATAAATAGAATAGGTTTTCTATAAATTCCTTTTTTTACACGCTTTTTGTTTTTACTCATTTTGGATCTTCTTGATCTTCTATAGATATTCCAACTGAAACAATTCCTTTTAGTTCTGTCACGCCAGTTGCACTCCCATTAACTCGAATCGCCTGAGAAATTTCAATTTGCACAGGTCTTTCAGTGGGTATTTTAATGCCTTTTTTCCACCATAACTTACTCTCTTTTAATTCTGTGAATCCGATCCCCAGCCATGAACCGTCTGGGGCTGCCATCGCATATTCTAAAGTGTCTTGAAGCACTTGTTGGTCTCCTGCTTTTAGAGTAGCGATCAAAAAGATGTTTGAAAATTCATATTCTGTATTATTTCTTATGCGGATAAATAAATTTTGTGGATTCTCTTTAAGGGCTGAAGACGGGATTTTAAAAATAACTGGTCTTGGAGAAAGACCTTCTTTTGCGACAGATTCATAATGAGTAAACCCTGCTTGAGATGTACAAGAAATTGAGCTTATCAAAACGAAAGCGATTACTGTTTTAATTTTATTTAGATTCATCATGAAATATAAAGGTAAAGGGAATTCAAACAATGACAACTTAATTAAATCTTAAATTGCTGTTTAAATTTAAGGACTTTTGAACGCCCCTTTTTAAAAATTTTATTGCTATTGTGCAGACCTTTGCGAAGTTCTCGTTGATCTTCAGGTGGAAGAGTCGAAATTTCCTTGCAGCTTATGGAACAACACTCATTCATTTTTTCTTGGCAAGCAGCACATTGGATGAAAAGTAGATGACATGCTTCATTTATGCAGTTTACATGGGAATCACAAGGAGCACCACATTGGTGACATTGGGCTATCACATCTTCCGAAATACGTTCGCTACGACGTTCATCAAAAACAAAGTTTTTACCAATAAATTTATTTTCTAGTGATTGGGCTTTAACCTGTCGTGCATATTCTATAATGCCTCCTTCTAATTGATATACTTCTTTAAATCCTTTATGTTTAAAATATGCAGAAGCCTTTTCACATCGTATTCCGCCAGTACAATACATAACTATTTTCCTGTCTTCTTTATGCGCCTCCAATTCTTCTTCTATTATGGGTAACGAATCACGAAAAGTGTCAACGTCAGGGGTAATCGCATTATCAAAATGACCAATCTCGCTTTCATAATGGTTCCGCATGTCAACACAAAGAGCATTTTTGTCATTTAATAAGTCATTGAATTCTTGAGCATTAACATGAATCCCTCTTTGGGTAACATCAAATTTTTCATCTTTCAATCCATCTGAAACAATTTTGTTCCGAACTTTAACTGTAAGTTTTAAAAACGATTTATTGTCTTGTTCAATCGCTATGTTTAAACGTACCCCTTCTAAAAAAGTAATTGTGTCCAGAGAAGCTTTAAAAGTCTCAAATTGTTTTGCAGGAACAGAAAGTTGAGCGTTTATACCTTCATTGGCGACATAAATTCTGCCTAAAACTTCCAAAGGATTCCAATGAATGAATAAAAAATCTCTGAATAATTGTGGATTTCCTATATGGGTATATTGATAAAAAGAGAGTGTTAACCTTTCTTGTCCAGCTTTTTCTATGAGGTACGCACGCTCTTTTGAGCTTAAGGTATTGTACAGTTGCATGCTATACTTATTAAGATTAAAAGATATCACAAAGGTAATGAAATTGGGTTAAAATAGCTCTAAACCATTTGGTTCAAGAAAAGCTTTATCAACCTTGCTAATTAAAGCCGGTTATTTATTCTAAATGAGATTGTTTTTTACCCACCAAGAGGAGTTTTTTTTGACGACCATTTACATACCTAAATCCTTTTGTGCCAAAATAACCTGCCTCCTCTAACATAATTCTGACTTCCTTTTCCCAAGTTGGAATATAAACCTTGGCATTAAGTTCAATTGCATAAACAGTGTCAAATTTAAGGGGATGGTCCCCTGAGCCTGGCACCCCTTCTTGCGAGTCCCACATTCCAATGGTAGTTCCTGCAGAGTGTCCAAAAAGTCCTAGAGGGTGAGTGTAGATTTGTGGAATTAATCCAGCAGCTTTACTATCAGATAGCGCATTTTTTAAAATTTCATTTCCTGTTTTTCCTGCTATAAAATTTTGAGTCAAATAATCTTGTACGGCATTCCCTTCAGCTAAAGCATTTTCTAAAAATAAAGGAGCTTTTGTCTCTTCTGGTTTTAAAACATAAGCTAATTCTTGACAATCTGTATTTAACGTAAGATAGCTAATTCCAAAATCACAATGCAAAAGATCTCCTGGATAAATTATATCGTATTTGGATTCCCCATCAAAGGCATATAAATCACTTTTCCCTGAGCGTTGTATATCTACAGTAGGATGAAACCATGTTTTCAGCCCCAACTTTTGCACTTTTTCTCGAAGCCACCAAACCAACTCTTCTGTGGTTGTTCTGCCTGGTGTAATAACCGCTGAAGAAAATGCCTCTGCAATAATATTATGGGTGATTTCTACTAATTGACTGAAAAGAGTCATCTCCAAAACGGTACGGGTTTCAATCCATCGTACTGCTAATTTTTCTGCAGAGACAATGCGATTATGATATGCTTTTGGAAGAGCTTTTATCATACCATCATAATCTGTTTTTACCAAACCATCCGCTAAACCATAAGCTTCTGAAGTGTTGATTCCAATTCTTTTTGGATTTTTACTTATAATATAATCAGATAATGCTTCCCACTGGTCGGGTTGTTTCTCTTTATCCCAAATAGACCTTATATTATTTCCGAAATTATAGCGGGTAATCGCTACTGCATCTATTTCTTTTTTGGTTTTTGAAAAAACTATAATAGTTCTTCTTCTGGCATTAAGCCAAGTAGGAGGTAATAGTGTTTTTACAACAGGGTCTTCGTTGTATTCTCGAGTAATTAGAACCCAAAGATCAATGTTTTGCTCCTCCATAAGTTTTGGTAACAGGTTTTCAATTCTGTCTTTCTGAATCTCATTAATAAGAGATGCGCGATCTCTAAGGGTTAAAATAGTTTGACTTAAAAGTGATTGGGTAATAAACACAAATAATAAAATATGGTATTTCATGATGGAAGGTTCTTTAAAGTTTAAACCTACGAAAAATTGTTAATAATGCATAGATATGCGGCTTGGAAGGGAATAAAAGAAAATGTATTTTAGCTAAAAAGCGAGCTATGTCAGATCAAAAAAGTGCTAAACAAAAAGCCCTTCAACTTACCCTAGACAAATTAGACAAAACCTATGGAAAAGGTGCGGTAATGAAAATGGGGGATCAAGCAATTGTTGAAGTTGAATCTATTTCCTCTGGGTCTATTGGACTAGATATTGCTTTAGGTGTTGGTGGTTATCCCCGTGGACGTGTTATCGAAATATATGGTCCCGAATCTTCTGGTAAAACAACACTTACCCTTCATGCAATCGCAGAATGTCAAAAAGCAGGGGGTATTGCTGCATTTATTGATGCTGAACATGCTTTTGATCGTTTTTATGCTGAAAATTTGGGTATTGATGTTGGCGAACTCATCATTTCACAGCCAGACCATGGTGAACAGGCTCTAGAAATTGCTGATAACCTTATTCGTTCTGGGGCCATTGACATTGTTGTAATTGACTCCGTAGCAGCCTTAACGCCAAAAAGTGAAATTGAAGGGGAAATGGGTGACTCTAAAATGGGGCTTCATGCTCGTTTAATGTCCCAAGCCTTGCGAAAGCTAACTGCTTCAATTAGTAAAACTAATTGTACTGTATTTTTCATTAACCAATTACGTGAAAAAATTGGTGTAATGTTTGGGAACCCAGAAACAACTACTGGTGGTAATGCCTTAAAATTTTATGCTTCTGTGCGTCTAGATATTCGTAGATCAACACAAATTAAAAATATTGAGTCTGAAGTGCTGGGAAACAAAACCCGTGTAAAAGTTGTTAAAAATAAAGTGGCTCCACCATTTCGTACTACTGAATTTGACATTATCTATGGAGAAGGTATTTCGAAAATTGGAGAAATAATTGATTTGGGTGTAAATTATGAAATCATCAAAAAAAGTGGCTCTTGGTTCAGTTATGGGGACACGAAAATTGGTCAAGGCAGAGATTCCGTTAAAACACTGTTAATTGATAATCCCGAATTGATGGAGGAGTTAGAACAAAAAATAATGGCCACTTTAAAAGCTGTTGACGCCTAATATAAATGCTTTTCCCATAGTTCAATTGCATTTTTTATGTTCTCTTTTGGGTCATTAAGCAATTCTTTTTTTATCGCTTGATATGCTTGTTTTTGTAATGCAGGAATATCCGATTCTGATAAGTTTACTACGGGAATAACAGAAAGTGCCTTAACACGTAATTCACCTGGGTATCCATAGTTGGTATTCCAAGGGAATTTTCGCTTACAATCTAAAAAAGCCATAGGAAAGATTGGGATCTGATGTTCAATAGCAAGCTTAAAAGCTCCTTTTTTAAAAGGATTTAAAGCTATACTTTCGTCCGTGTAATCCTTTTCTGGAAAAATACAGATACTGTAGCCTTTATCAATTACTTTTTGAGCACGGCTATATACCCCATAACGACTTTTAGAGCTGCTTCGATCTACCATAATGGCTGCACGTTTATATATATAACCGAAAATAGGTATTTGGACCAATTCCTTTTTTCCCACAAAAACAAAAGGTGTTTTTCTTAATCTTAAAATAACCATTACGTCTATAACACTAGTATGGTTTGCAATCAGCATAAAGCTTTTACCTTCTTCAGGGAAAGCAGTTGTTTTTTTAACCCAACACCCTGTGCCATATAATACAAATGGCGCCCAAATATTGCGGGCAATCCAAAACAAATATTTATATCCATTCGGAATTGCTAAAAAAAAAGCAAGTGGAAAAAATAATACAATAACGGGAATCGCTGTAAGCACATAAAACCAAACTCTCCATAAAACCAATAATATCTTATTCACCATTCAAAGATACTTTTTTCAAAATATATTTTTTGTTTATGTCGTTTTAAAATCCCTTCCTTTAATCTTCACGATCATCAAAAATTTATACCGCATTGTTGCGCTGATCTATTAGTAATAGTACCTTTGTGGAAATAGTATAAAAATGGCGCGTATTTTAACAGGTGTCCAGTCAACTGGAACTCCCCACTTAGGAAATTTATTAGGTGCGGTTCTTCCCGCAATTGAAATGGCTAAAGCCAGTAAAGACGATTCCTTTTTATTTATAGCAGATCTTCATTCACTCACACAAATAAAGAAGGGAGAAACTCTTCGTGAAAACACTTTTGCAACTGCTGCAACATGGATGGCATGTGGATTAGACATTGACAATTCACACTTTTATAGACAAAGTGATGTAAGTGAGGTAACCGAATTAGCCTGGTATTTGAGTTGTTTTTTTCCCTATAAACGCTTAAAATTAGCCCATTCATTTAAAGATAAATCTGAGCAGCTTGCAGACATCAATGTAGGTTTATTTTCTTATCCTATGCTTATGGCTGCTGATATCTTATTGTATAATGCAGAAATTGTTCCTGTAGGAAAAGATCAATTACAGCATCTTGAAATTACCCGAGATGTGGCAGCAAAATTTAACCATCAAATGGGAGATACTTTTGTCTTACCACAAGCAAAAATTCAAGAAAACACTCAGTTTGTTCCAGGTACCGATGGTGAAAAAATGAGTAAATCGAAAGAAAATACAATCAATGTGTTTTTACCTGAAAAAGAGTTAAAAAAACAAGTAATGAGCATTAAAACAAACAGTATTCCTGTTGAAGACTCAAAAGATCCTGAAACATGTAATGTCTTTGCCATATACTCTTTATTAGCTTCTCCATCTTCTGTTCAGGTGTTGCACGATAAATATTTATCAGGAGGAATGGGATATGGTTACGTCAAACAACTTCTCTTAGATTTAATTTTAGAACGCTTTGAAACTGAGAGATCCCAATTTAATTACTATTATGAACATCCTGAAGAAGTTCATGTGGCCCTTGCAAAAGGAGCGGAAAAAGCGCGGAAGGTCGCAAGTGAAGTATTGCTTAATGTTCGAGATAAGTTGGGCTATTAAATCATTACAAATTTTGGCGGAAAATACTATTCCCTAACCCTTCTGTCCATTCGTTCTTATCCATGTAGTTTAATTTTACTATTTTTGATTCAATGCAATTATCTATATACATACAAGAACTTCTTTATAAATATGAATGTGTAACCATTCCTCAGTTTGGTGCCTTTTTAACACGGCCTTTACCGGCTCAAGTAAGTTTGAGCGGAGCCTTTTTTCCGCCGCGCAAAGAAGTTACTTTTAATCAGCTTTTAACGACTAACGATGGGATTTTAGCACATCATTATGCACAAAAAGAATCGGTGTCTTATGAGCATGCGTTGCGTCTAATTGAAAAAGAAGTAAGTAATTGGAAAAAACGCATGAAAACACAAACCCTCCATTTTACTGGAGTAGGAGAAATACAATTAAACCTTGATCGTAAAATAACTTTTAGCCCATTGGGAAATGTTAATTTTAATATCAACTCCTTTGGATTATCTTCTTTTCATCGTAAACCAATACTCAAAGTTATTGTTGAACCAAAAATAATTTCTCTCATGGAAGATAAAAATAAAGACGATTTAATGTTTAAGCCCGAAAACGATGGGACTAAAAAATCAGGAATCCTTCGATATGCAGCTGTAGGAATAATTGGAATTGCTTTAGTAAGTGCATCCTATTATTTTGGAGATCAATATGTTTCTAATCAGCGTTTAGTAGCTCAAGAAAAGGCCCAAAAACAAATTGAAAAAAATGTGCAAGAAGCTACTTTTGATTTAGGGTCTCTTGACGCGATAGAAGTGAGTGTAACGACTGAATCAACTCCTGAAAAAGTCGTTTTAGACCAAGTATATTATAGTATTATCGCAGGGTCTTTTCGCTCTTTAGAAAATGCTGAAAATAAAATTGAATCATTAAAGCAAGAAGGTTATGAAAATGCTGAACTAGCACAAGTAAACCCAGAGGGTTTATACAGAGCTTCTTATGGCCGATTTGCCACTAAAAAAGAGGCTATTAACTTATTGTATTTTTTAAAATATACTCTTAAAGAAGATGCCTGGTATTTAGAAGAAAAGTAAATTACATCTTATAGATCCAGCCTTTGGGGTCTAAAGCGTTTACATTGCTAAAAATACTAAATTGTAATTGTGTTTTACCTGTCTGTTTATTGGTAAATACTTCTCCTATAGTTTGTTTAGCTTGAACTTTATCTCCCTTTTTTACATATAATTTTCCTAGATTTTTATATACAGAAATATAATTTCCGTGTCTAATTAAAACAGATGGGTTACTTCCTCTAAAAGTTACCACAGACATTACGACACCTTCGAAAACAGTGCGAACTTGTGAAGAGGGTTCGGTTGCTATAGTAACACCATTGCTTTGTATTGTTGTTGTTTTCACAACGGCATGTGGTTGGCGACCAAAACGTTGCGTAACAACGCCCTTTTCTAAAGGCCAAGGCAGGCGTCCTTTATTTGCTTGAAAATTAGCTGAAATTAATCTAGCTTCTGGTGTAAGCTCAAACGTTTTATTCCCTTTCTTCCCTGCGGCTTTATTGGAAGCTAGAATAGCTTCCCGGATTAAGCGATCAATTTCCTTATTTATGGCCGTGGTCTGCTTTTCTTTTTTAGATATTTGGGTGTTTAATGACTTTTCTTTTCGCCTTAGAGTTTTAATTAGGGCCTCTTGCTCTTTGCGCTCTTTTGAAAGTTGTTCCTGTATTGCTCTATTGTCTTCAACAAGGCTGATTTTTTTTGTCTTCTCTTCTATTAAAGTTTTATTTAGTTTTTGAAGCAGCTGTGTTTTGTCTCCAATTGCAATGCCTTGTTTTCTTCGATAGCTTGCATATTGTTTTAAGTATTGAACTCTTTTATAGGCCTGTAAAAAGTTTTCAGATGAAAACAAGAACATTAATCGATTTTGTAAGGATTTAGCAGCGTAAGACTTTTGAATCATTTTAGTATAGTCTTTTTTTAAAGCCTTTAATTCATTTCGCTGCTTGCCAATGTTTCGTTCGTTTAGACTGATGCGTCTTGTTAAAAGATTGGCCTGTTCATTTGTGACTTTAATCAATTCTGATCGGACGTTTAACTTAACCTGCAAGTCCTCTGCTTCTGTAAGGGCATTTTTGCGTGTTTTAGTGTTAGTAAAAAGCAGAGCGTTGATTTGCTTAATTTCTTTTTTTAAACGAAGGCGCTGCACCTCTAGTTCTTGTTGTCGTTTGTTGGAGTTTTGAGCCAGAATAGCTTCTGAAATAAGTAAAAAAAGAGCGATAAAAGCAAAGGCTCTTTTCATCTTATAACTTTATTTTTGAATACCCTTCTGGTATTTCAAAGGGGAAATTTAGGGCATTCGGAAAATCAGTCCGTGTAAATTCTAAATCTAAGCGCTGAAAATTTTTCCCATCAAAAAGACTTATCTCAATGTTTTGAGGAAGAGTTTCTCCGTTTAAACGACTGTGGTTTAAATATTTTATGGTCAATGTTCGTGATGTGCCAGGAATAAGTAATCGCTGTTCTTTTAATAAAAAGGTAGTCGGGTCATAAAATAGAGTTGGTGTAATTCCCAAGCGTTTTCCATGAGGTAGTAAAATATAATATTGTGGATTTGAGATTTGCTTCCATCGCCCTTCTGATGGGTCTGCGAAGGGTTTTCCAAGTAATAGATTTTCTACATCATTATAACTAAAAGAAGAGTTAAGTGGGGTATTAATAATATCAAAATCACCTTCAAAATAATTTTTTTGGAATTTTTCATAAAAAGAAATTCCTTGTGGAGTAATCATCAGTTTTGCTATAGGAATAATCATAGTGGCGCTTAGCCATACTTTTTTTTTATTCTCTAATCTTAATTGTATTATTAATTGCTGCTTACGTTTTCCGTCGTCATAAGTTGCTCTAATTCGAGAACGAAGCTTGTCGATCTTAGGATATTTAGCTTTAGTTTTTGAAACCAGTGCAGCAATATCTACATTTTTAATAGGTTTATTTGTGGGTAGTACAGCTACTGTTTTACAGGCCGAAAAAAATAATATTATGCCTAAAATAAAAACATGGTGATGAAGCTTTTGAGTCATAATTAATGTAATTCCGAGTAATCCCCTAGACTTACAAAGGTAGGGTTTCCATTATAACGGACATGATTCCCAATCATTGCTTTGTCACATTGAATATTTTCTAGGTGAGTATGGTTTTGAATCAATGCATTTTTAAGTTGGCTATTAATGATTTTTGTGCCTTCCCCTAAAGAAACTCCAGGACCAATCGTACTGTTTTTTATGTGTACATTTTTTCCAATAAAGCATGGTGGAATAATTGTACTGTTATCAATAATCGCTGTAGAATCAAGCAAATTTTCCCCTTCAGCCTCTTTAAAAGCTAGCATTGCTGAATTTGTTTTCAAGGTAACTTCCGGGTTTCCACAATCCATCCAAGCTTTTACAGTTCCTGTCTTGAATATTTTTCCACTTTGCATCATTGCTAAAATACCTTGATTGATTTGATATTCTTCTCCGGGTTGAAGACGTTTTTTTACGACCTCTTCTAGCGCTTTTTTTAAAAATTCAATTTGCTTGAAATAATAGATACCAATTACTGCTAAATCAGACACAAAATCTGTTGGCTTTTCAACCAAATTTATAATGGTGTTTTCTGAGTTCAGTTCAACTACTCCGAAGGCTTCTGGTTTGGCAACTTGTTTGACCCAAATAACTGCATCAGCGTCAAGGTTCAGGGAAAGATCTGCCCGAATAAGTGTATCCGCATATGCTACTACAGTGCGGCCCTCTAAGATTTCAGCGGCACACATTATAGCATGTCCTGTTCCTAAGGGTTGCAATTGCCTGAAAATGTGAGGTGTTGCCCCTAATGATTCTGCTAGAGCAATTAAAGACGTTTCTACTTCGTCTCCAAAAAAAGCTGGATCACCAAGAATAAAACCTATATCTGTAATGGGGCTGTCAACAACTTTTGCAATTTCACGAACTAATTGATGAACGATTGGGGATCCCGCTACTTGAAGAAGTGGCTTTGGAGTAGTTAAACTATGTGGGCGAAGTCTAGACCCTCGTCCTGCCATGGGTACGATAATTTTCATCTTCTATTTATTTTCCTGTACTTCCAAAACCACCACTTCCTCGATTTGTTTCAGAAAGACTAGTAGTAGGTCTCCATTCTATTTGATCATAGCGCGCTAAAACAAGTTGTGCAATTCTTTCGCCAGGCTCAATTGTAAATGGATCATTGGATAGATTCACTAAAATAACCCCTATCTCTCCCCGGTAATCAGCGTCTATTGTTCCCGGAGCGTTAAGCACTGAAACCCCATGCTTAGCCGCCAATCCACTCCTAGGCCGTACTTGTGCTTCAAAGCCCTCAGGTAAGGCAATTTTTAACCCTGTCCCTATTACTTTGCGCTCTAAAGGATTAAGAACAAGTGGAGCCTCTAAGACTGCTTTTAGATCGACTCCTGCCGAAGAAACCGTAGCGTAACTCGGCAATTCATATGTACTTTCGTTTTCAACTTGAACCTGGATCATTAGTTTTGTTTTATGTCTTATAAAAATACAAAACTGGATGGCTACTTCTTTTGGTTTAAGAAAATTCTTTCCTTGTTTTTTCAACCAAAAACTATGTTTTGGGAAAGTGCCTTTTGAGTTCTTTTTCAATTTGAAAAATCATAAGAATCGGTAATGCTGTAATTAAGGAGATTCCTGTCCACATCGCGAAAAACTGATCAATATTAACAAAGTACGCAATAATTCCACCAAAAAATAAATAAACACCTAACTGCTGAATTTTTTTAGCTGATAAAGTTTGTGAAAAGTCCCATATCTCTTGGCTTCGAATAGATGTTGTGGTGCGGTAACCGTAAAGAAAGTTTATTTTTTTTGGAGGATATTTAAATTGAATGTAACCTGCAACATAAAAAATTAGTCCTGTTACTCCTAAAATTAAAGTTAAAGGATTAATCTGATCATCGCTAAAAATCTTTGTTATCTGATTTATTGTCATTTTATTAAGATGGGCAATTAAAATAGCGTATTCCCTCCCATCTTTGCTTAAAGAAATTGTTCTTATCTTTTATAAACTCTTCTAAAGGAGTATTTGCTGGAAGAACTGAGAGCCACATTACAGGAAAGTCTTCCGGACTTGAAGTGCATTCATTTGATTCGCAAGGGTGGCGGTATTTATAACGTGCGTGTCCAGCTTCATGATAAAAAGTATAAAGGCGCTGTACGACAGTAAAATCTTCCCAAAAAGATTCAATTATTTCAAAACTAACCGTGCCTGCATCACAAATGTTGTAAGCTCTTCCTGCATGGTCTGCTGTTACCCCTGAAGCAAAGTCAGGCTCAGTACCAAAAAAAACGTTAACGAGACGTCCTGATCCAGGGTCTGCTTTTCCAGAACGAATTGCATCAGCCACAAATAATTCCCAATAATCCTCTAGTGAACTATCTTCTTTTAAATCCGCGTAAAATGGGTCTGTTATAACAGCTACTTCTTCCTCCGCCTCAGCTTCTGGCTCCAAATCAATAGAAGTTTTTTCACAAGAATTAAAGGCAAGGATTAGAAGAAAAAGTCCTTGTAACCAAAATAATGATTTGTGTTTCATAGCAGTCATTTTAAAATGATAAATTTTAAGAGCAAGATAAATACAAAAAAGAAACTTTTACAAAGTTTAAAACTCGATTTAACATTCTTTTTATTTTTCCAATGAAAATATTTCTGGTGTTAGCTGTATTAATTAAAAATGTTGATAAAACTCCGTCATGAAATAATTAAATAGAAAAGCCTACTAAATGACTTTATAATTTATATTGGTTTTATTTTTAATTGTTAAGTGCTTCCGCACCCCCTACAATTTCTAAAATTTCATTTGTGATTGACGCCTGACGGGCTTGATTATATGTCAATTTAAGCTGGTCTCGCATTTCTGTGGCGTTGTCTGTTGCTTTGTGCATAGCTGTCATTCTAGCACCGTGTTCACTGGCAAAAGAATCTCTTAAGGCTTTGAAAAGCTGCATTTTTATGCTTTTTGGCAATAATTGATTGACAATTTCTTCTTGTGTTGGTTCAAAAATATAATCTGTTGAACTTGTGTCAATATCTGTTTTTTTTGCAATAACAGGAAGAAGTGTCTCTTTTGTAACTATCTGGGTAGCAGCATTTTTAAAACGGTTATATATAACTACTACCTTATCATATTCTTTCGTAGCAAAAGAATCCATAAACCCTTGGGCTATGTCACCGCTTTTGGTAAAACTAAGATCATCAAAAATATTATTGTCATTAGAGGCTATTGTCTTTGTTTTAGATAAAATGTCATTCCCTTTTTTTCCTAAAGTCATTACAGAAACCTTTTCGTTAGTATGATCATTTACATATTGTGTAACTGCCTTAATAATGTTAGAATTAAATCCTCCACATAATCCGCGGTTAGATGTAATGGCCACAACAAGAATATTTTTTATGGGTCGTTCTTGTGTATATGGGTTTGGAGTATCTCCAGAAATAGACCCACTTAAATTTTGGATAAGCTCCGTTAGCTTATCCGAATAAGGACGCATCGCAGTAATAGCATCTTGGGCTTTCTTCAGTTTTGCTGCAGAAACCATCTTCATGGCTGATGTAATTTGCATTGTCGACGAGACTGATGCTATCCTATTTCGTATTTCTTTTAAATTAGCCATAACAGTTTATTCAAATTGAGCGGAAATACTTTTAGCAACTGCATTTAAAGTATCTAAAACTTCATCTGTCAGTTTTCCTGATTTGATGGTGTCTAATGTGTCACGATGTTTCGCGTTTAATTCTTCCAAATAAGCTCTTTCAAAAGATTTAACTTGATTTACTGGAACATTGCGTAACAGGTTTTTAGAGCCTGCATAAATAATAGCCGTTTGATCTTCTACAGTAAAGGGATCATTTTGAGCTTGTTTTAGTATTTCAACATTCCGTCTTCCTTTTTCAATTACGTTTAAGGTAACTGCGTCTAAATCTGAACCAAATTTTGCAAAAGCTTCCAATTCACGGAATTGTGCTTGATCTAACTTTAGCGTTCCAGATACTTTTTTCATGGATTTAATCTGAGCATTCCCCCCTACACGAGATACTGAAATTCCCACATTAATTGCAGGACGAACTCCAGAGTTAAATAAATCAGACTCCAAGAAAATTTGTCCATCTGTAATTGAAATTACATTAGTTGGTATATATGCCGAAACATCCCCTGCTTGAGTTTCAATTATAGGAAGTGCCGTTAATGAACCTCCTCCTTTTACCTTTTCTTTTAAAGAAGTGGGAAGGTCATTCATTTCTTTAGCAATATTATCATCTGCAATAACTTTTGCTGCACGCTCTAATAAACGAGAGTGAAGATAAAAAACATCCCCAGGATAAGCTTCCCTTCCTGGAGGGCGGCGTAATAAAAGAGAAACTTCACGGTATGCTACTGCTTGCTTTGAAAGGTCATCATAAATAATTAATGCAGGCCTTCCAGTGTCTCTAAAATATTCTCCAATTGCTGCTCCTGCGAAAGGTGCATAAACTTGCATTGGTGCAGGATCAGATGCATTTGCAGCTACAATAGTTGTGTAGGCCATTGCGCCTTTATCTTCTAATGTTTTGGCAATACCTGCAACTGTAGATGCTTTTTGACCAATGGCAACGTAAACACAATAAACCGTTTCACCCGCATCATGAAATTCTTTCTGGTTTAAGATTGTGTCAATACATACGGTTGTTTTTCCAGTTTGGCGATCACCAATAACCAATTCTCTTTGACCACGACCAACAGGAATCATAGCGTCAATAGATTTAATACCTGTTTGAAGGGGTTCATTTACCGGCTGTCGAAAAATTACCCCAGGTGCTTTTCGCTCCAAAGGCATTTCAAAAAGTTCTCCTTGTAAATCTCCTTTTCCATCAATAGGATTTCCTAATGTATTAACAACTCGACCCACAACACCTTCTCCAACTTTAATAGAGGCAATTCGTTGGGTTCTTTTTACGGTATCTCCTTCTTTAACACCTTTGGAAGGACCTAATAGTACAACTCCTACGTGGTCTTCTTCTAGGTTAAGCACCATTCCTTCAAGGCCTTTATCAAAAGAAACTAATTCGCCATATTGTGCATTGGAAAGACCAAACACGCGGGCAATACCATCTCCCACCTCTAACACCGTTCCTACCTCATCCAAAGCGGATGCTGAGCTAAAACCGGATAATTGTTTTTTTAGTATTGCTGAAACTTCAGCGGGGTTTACATCTGCCATGATCGTTTATTTTAGATCGAATTCGTGTTTATTAATGTTGTTTTTATTGATTTTAATTGATGAGAAACACTCGCATCATATTGTAAATCACCAATCTTTAAAATAAATCCGCCTATAATTCCTGGATCGATTTTATTTTCAAGTTGAACGTTCTCTTTAGTAAGTCCTTTTGCTTTCTCTAAAACCGCCTGTTTTAGTGAGGGGGTAAGCCCAATTGCCGAAGTGACAATAGCTGTCACTTTTCCTTGAGTTTGAGCATAAAGGCGAACATATTGTTCTCCAGTAGCCGCAAGTATCGCTAAACGATTTTTTGCTGCTAATAAAGAAAATAATTTAAATGTTTCAGGACTCGCCTGAGAAAATAATTCTTTCAACACAGCCTCTTTTTCAGCTACAGGAAGGATTGGATTTTCAAGCACTGTTTGAACTTCGTTATTCTCATGCAATAAAGAAATTAAGGGATGCATATCTTTAGCAACGACTTCATCAGCTTTTGACTCTTGAGCATATGAAAGCATTGCTTTAGCATAACGAAGGGCAGCGCGTGTTCCTCTCATTTACTTAAGTTTAGTGTCTTGTAATAATTGATCTACTAACTCAAGTTGTCGATCTTTATTTTCCAATTCCTTTTGTAATACTTTTTCCGCAATCTCCATTGCTATTGAGCCCACTTGCTCTTTAAGCTCTTTTACTGCCGCGCGCTTTTCGCTTTGAATAGCATTTTGTGTTTGTGACAATATTTTTTGAGCTTCTTCTTGAGCTTCTTCTTTAGCATTGTTAATTAATTCAGAACGAGTGGCACGAGCTTCTTTGAGTAATGACTCTTTTTCTGCTCTTGCTTCTTTTAAAATCCGCTGATTGTCAGATTGTAAATTCTTCATCTCATCTCGAGCAGCTTCTGCTGAAGCTAGTGCATCTTTAATTGAAGTTTCACGATCGTTAACAGCATCTAAAATTGGCTTCCACGCAAATTTTCGAAGCATAAATAACAAGCCTATGAAAATCAGAGATTGCCAAAAAAACAACCCTAAAGAAAATTCACTTATTAGTTTTTCCATAGTTTAAAATCTTAAGTTTGAAAGTGCCTCGAAAGGCGAGTTTTATGATACTGCAAAAAGTGCAGCAAATCCAATTCCCTCTATTAGGGCAGCAGCAATTAACATCGCTGTTTGAATTTTACCATAAGCATCTGGCTGACGGCCAATCGCCTCCATTGCAGAACCACCCACTCTACCGATACCGATACCTACGCCGATTACTACTAATCCGGCTCCAACCATTACTGGAATTTCCATAATTATAAATTTAAATTAAACATTCTTTTTTGACACATTATTGTGTTTACGTTAATGATGCTCATGTTCCTCTGCCGCAAAACCAAAGTAAAGCGCAGATAGCATCGTGAAAATATAGGCTTGCAATAAAGCCACTAATAGTTCTATAATTGAGATTGCAAAAGCCAGTCCAAAAGACAATGGACTTCCCAACCAGCTTTTAAATATAAACATTAGTCCTATTAAACTCATCAAAACAATATGTCCTGCCTGCATATTTGCATACAATCGAATTAATAAGGAAAAAGGCTTAATGAAGATTCCTAAAACCTCAATAGGAATCAAAATAATATATATTGGTATTTTGGCAAACCATTTCATTGAAGACCCCAAGGGATCAAATATGTGTAGCCAATAATCTTTTGTGCCAGTAAGGTTTGTAATTAAAAATGTTAGTAATGCTAGGCCAAATGTAACGGCTATGTTTCCAGTAACATTAACGCCTAAAGGGGTTAGGCCAAGAATGTTTAAAAACCAGATAAAAAAGAAGACCGTTAATAAAAAACTCATATACTTTCCGTGCTTTTTATCACCAATGTTCGGGCGTGCAATATCATCTCTAATATATAAAACTATTGGTTCAAAAAAACGTCCAATACCACTAGGAACACCTCCATTTTTCTTATAAGATCTTGCTAAACTTCTAAACAAGAAGAACATTAATATGGATATCAAAATCATGCTTGCAACTCCCTTGGTAATCGAAAGGTCTAGAGGCGCTATGTTTCTAGCATGATGAGTGTCATCATAGGAAATGATTCCAGAGGCATCCGTCCTGTATATTTTACCGTGGTCTAATTTATAGTATTTGTTGCCTGAGGCAACTACTTCTTCACCATGATGAAGTTTTGATGAAGAAAAAACATGTAATTCTTCATCCCATAAAATTACAGGAAGAGGAATTCCTATGTAAATATGTTTACCAGATTTATTTGTGTATGAAAATAAACTGAAATCATAGGTGTCCTGAAGGTGATGTGTAATATATTCTTTAATTTCTGTTTTCAAATCCACTGAAGCTTCAGCGTCTTTAGCTTGCACCGTGTTAACCGTAAAAAATATCACTGCAAATAAAGTGAAAATCGAATAAAATTTGTTTAGCACTAACGGCATAAAACTTGATTGTAAATGGTGTTTTTAAGCGCTGCAAATGTAAGGCTTTCCGATAAATAAAGAAATAATTGAAAGTTTTTTTAAAGTTCTTTTTTAAAATAATAAAAAAGAGGGGGTTTTTTACTTTAAAATCAGCGAAAACGTGTTGCTAAAAGAATGATTTCCACTAGAAGGCCAATTGCGTATGGAACAAAAAACACAAAAAATTCAGATCGTGTTGTTATTCCATCAATTTTAAAGTAGGGGGCAAAAAAAAGAAAATATACTGATAACTTTAATGCGACGGTAAGTAAATAAAAAGTTGATAGATTTTCTTTTTTAGAGTTGATCCCCCAGCTCAAAAGAATTAATGCTATGATAGCCAAAAGTGTATTAATCGCATAGCTTTGAATTAGAAAATCAGTGCGATTAGTCAATAAAAAACTATGAATAAAAAGCATCAAAATCATTAAAACTAATAAGAGGACGATGTAAAGAGTCTTTTTTAACATAATAATGCATCAAAGGTGTTTGGTTTGTTTGATGATCAAGTATATAATAACAACCAAACCAAAAACAGATAATGCCAAAGTAAAAAGACTTTTTTGATTCACATAAAAAGTGTCTAAGTATTGCCCTAGCCAAACTGCTCCATACATAATAGCACCAATTTGAAAGGCTAAGCTAGAAAAAGTAAGCCATCGATTAGGCTGTTTTTTCACGAGAATCTGTTAATTTTTTTATTCCATCTTTTTCAGAGTGCATAGAGCAATTTGCGTTAAATATTGCCCCCGAGTCTACAACTAGTTTTTGAACATGAACTTCACCCTCGAGGTTGCTTCCTGTTTTGAGAGTAAGGGTTCCTGAAACGGTTAAATTTCCTTTGAAAAATCCTTCAATGTCAGCATTTGTACAGATAACTTTTCCATTAACTGATGCCTCTTTTCCGATTATAACTTTTCCAATAGTCTCAACATCTCCTTCTAGTTTACCGTCAATTCGAATGTCCGTTTGAGCATTAATTGAACCTTTTAAAATAGTACTTTTATCTATTTTACTATACTGTCCATTTGTGTCTAATCCTTTCATTTTAAGGTGTTTTTCCAATTTTTATTTTTAATGTATGTCCTATATTCGGACGCTAAAGTTACAAAATTATCTTTTGTATTTAGCCCCAAAAGAGTATCGATGCTATCTAACCCTTTCAATGCTTTGATTTCTTGTAAATCCCTAATTCCGTGAACCACAATAAAATCATACTCTTCGTTATAAACATCTTGACTTACGTTCCACCTTTCTTTGTTATGAGCTATGGTTTCTTTTAGCTTTTTAAAAAAGGCCATTGCGCTTTCTTTATCCTCACTTAAAAAAGGAAAAATCCATTTATAGTTTTTATACACTGGACCTGATTCTTTTAAATCGTCTTGACTTATTATTTGTGCTAACAATTCTTTTGCATATAAGCCCTCTGGGGCAGCGCTATAATTCGTTGCCACCTCTAATAATAACTCTTTCCAAGTATCAACTCCCTTAAGCCTTCCTAGGGCGTGTGCTTTAAGAAGTGCTATTTTTGGGGCTATTCTACTCCCGCTAATTACTACATCAAGAGCATTGATTTCAAACAAGACTTTTTTAAAGTCTTGTTTTTCAAATAGGGTTAAAACATTCTGGTATATTTTTTCTGGAGTTATAACCCCTGATGTGTCATAGTTTTCTGGGTCTAAAAGAAGCATTGCAAAAGTGCTTTTAGGGTGCTTTTCTATTAATCTCTCTTTAAAAGTTAATGCTTTTTCAGGGAATTCGTTTTCATTCATTTTATATAAATGGTATAGGGCTTGAACGGCTATTCCTTTTGGAGGATCAATTGAAAGTAAGGTTTCTAATCTTGCTGCAGCTAATGGAAAGTCCTCAAATTTTTCTTTATAAATCAATCCTAGCTGGAGGTACGCTTTTTGATTTACCCTAATAATGCTGTCTTTAGTTATAGGCTTTTGGGGCAGGGCTTCTAAATAACTTTCTGGTGTTTGTTGTATAAAAACCGCTTTTTTTAACACCCTATCCCTAGTTTTTTTAGTGGTATTTAAAGCGTTTTGAATTACTGCAGCCTGACGCCAATTATCAACATTAGGGCGATCTCCCCAATTGGCTTTATACATTTGTTGTCCCTTTAAAACAAGCCTAGGATTATAAAAGTAAAAAGCATTTTTTACATTATTCTGAAACTGAAATTGCTTTTTTTTAGATTGCTTTTCTAAATTTTTCTCTTCTATTGCACGCTGCTTGTTAATATACTCCTCAAAAAACTGAAGCTGTTCCCTCTTTGAAAGAGACATTAAGGATATCAGACTATCTGTTTGCTGAAGTGTTCTTTCATAAATAATAACTTCAGAAAGATTATCGCGTTTTCTTTTTAGTTTTTTATAAGCAACCGAATTCTCTTCATAAAGAGGGAGCAGTTTATCTAAATACGACCCTGTTTCAAGGTAGTTGCCTTTTTCGAAATTATATTCGGCTAAATCTTGATAATTTTCAATTTGTGTGAAGGAATCAATTGATGGTGATTGAAGTGACTTCTCAAAATAGACTAAGGCAGTGCTATCTTGATCTTCTTGTAAATATAAAGTCCCAATTGAACGATTCAATACGTGTTGATAGGGAAGGTTTTCAAAGTTTTTAATTAAATCATATAGTGTCTGGACACGATCTTCGAAAAGAGCTGAACTGTCTAAAAGAGTTTTTTTTATTTTTGCCTGTATTGAAAATTTGCGGGGTACTCTTCTTTTTAAAGCAATTATTTCCTGATAAGCCCATAAGGCAGAATCTTTTTTGCCTAGACTTTCAAAAAGCTGGCCTGTTATAAATAGATAACGCGCTTTTAATTTTCTTTTGGGTGCTTTCAGCGCAGCTCTTTTAATATAAAAACTCGCAGAATCTATTTCTTTTAAATTAATAAAAGCACTTGCTAGGGTCGCGTTAGCTTGAGGGAAGTGTTTGTTTTGTGAAATAAGTCTCATAGCTAGAGGGCGTAGATTCTTAATGGCTAATTGATAATTTTTAAGCCTGATGTTTGTTTTTTCACGCCATATTTTACCCTGTAGATAAACGTTTTGATTAGCGCCAGTTTCCAAAAGAAAATTAAATGCCTCTAAGGCTGGGAAAAACCTCCTATCAAAATATCTTGCTTGCCCTAATAATAAATATGCCTCATCTATCTTACGATTGTATTGGAGGCCATTTATTTTAATGGAATGTTTTTGAATGGCTTTTACTGCTTTTTCTTCTGCGCGATCAAAACCTGGAACAATAGTTGGCTCGTCAATGTTTTCTCCATTTAAATTTATTGGCTCTATGGGGAGCAAAGCATAAAAATTATCTTCAAAAGCTTCTGATAAAATCTCTCCCCCAATTGAAAAAGCTTCTTTCCCATTAAACAAGACGTTATACTTTGTGACAAGGGTGTGATATTCTTGATTCAGCAATCTTTTTTTAGATGTGCTACAAGAAACTAAAATCAATATAAAAGTAAGTGATAGCCAAAAAAAGGGCCGCAATGTTGTCATCTCTTCTACTTGTAAGATAATAACTTGAAAACAAAGGTTTTAGTATATAATACTATGAAGATTAATTAGAAAAATATTGCTCTAATTCTTTTAAGGTAGAAGACGTCTTTTTGATATCTTTTAAAACAGTTCCTTTGTCTAATAAAACAATTCTGTCACAAACTTCCGTAACATGGGTTAAATCATGGCTAGAAATCAAAAAAGTTGTCCCATTATTCATTGCCTCTTCTTTAATTAGACTTTTTAATCTTATTTGAGTGGTCGGATCTAAATTAGCGAACGGTTCGTCTAAAACAATTACCTCGGGCTGACCGATTAAAGCTCCTACTATGCCTACTTTTTTTTGATTCCCTTTAGAAAAATCGCGAAGGTATTTTTTTTGATTTAAGATCTCTCCATTAAAAAAAGGTTCATATGTCTTTATCCAAGAGTCGACCTCTACTTGTATTTTTCCTCTAAGGCTTCCCAAAAAATAAAAATATTCCTCAACAGTTAAATAACCTATTAAATAGCTTTCGTCAATAAATGCAGAAATGAAGGGTTTCCATGCCTCGCTCTGGTGAACCATAATGTTGTTGATTTCAACGGTTCCACTTGTTGCTTCTATTAAGTCCAATAAAAGACTAAAAAAAGTGGTTTTTCCGGCACCATTATTTCCAATTAATCCGAAAAGCTCTCCTTTAGGTATTTCTAGTTCTGAAAGATTTAATACTTTTTCTCCTCCGTACTCTTTTGTTAGTGAATAGGTTTTAATCATATCTTTTGTTTGTTAAATGCAGCTAAAGTTTCATATTTCTTTAATTGATAAATTTTTTCAATCCAGCCTAAAATTTGATTTCTAAAAATAAACCCTCCTAGACCTGAGGTAATGAGTCCCATAATTCCAGCATTAAATCCTAAGAAGAAATATGGGATATAAAAAACAAGAACGGGAAGCACTAACTTGGGAATTGCAAAAATAAATTGCGTTAAATTAAATCCTTTGGTGTTTTCAAAAGCTTTCGCTTTAACATTAAGCTTAAGAGGGGTGGCATTATAAGCCCCAGAAAAAAGACTTATTAAAGCCCCTAGTCCAAAATTAAAAATACCACACCCTATAATAAGTACCATAACTTTTTTGCCAAAATAAAGGTACGGCAGGGAGAGAACCATACTAATAACTACTGAAAACATGAGTAAATAAAGCTTTGATTTTAGGTATTTTTTGTAGTTAAGGTTTTGGCTCATTAACATGCTATAATATTCACTATCCCATGCGGGAATGTACTGGCCAAATGTGATGGTAAAGCCCCCTGTTATAAAAATTCCGGCAAAAATCAAAATGCCTGGACGTTCTAAATAAATCTCTTGTGTGAAAAAAATTAATCCGTAAAACAAAAAAAAGACTGTTGCCAAAACAACTTGTCTAGCGCGAATGTTTCGAATAATTAAGCGGATATCATTTTTTAAAAGACCCCCCAGTGGTCCCAAGTGATCTAGAAAAAACAGATTTGATCCTATAATTTTTTCTTTTTTTTTGCTTAGCCCTTTGTCTAAATACAATTCTTTTTTTAAAAATATTGCTGTCAATTTCAATACAGCTAAAAAAAACATAAGAATTACTGTGATCCACAAGGGTTCAATATATAGTGCTTCAAAACCTATTCCAATTGAAGAAATTACAGGAACTTTCATATAATATTCAAGGACATAGCCCCCTGCTAAAAAAAGAAGAGTTCCTATGGCTACATTCTTGTTTTTATTAATTAAAAACCCCAGAAAATTATTAATCCCTGTTAATAATAACATGGCGAAAAACCAACTCCAAACAGAAAATGTTACTCCATTTTCAATACTCAGAACAATACAAAAGGGAAGCAGTAAAAGAACCGAAAACCAGTTAAAAATTGAAGAAAGAGAACGAAGCAAAACCCCTCTTATGATTCTTTCCTTGGGGATAGGCAGAATAAGAAGGGCTTTTACGTCGGTTACGGGTGGATTTTGTAAAAAATAACGTGCCAATATATCTGCACCAAAATAAAAAATTATCCACTGGTTAACAATACTTACTGGGTCTTGTTCTGGAAATTCTTTCCTTAGAATAAAAAAGAGACCAATCCCTAAAAGCAAAAAAGCAACCAAAAAATATAGCGCTAAAAAACCAATTAAAATGCGTACCGCTAATTTAAGTTCCCACTGAGGTGCTCTAAAAAACTTCTTTTTTGAAAGACCAAGAGATTCTCTAAAGTTGTACGCCATTTAAATTTGTTTTTGAATTTCTTTGCGGACAATGATAATGATTTTAAATTTGAAAAAAAACTATGTCTACATTACATTCCCTAAGTCTCTGCAATTGACCGCCTAACCAATAAATCTATTGTTGTTTCTCTTGAGGTTCCAAAGAACCTAACCACATCTTTCGTCTTCAAAGCGGGTCAATACATTAGCCTTGAGGCGACTATAGATGAAACGTTAGTAAGGCGTTCTTATTCAATTTGTTCTTCTCCGCAATCGGGTAATCTTCAAGTCGGTATCAAAGAGGTTCCTGGCGGAGTGTTTTCAACCTATGTTAATCAATCGCTTTCGGTGGGTGATGAATTTAAAGTAGCGATTCCTGAAGGGCGTTTTACACTAAAAGAGTCTAAACAAGCTAAAAAGTTTGTGGGAATTGCAGCAGGTAGTGGAATTACTCCTATTATATCGCTCCTAAAATCGGTTCTTCTCAACGATCATGACACCTCTTTTGTTTTATTGTATGGAAATAAAAGTCCTGAAGAAACAATGTTTTACGATGAACTTCTTTCACTTGAGAAAAAGTACCCAGATCGATTTAAAATTAATTGGGTATTTAGCCAGAGTAATCTTGAGAATTCTCACTTTGGAAGAATTGATCCTTCGCTAATTAACTATTTAATTCGCCAAATAAAAACTCCTTCGAAGGCTTCTTTTTACCTCTGCGGACCTGAAGCAATGATCAATATGTCCTCAGAGGAGTTGTTAGAAAAAGGCATTTCTAAAGAAAATCTATTTTTTGAATTGTTTTCCTCAAACACCAATAAAGCTAAAGTGACAGAGGCTGCAAAAAAAGGATTATTGTCTTTAACCTTTGATGAAGTTACACACTCTTTGGAATTAATTCCAGGAAAAACACTTTTAGATATCGCACTTCAAGCAAAGTTAGACGTTCCCTATTCTTGTCAAGGAGGCGTATGTAGCACTTGTATCGCAAAGGTAACTCAAGGGAAAGCTGGCATGGAAAATAATCAAGTTTTAACTGATGAAGAGGTTGAAGAGGGACTTGTTTTAAGCTGTCAAGCTATTGCGCAAACAGAACATATTAGCCTCAATTATGATGATGTCTAATTTGATATGTTTCTTTTTCTCAAAAAGAAATTAAACCATAGTCAAACAGTTTTAAACTAGTTGCTGCAAAAACCACAACTGTTATGATGAGGTTTTTTATCTGACTACTCTTTATCACATCAATTGCTATTCCTATAAAAAACGCAGTTGGAACAAGGCTTTGAAGCCATTTTCCTGTGCCATCATATAGATTAAAATATCTAAAAAAAATACTGATTAATAGCCATATAAGCATAAACTGAAATACTCTATGTGTGTTGTTTTTTTGAGCTTTTATTTTATATTCTGAAGGTCTAAAAATCGTTGCCGTTAAAAAGGCTATAAACACGGCAACAGTCCAAACTAAATCATTTGGTGAATAGACCCCGCTGATGGATATTTCGGTTTTTAAGGCCGCCGG
>CAJQQG010000025.1 GCA_905480425.1 uncultured Flavobacteriaceae bacterium | reverse complement strand
ATTTCCTTGCTTCTTTTCTGTCAAAGTGATCCAATGGATCAAAATCTTTTAACTCACAAGCAAATTTTGTTTTAAAAAGGGTAGGGTCAAAATAAGTTATTGGAGCAGCACCACTAGTACCAGACAATAATCCCTCCCAATAAGCTGAAAGAGTATTCCCGATAGGTGTAAGCGCTCCCAATCCGGTAACTACTACACGTTTTAGTTCCATGGAACTTCGTTAGTCTATTTTTTCTATAAATTGGATTGCTTGCCCAACAGTAGTAATGTTTTCCGCCTGGTCATCTGGTATTTGGATATCAAATTCTTTTTCGAATTCCATGATTAGCTCTACTGTATCTAAGGAGTCTGCCCCTAAGTCATTTGTGAAGCTTGCATCTGCATTAACTTCATTTTCATCAACCCCTAGTTTATCAACTATGATTGCTTTTACTCTCGAGGAAATATCTGACATAATAACTTTTTGTTTAAATTTAAGTTGTGAACAAAAATAATAAATTTAACTGATTACAAATGATTGCTGTTAAATAATAAGTTTATTTTTGATTTACTTAGAGAGGTAAATCAATTCCTGCATACTACTATTACTACAATATAAGTAAAATAAATGAGTAAAAAAATTATTCTATTAGCCTCAGGAAATGGTTCAAATGTTGAAAATATTTGTCACTTTTTTGAACAAAATTTAGAAGTTCGAATTATAGAAGTGTACACTAATAATCCTGATGCAGGTGTTTTAAAGCGCATCAAACCTTTTGGTTTGAAGGGATACATTTTTAATAAAACAACTTTTACTAACGGAGATGTCTTAAAGGAAATTAAAAAACAGCAACCGGATCTGATTGTTTTAGCGGGTTTTCTATGGAAAATAGGAGTAGATTGGATAGATGCTTTTCCTTTAAAAATTATTAATATTCATCCATCACTTTTGCCTAAATATGGTGGGAAAGGTATGTATGGATTCCATGTGCATAAATCTGTTAAAGAAAATAATGAGAAAGAAACAGGCATTACTATTCATCATGTCAGTGATGCTTATGATAAAGGCGCATTTATTTCTCAAAATAAAGTTGCTCTAACAACAACAGACACTATTTATGATATTGAAGCTAAAGTTCGTGCTTTAGAAAAGGAATATTTTCCAAAAGTGATTAATTCTTTACTTAAAAGCATGTAGGATGGAAGTAAATACAATATGTCTTTATACTGACGGCTCTGCAATTGGAAATCCAGGTCCAGGGGGCTATGGGCTTAGATTAGAGTCTCAAAGTACAGGACATATAAAGGAATATTCCCAAGGCTTTGTCAGAACTACAAATAATAGGATGGAGCTTATGGCTGTGATTGTTGGCTTGGAATTGTTAAAAAAGGATTCCATGAAGGTTGTTGTTTATTCAGATTCAAAATATGTGGTTGATTCTGTTGAGAAAAAATGGCTCTTTGGATGGGAGAAAAAAGATTTTAAGCAAAAAAAAAATCCTGATTTATGGAAACGTTTTTTGGTAGTTTATCGAAAACATAAAGTTCGTTTTAAATGGATAAAAGGGCATAATTCACATCCTCAAAATGAACGATGTGATCAATTAGCAGTTGCTGCAGCAAAAGGTATAAATTTAATATCGGACACTTTTTTTGAAAGCATTGAAAAAGAAAATCTTAAAACTTGACAAGTTGTTTATAGTCTTTAATAAATGTTTACTATAATTATGATTAGGCATGTAGAGTTTTTTACTTTTGTAAAATGAATCAGAAACTTTTAGTAATAGGCACCATGGCTTATGATGCCATAGAAACACCTTTTGGAAAAACTGGTAAAATATTAGGTGGTTGCGCAACCTACATTGGACTTGCGGCTTCCCTTTTTAAAGCTAAATGTGGAATAGTTTCCGTAATTGGAGATGATTTTGAGCAAGAGCATCTAGACTTATTAAAGTTAAGGAAACTTGATCTATCAGGAGTAGAAACTATTAAAGGTGAAAAAACTTTTTTTTGGAGCGGAAAATATCATAATGATTTAAACACTAGGACAACCATGGAAACCCAACTTAATGTCCTTACAAAGTTTAAGCCTATTGTTCCAGATCATTTTAAAGATGCAAGCATTGTTCTTTTAGGAAATTTAGATCCCAATTTGCAATTAGCAGTTTTAAATCAATTATCCAATAAGCCTACCCTAGTAGTCATGGATACTATGAATTTTTGGATTGAAAGTTACAGAGAAAAGTTAGATGAAGTTATTGGAAAAGTAGATGTCATTTCAATTAATGACGAAGAGGCTAGAATGATTACATCAACCCATTCTTTAGTTGAAGCTGCTAAAAAACTCCAGCAAATGGGTCCTAAATACGTGATTATTAAAAAAGGAGAACATGGAGCGCTACTTTTTCATGAAAATCAAATTTTTTGTGCACCTGCACTTCCATTAGAAAAGGTTTTTGATCCAACAGGAGCGGGGGATAGTTTTATAGGAGGGTTTGTTGGTCACCTTTCACAGTGCAAGAATGTTTCTTTTGAAGAAATGAAGACAGCTACAATTATCGGTTCAGCTATGGCTTCTTTTACAGTTCAAAAATTTGGAACAAAATCTCTAGAAGAATTAATATTACCTGAACTAAATGAACGTTTAGATATCTTTAAATCATTAACTGAATTTGAATTAACATAAAATTAATACTTTCTAATGAGCGACGCTATTAAGCATGAATGCGGAATTGCCCTTTTACAACTTAAAAAGCCTTTATCTTTTTATAAAGAAAAGTATGGTAGTTCTCTTTACGGTTTAGACAAGATGTATCTTTTAATGGAAAAACAGCATAATAGAGGTCAGGACGGAGCTGGTTTTGCGAGTATCAAATATAATATGAAACCTGGGCAGCGCTATATTAGTCGTGTGCGTTCTGCAGAACAACAACCTATTCAGGACATATTTAACACGATTAATAGTAGAATTCAAAAACAAATTGATTTAGATCCAGACCTCCTTTCAAATTCCGAAAAGTTAAAACAAGACGTACCATATGTAGGAGAGTTAATGTTAGGGCATGTTAGATACGGAACTTTTGGCAAAAACAATATAGAAAGTGTCCATCCTTTTTTACGTCAAAATAATTGGATGCATCGAAATTTGATTGTAGCAGGAAATTTCAACTTAACTAACGTTAACGAACTGTTTGATAATCTAGTTGATCTTGGACAACACCCTAAAGAAATGGCGGATACTGTAACTGTTATGGAAAAAATAGGACATTTTCTAGATTATGCAGTAGCTAAAATATATAAAAAATTAAAGCGTGAAGGATATTCAAAAGCAGAGGCTTCTCCCTTAATAGCTGAACGCTTGAATTTGTCTAAAATATTGCGGAAAGCAGCTAAAAATTGGGATGGTGGTTACGCTGTTGCAGGGCTTTTAGGGCATGGAGATTCATTTGTTCTTAGAGATCCAAATGGGATTAGACCAGTGTATTATTATAATGATGATGAAATTATTGTAGTAACCTCGGAACGTCCCGTAATTCAAACTGTTTTTAATGTTCCTTTTGAGAGTATTCAGGAGTTAGAACCAGGAATGGCTGTTATTACTAAAAAATCAGGTGACACAGAAATTAAACAGATTTTAGCGCCTCAATTAAAAAGGGCCTGTTCCTTTGAGCGTATTTATTTTTCCAGAGGGAGCGATGCAGAAATTTATCAAGAGCGTAAAAATTTAGGAGCTGCTTTATTCCCAATGGTTCATAAAGCAATTGAAGGTGATTTAGAAAACTCTGTTTTTTCTTTTATTCCAAATACTGCTGAAACTTCCTTTTATGGAATGATTGGAGCTGTTCAAGATCATGTTCGTGACCTTCTCACTAAATCAATCAAGAAAGATCCGCCAGATATTGAAGCCATAACTAAAATGCTAGGTCTCAAGCCTCGTATTGAAAAAATTGCGATAAAGGATGCAAAGTTACGTACTTTTATCACTGAAGATAAAGGAAGAGATGACCTTGTTGCTCATGTTTATGACATAACGTATGGAATTATAAAAAACACAGACAATCTTGTCATAATTGATGACAGCATTGTAAGAGGCACGACCCTTCAGAAAAGTATTCTTCAAATGTTAGATCGCTTAGGTCCCAAGAAAATTGTAGTGGTATCTAGTGCTCCACAAATTAGATACCCAGATTGTTACGGAATTGATATGGCTAAATTAGAGGAGTTTATTGCTTTTAGGGCAGCTCTTTCTTTACACAAAGATAAAGGAACTTATGAAGCTACTTTGAAAACAGTATACGAGAATTGTAAGGAAAGTTTAAAAGATAAAAGTAAAGTTCCTCTTAATTATGTTAAACAAATCTATGATCCTTTTACTGATGATCAAATTTCAATTAAAATTGCACAACTTCTAAAAAATAATATTAAAGCTGAGGTAAATGTAATTTTTCAAAAGCTTAGCGGCCTTCACAAAGCTTGTCCCAAAAACCTAGGGGACTGGTATTTTTCAGGAAATTACCCTACACCTGGAGGTTGTCGTGTTGTCAATCAGGCATTCATAAATTTTATAGAAAAAAGCAATAAAAGGGCATACTAATTGTTAATTTATAATTAGTGTACATCAACAAGTTAATTACTTTAACGTTTAGATTGCTTCATATTTGAAGCATCGTTACTTAAATAGTTTAAGATAAGATTTGGGATAAAAGGGAGGTATTTATATCTCCCTTTATTTGATAATAAATTTAAAGGAAATTACACTCCTTTTTTATAAAGTTCACTTACTTTATCCCAGTTGATTACATTAAAAAATGCTTGAATATAATCAGGACGTCTGTTTTGATAATTCAGATAATAAGCATGTTCCCATACATCGATTCCTAAAATAGGGATACCACCACACCCAATACCTGGCATTAATGGATTATCTTGGTTTGCTGTAGCACAAATCTTCAAAGAACCATCAGATTGCACACATAACCATGCCCAACCAGATCCAAATTGTGTAGCGGATGCTTTAGCAAATTCATTTTTAAAATCATCAAACGATCCAAAAGTATTATTAATAGCGGATGCCAAATCACCAGAAGGAGTTCCACCGCCATCAGGCGACATTATCGCCCAAAAAAGTCTGTGGTTGTAGAAACCACCACCGTTATTTCTTAACGCCTTATTGTTAAGGTCAAGTCCTTTTAAAATCTCTTCAATTGTTTGAGAAGCATGCGGAGTATCAGTAATTGCATTATTAAGATTAGTGGTATAACCATTGTGATGTTTACTGTGGTGAATTTCCATAGTGCGAGCATCAATATTTGGTTCTAATGCATCGTATGCATAAGAAAGGTCAGGTAATTCAAAAGCCATTTTTTTAATTTTTAAGATTCAGACAAAATTAAAATTTCTTTTCTGAATAAAGGCTTAACTTTTGAAAAGCCTTACATTTAAATTACTTTTAAAGTTTTGAATCAAACAAATTTTCATATTATAAATGCCGCTGCTGGCTCTGGGAAGACCTATAATTTAGTATTGCGGTATTTAACACTTCTTTTAGGTTCAAAAACCCCAAAGCCTTATCGAATTCTTTTAGCATTAACATTTACGAATAAAGCCGTTAATGAATTAAAAAACAGAATATTAGCCGTTTTATTTGCTCTATCGAAAGATACTTTTTTAGATAAAAACATTAAAAACACCCTGTGTGATGGACTGGCTATCGACGAAAAAGAATTAAGTCGAAGAGCACAGCTTATGTTACGCCAGATTTTATTTGAATATGGAAGTTTTGACGTGATTACCTTAGATAAATTTACACACAGATTAATACGAACTTTTGTAAAAGAACTAAAACTACCATTTGGATTTGAGGTTGTATTAGATCCTAAGAGTCTACTTGAAGAAACAGTAAGTTCTATTATTGAGGAAGTAGGAAAAGATGAATTATTAACCCAATTACTAAATGACTTTAGTATTTCAAGAGTTTTACAACAGAACAGCTGGAATATTCAAAAAGATTTAAATGAATTTGCTGGAATATTACTGAATGAAAATGATCGTATTCCTTTGTATGATTTAAAAAAGAAAACAATATTAGATCATTTAGAAGATTTTAAAACACTAAGCAAGGAAAAATTAAAAGCTGAAAATAAAGCTACTGAGATTGCAACTGAAGCTCTTTCATTAATTCATCAGCATGGACTTGAAAAATCCGACTTTTATAAAGGGACCCTGTACAATCATTTTCAAGCAGTAGTTCAGAGGCATTATTCAAAACTTTACTCTAATCAATTAGCTTTAGCATTAGTAGGCGAAAAATCTCTTTATAAACAAAGTCTAGACACTAAGAAAAAAGAAATTATAGACACAATTCAAGTTAAATTAAACGAAGATTATTGTGAAATTAAAAAATATGTAGGAAAAGCACTACTTAGCGAAGCAACAATTAAATCGTGGGTTCCACGCAGTTTATTACAGCGATTGGAAGCGCGCTTAGAAGTTCTTCAAAATCGAAAAGAAGTTAGGCTCTTAGGAGAATTTAACCAAAAAATAAGTAAACTAGTTCAGGATGCAGATGCCCCATTTATTTATGAAAGATTAGGGGAGCGATACCAGCATTATTTTTTAGATGAATTTCAAGACACCTCAAAATTACAATGGACAAATTTGATTCCATTAATTTCAAATGCCTTAGCGGGCGAATCTCTCAATGGGGAACAAGGATCACTTCTTCTTGTGGGTGATCCAAAACAAGCAATTTACAGATGGCGTGGTGGCGATATCAAACAATTTGTAAATCTATTTACACATAAAGACAATCCCTTTCAGATAAAAGCATCAAACGATTTCCTAGTTAAAAATTATCGCTCAGGAGCATCTATTGTCGATTTTAACAATCAATTCTTTTTAACTTTTTCAAAATTATTTGAAGAAACGGATTATCATAAAATTTATGGTGAAGAAAGCCAACAGGAAGCAAAAAAAGTAGGTGGATATGTAAGTGTTGAAGCTATTCCAAGTGGCAGAAAAGTTGATGAGAATATTCAGGTTTATGTAGAGAAAACAAACGCCACTGTAATCAAAGCAATTGATTCAGGATATGCGCTAGAAGATATTGTCGTTCTAGTACGCACAAAAAAACAAGCATCAGCTATAGGTGCAGGGTTAACAGAAGTAGGGTATCCTATTATATCTTCTGAATCTTTAGTGGTAGGGCAATCGACATATGTACAGTTTATTCTTGCAATACTAAAATTAATTGCACGTCCCAATGATTCGGAACAACACAAATTAATAATAGATGTATTGTGTTTGTTAACACCCGAGTTTGAAAAGGAAAACCATTTGTTTATATTAAATCATATTCATTTAAAAAGCAAGGATTTTTTTAAAAAATTAGAAAGACAATTTAGGTTTAAATTATCATTAAATAATCTATCAAAGTTATCTGTTTTAGAGGCTGCGGAGTCTATCCTCGAAAGTATATCTCTACTCCCTTCTAGCGATCCATTTTTAAATACATTTATTGAAGATATTTTTGAATTTTCAACCACAGAATCTCAAACAATTTCAGGCTATTTGAAGTTTTGGGAAAAACAAGAGAATACCCTTAGAATAAAAACCCCTGAGGGTACCAATTCAATATCTGTAATGACAATTCACCAAGCAAAAGGATTAGAATTTCCAGTTGTTATTTTACCTTTTATGGATACAGTACTTAATTCATCTAATATCAAAAATAAAATCTGGTATCCCTTTAAAGAAGAACCACTCTCTTCGATTAAATGGGCTTGGATTAATGCCTCTAAAAATATTCAATTATATGGAGTCCAAGGACAGTCACTTTATGATCAGTATGTTTTGGAACAAAAATTAGATGCCTTCAATGTATTATATGTAGCACTAACCAGGGCAAAAGATCAGTTATATATTATCACCCAAGAAGTTGCTAAAGAAGGTGCCTCCACGTATGCCGAATTACTAAAAAGTTTTATTAATAATCAAGGAGGAACCTTAGATGAAAACACATCATTTGAATGGGGAGAAAAGACCTTAAAAAAAACTGCTGAAACTGAAGAAGAGACCAGCAAAGAAGAAAAAATTAAAATTCAATTTAAGACTTCTTCTTTATGGAAGAAAAAATTAGTTGTTTTTAATAGACCCACTAAAGAATCAATATTAGCTCAAAAAAAAGGTTTGTTGCTGCATGATGTTTTAGCGAAAGTAACCCATTCTGAAAAACTCTCGAAAGTAATAGAAGAATCCATTTCTAAACTTAACTTTTCAGGAGAAACAATATCATTTATAGAAAAAAAAATATTTGAAATCGTACACCACCCTATTCTCTCTCCCTATTTTAAGAGTGATGATGTTGTTCTAGTAGAAAAAGACATATTGGTTCCTGATGGTCGAACTTTACGCCCAGATCGAGTAAACCTTTTAGCAGATGGTAGTGCCGTTATTTTAGATTATAAAACAGGTGAGCCCAAGGAAGAAGACACTCTTCAAATTGATTCTTATGGATCTATTTATGAAACCCTTGGCTATAATCCTGTCAAAAAATTTTTGGTCTATATTGGTTCTGAAATAAGGGTCGAAAATTGTAGTTAGTACTTGTTGTAAAATGATCAGAAAAATTATAGTTAAGCAAGGCTAACAAAGACCTATTTTTATAAATTTAAGGATGAATACCTTTTTAGATGATGTTGCGAAAATAATAACTACTTCTCATAAAGAATTAGATCAGATTAAAATTATTGTTCCAAGTATCCGATCTATAACATTCCTAAAAGAAGCCTTAAAAAAGCAAATACAAGTCCCAAAAATTTCCCCTGAAATCATAAGTATAGAGTCATTTATCAATGATTTATCAGATCTAAAAACAATAACAAAAATTGATTTATTGTATTCTTTTTATGAGGTGTACTTAATGCATACTCCAAAAGAAAAACAAGATACAATGAATCAATTTTTTAATTGGGCTCCTTCGGTTTTACAGGAATTTAACGAAGTTGATGCTCAATTGATTGATTCCAACAAGTTGTTTGCTTTTATGGGTGCTGTAGATGAAATTGAAGCATGGAGTTTAAGCGAAAAAGAAAGTATTAGGAGTAACCATCTCAACTTTCAAAGTGAATTACCAGTTCTTTATAAAAAGCTATACGAATACTTACTTTTAAAACAAAAAGGATATGCAGGTATGCAACTCAGAGAGGCCGTTCGTAATTTAGGTTTTTATACAGAGTCTAAATTACTCCATCATTATTTTGTAGGATTTAATGCACTAACAAAAGCAGAAGAAACTATTATCCAGGAACTTTTAGCAACAGAAAAGGCAGAGATTCTATGGGATCTTGATCAAAGTTTTTACGATGATCCTTATCAAGGGGCAGGTCATTTTATTCGGCGTTATCTTAAATCATGGAATTCTTTAAAAAAAGAAAAAACAAATATATTTTCTAATAATTTTTTTGCTGCCAAAGAAATCGAAATAATAAGTGTTTCTAAAAATATTACACAAGCAAAAACAGCAGTTCAAATTGCAACAGAGCTAAATGAAAAAAATCCTAACAGTAGTTCTGTAATTGTTCTGGGTGATGAAAATTTATTACATCCAACGCTATCAGCACTTCATCAAAATGTTAGTGATTGGAACATTACGATGGGGTACCCTATTGCAAAAACAATGTTATCATCTTTTTATTTTAATTTATTTGAATTATTGCAAAATTATAGTGAAGCGGGACATTCTATTCATGAAGTGAAAGTAATATTAGAAGTGGCATCTACAGGATCAGTTTTGGAAGATAATGGAGAGTCTTTAGCTGATACTATTGCTCTTTTCCAAAAGTCAAATCGCAATTATATTCCAGTAGAAAACCTTAAAAATTCGGGTGGTGAATTGAGTGATCTTTTGTTTTCTCCTTTTTCTTCAGTTAACACTTTCTTAGAACGAATTCAAAAAATAACGATAGCTTTTAAAACCTTTTATAGTTCTTCAAATAATGAATCCCTTTATGCTCATTATTGCGATAGGTTTTTAATACTTTGGGAAGATCTTTCCGAGCAACATGAAGATAAAAAATTAATGACAACACTGGAAGATGTTAAAATGGTCTTTCAATTAATGGTCCAACAAGAAACATTAGATTTTTCTGGAGATGCTCTCTCTAAACTTCAGATTATGGGGGTATTAGAAACTAGATTATTAGATTATGACAATGTGATTATTACCAATGTAAACGAGGGAATTTTTCCCTTTGGGAAAACACCTTTTTCGGTGATTCCTTTTGATGTGCGAAGAAAATTTGAAATGAATACATTTATCGAGCAAGACCATCTATATGCATATCATTTTTTTCGACTATTACAGCGGGCAAAAAATATTTATTTACTTTATAATGCAACCCCTGAAGGATTATTTTCTGGAGAAAAAAGTAGGTTTTTAGTTCAATTAGAATATTTCAAATCACCAAAGCACAAGTTATCGTTCAAACAAATTGATTATCCTTTAACAGTTCAGAAAACTTCTCTCAAAAAAGCAATTAAAACTTCAGCGGTGTTAAAGCAGTTAGATGAAATTGCAAAACAAGGATTCTCACCTTCTTCAATTGGACAATATATTCGTAATCCTTATCTTTTTTACGAACAGCGAATGCTTAAGATAAAACCCTTTGAAGCTAATGAAAATGATTTGAGTGCTCAAAACAAAGGGACAATTATGCATGAAGTTTTAGAATTAGTTTACACCCCTTTTTTAAATAAAAAACTGAGTTCTCAAGACTATGATAAAATGTTACTTACGTTACCAAAACTCTTAGAGAAAACTTTTAATTCAGTCTATAAAAATAATGGTCAAAGAACTGGTAAAAATTTTATCATCTTTAATGTTATGGAAAAGATTTTAACCTCTTTTCTAATTGAAGAAAAAAGCCAGATCACCAAGGGTAGAGATTTAAAAATATTAGGACTAGAGTACAGATTTTCTAAACCTATTTGGGTAAAAGGTCTTGAAAAGGAAATTATTTTTAAAGGAAGTATTGACCGAATTGATTCTCTAGACGGTGTCATTCGATTTGTGGATTATAAAACAGGAAATGTGACTGCCTCAAACCTCTCCTTTAGGCATTGGGATGAGCTTATAACAGACCCTAAAAAAAGCGCATTATTTCAGGTGTTTTTGTACGCTTATGCGATTAAAGATGAATTTAAAGAAGATAAAGTAAGGGGAGGTGTCATACCTCTGAAAAATTTTGAAAATAATTTTATAGCTGCCTCTAAAACTGAAAATTCAAGGGCAAAAACACTAATCGAAATGAATGAATCAATTTTTTTGAATTTCGAAAAAGAGTTATTTACAATAATTAGTGAAATTTTTGATCCTAATATTCCTTTTGTTTTTAAAATTTAAGAAACTTTGATTAGCACTAATTTAATCATCAATCATTTATTTTTTATATTTTTACTAAACTAGATGATTGGTTTGTTTACTATTTTCATTGAAATAAAATAATGAAAATGAACTTAATTAGTTCAGCTAAATATTAAGGTATAGGGTCTCATTATTATGGAAAATAAAAGCGATTTTGACAAAATAGATACTAACAAAGACGGTGTCATTTCAGAAGAAGAATATGCAAATGCATCGAAATCTGCTGGAGTTAAAAAAGAAAAGTTAAATTGGTTTTTACGTCTGTTTACTTTAGGAGACCGGTTTGACATTAAAGACTTTTTTGATAGGTTTAAAAAATCAATTTTAGAATTTATAATTCTAGTTTTTGGTGTGACTGTCTCGTTTGGTATAGAACAACAAGGAGGAGAATCAGATAATCGAAATGATGGAATTGAAAATCTAAATAATCTTAGGGAAGAAATTGATAAAATGATTAATTATACCGATGAATATATCGGACAGATAGATTGGGTAGCTGCTATGTATTCGAAGCAATACGCTAAGTGGGAAGAAGATAACGATAGTATTTTTATCGATTTTCAGGAGGATGACGAAGAACCCGACGGGAAGTATTATTTTGCTCCTATGGGTCAATATACCCAGAGACAACCCTTTAATCCTCCAAGAGTAAATTTTGATGCCATTAAACTTGATGGAACTTTTAGACTATTACCTAAAGAGGTTGGACTTCAAATGACAGAAATTTATGACGGAACTGATCTAAAATATTTAATTGAAAATACAGGCAAAAATGAGGAACGTTATGTCCTTCAGTTTGTTAATCGAATTGCAAATAAATGGGTTTATGATTTACCTTGGGTAGATATTGAGTATGACGAATTTTGGATACAAAATAGGAAGTATATTCAAAATGATAAGTTCATGAAATATAACCTTTATCAACGGGTAGATTTATGGGAATATAGCATTAAAGAACAACTACAGGTTTATAAAAGCTCTCTACTTGAGAGTACAAAAATGTTAGATTCAGTAATTGCAGTACGTGACAGTGAAATTGAAATTATTTGGTGGGTACTTAACCCTAAAGATTAGTCGAGCGGATAAGTTCTGAAACTAATTCCCCTGAAACTATTGCTGGGGGTACTCCCGGGCCTGGTACAGACAACTGTCCTGTGAAATACATATTTTCAACTAATTTACTTTTTAATTTAGGCCTAAGAAATGAAGTTTGGAGAAGTGTATTTGCTAATCCATATGCATTCCCTTTGTATGAGTTATACTCATCAATAAAATCGCTGACACAAAATGATTTTTTATAAATTATATTTTTTTTAATTTTTTGTTCTGTAATGGATTCTATTCTATCGAGTACAATATTGAAATATTTTTCCCTAAGTTCCTCAGTATCTTCTAATCCAGGTGCTAATGGAATTAAAATAAAACCATTTTCACAGCCTTTTGGAGCTGTATGCTCATTAGTCATTGAAGTAAAATTAGCATAAAACAAAGGTTCTGATGGCCATTGAGGATCTTTATATATTTCTTTGGCATGCAGATCAAAACTAGTATCAAAAAAAAGATTGTGATGAGCTAAATTATTTATTTTTTTATCAAATCCTAGATAAAAAAGTAGTGATGAAGGAGCTAAAACTTTATTTGACCAATATTTATCAGAATATTGTCTTAAATCTTTCGGCAATAATTTTTCGGTGTGATTATAATCAGCTCCAGATAATACGATATCCGAATTTATCACATTTCCATTTACTTGAATTCCTGTTGCAATATTTTTATCTGTTAGTATCTTATTAATAGTAGAATTATTGTGATAGTTCACGCCAAGGGATTTACCAATACTAATCATGGCATTAACTACATCATGGAACCCATTAGTAGGCTGCCACGTTCCTAAGCCAAAATCTGCATAATTCATGAAATTATAAAAAGCAGGAGTATTGGAAGATTCTGCTCCTAAGAACAAGACTGGAAATTCTAATATTGATCTTAATTTAGGATTCTTAAAGTTTTTATGAACTTCTCTTTTAATATTAGTGAAGAAATACCCAACTCTTTTAATAGTATCCAATGAGATTAGCTCTAGCGGAGATAATCCAGGCATTTTATAAAGCATGTCTGTTACAGCAATTTTATAATTATCTTTTGCTTTAGAGATAAACTTTTTTAATTGTTTTGAGCTTCCGGGTTCTTCATTTTCAAAAACCTCACAAATCTTGTCTAACGAATCAGGAATTGCTATAAAATCATTTTTTCCAAAATATACGTGATAAGCAGGGTTTAATTTTTTTAATAAATAAAAATCTTCTGGTTTTTTGTCAAAATCTTTAAAAAACTTTTCAAATACATCAGGCATCCAATACCAACTAGGTCCCATATCAAATGTGAAACCATCCTCTTTAAATTGTCTAGCTCTACCGCCAAAAGCTTCATTTTTTTCAAATATATCAACTATGTACCCCATTTTAGCTAAGTAACAAGCAGCTGAAAGGGAAGAAAATCCTGAGCCAATAATAACAACTTTTCTCTTCATAAGCTGACAAAGGTATCATAAAAAGAAGTGTTTAGAAAAGAAACAATGTATTGAAAAATAGAAAACTTAATTCATATTTTTATTAACAGCCCAAGTAACGCCACGCGTCATTATTTGCCATACCTCAGGTATTTCAAATATATCAGCTGAATGCCCTAAGGAAGAATAAAAAATCTTGCCTTTCCCATAGGTTTTTGTCCAAACTACCGGCATTTCAACACCCTCAATCCAAGGATCATGGTCACCATTAAAAACTGTTGTTGCAATTACATTTATAGAGGGATCAAGGTGCATATAATATTGTTCAGAATTCAGCGAAAAGTCATTAATTCCCTCAGTAATAATGTGTTCAGGCTCTGAAATATTTACAGTATAATCTACTTGTCCTCCTGGATGTTTTACAAATTGTCCTCCAATCATGTATTGATATTCAGTATCATTTCTAAAAGCATCACCAAGCCCTCCATGGCAACCTGCCAATGCAGTGCCATTGGCTACAGCGTTTTGCAGGGCTTTAGATTCACTAGATTTTATCGTACTCATAGTTATATGCTGAATGATAAGATCTGTCTTGCTCATTACTGTTTTATCTAAATAGATTCCAGTTGATTTGGAAAGCGTAACATTCGCCTGTTGAGCCTCTAACCAATTTGCTATTTTATGAGCAAATACTTCAGGCTGGTGGCCTAACCAACCACCATACACAATTAAAATATTTTTATTTTTTAGGGCATCATTTTCAGATTGAGCCAATAAAAATTGAGTTAGTAAACATAATATTAGAGTAGTAAATTGATGTCTTTTTTTCATGGTTACTCCTCTATTTAAAATTATTTTTTATTGCGTGAAGTATAAATTTCTTCTACAAATGAAGCACTTATAATTCCTGTTGGAATTGCAACAACTCCAATTCCTACCAACGAAATAACAGAAGCAAACACTTTCCCCCAAACTGTGATAGGAATTACATCACCATAACCAACGGTAGCTAAAGAAACGGTTGCCCACCAAACTGAAGCAGTAATACTGGAGAAAACATCTGGTTGCGCATCATGTTCTAAAAAATATATTGCTGAAGCAGAAAAAAGAATAGTTAATATTGAAAGAAAAAGAGTAAAATATAATTCGTGTTTGACAGAACTCAATGCTTTGATGAAAAGCTTTAAGGATTTGCTTCCTCTTCCAAGTTTGAAAATTCTTGTTAAGCGAAACAATCGAAGGATTCTGAAAAATCGGCCATCGAGAAGCACAAATTGTTTTAGATAAAAAGGAAGAATAGAAATTAAATCAATTATACCGAAAAAACTAAAAATGTAATTTTTTATTCCCTTCCACTTATTCTCTTTGTAGCTAATATAGACTCTATAAAGATATTCTAACGAAAATATAAGAATAGAAATTATTTCAAAATATTTGAAAAATCGATTAAATTTGATGTTGATGGATTGATGTGATTCCAACACCATGGCAATAATATTTGCGACAATTAGGCTATAGATAAAAATATCAAAGCGGTTTAATTTTTTCATAATATATTCGTTAGGTAAATTCGTCAAACTTATATTTTAAACCATAAGCTTGACACTAATAATGTATAAATTTAAAAATTAATACGCTAGGTTTAATTTTTATTTTCAATACATCAATTCAAATAAAGAATAAACTAAAAGTTTATACAGTAATATTTTCTTTCTCTTTTTTCAACTCTTTTTTCTCTAAAAAAACAACTATTTTAGTCGAAGAATTAATCTTCAATTTATTTAATAATGGAAACTGTTACTACAGTTACTTTTTTTTCCTTCACAAAAAATAAATTTTGGGCGTTTAAGCAAATGGGTATAGCACCCTTTAGAATGAATTCTGTTGAAGGGTTAAAGTTTTTTAAATTTTTAGGAACTGGAGGAGGAAAGGGCTTTAGCTTGTGGCCTGATTTTTCAACCTATGCTTTTTTAGGTGTATGGGATGATGAAAGTACTTATGTGAATTTTAAAAATACACACCCCATTTTTTTAGCTTATCAAAAAATGGCAGATACCCAAAGAGACTTGGTTTTAGAATCCCAAATGAGTCATGGAAAATGGAGTGGGGTGAATCCTTTTCTGCAAAATAAATCGTCAGATTTCAAAATAAAATCAAAACAGCCAGCTGTTGTAATTACTAGGGCTACATTACAATGGAATCGTCTTTTTTCATTTTGGTTAGCCGTTCCTGCTGCAAGTAGAGCTATTGAAGAGGCCGAAGGCATACAGTATTTTAAAGGGATTGGAGAATGGCCATTTATTCAACAAGCGACCCTGAGTATTTGGGATGATTTTGAAGCCGTTAATACATTTGCATATAAAGGAAAAAAACATTCAGAAATTATTAAAAAAACACGTGAAAAAAAATGGTATAAAGAAGACCTTTTTTCTCGTTTCCACTTAATTTCAGATCTCACTAAAACACTTTAACATGAAGCAAATAATTGTTATAGGCGCAGGAATTGGAGGACTTGCTTCTAGTGTTCGTTTAGCTTTAAAAGGATATAAAGTGCATGTATTTGAAGGAAATCATTTTCCAGGGGGTAAATTATCAACTTTCGAAAATAGTGGTTATAGATTTGATGCTGGCCCATCATTGTTCACAATGCCTCATTTTGTAACAGAACTTTTTAAAATGGCGGGTGAAAACGCTGAAGATCATTTTAGATATTCAAAGAAAGAAGTTGCGTGTAATTATTTTTGGACAGATAAGACTAAATTTAAAGCTTATTCAGACAAAAAGGCTTTTCTTGACGAAGTATCTCATGTTTTCAATGAACCAAATGAAAATGTAGAGCAGTATCTTCAAAAAGCTAAGAAAAAATATCAACTTACAACCTCATTATTTCTTGAGCAATCGCTTCATAAACTTAAAACCTATCTTTCATTAGACACTATAAAAGCACTTTCACAATTACATCTTTTTGAGCTACAAAAAACTCTACATCAGGTAAATGATGATGCTTTTACTTCAGACAAACTAGTACAGCTTTTTGACCGTTATGCCACCTATAATGGATCAGACCCTTATCAGACCTCCGGAATAATGACCCTTATTCAACATTTAGAGGGTGCTTACGGAACTTTTGTGCCAGAGGGTGGAATGATTGCCATCACAAATTCGATATTCGCTCTTGCGAAACGCCTGGGTGTTACTTTTGATTTTGATTCACCTGTACAAGAAATTGTAGTTAAAGGAAAATTAGTAAAGGGTGTTCAAGTCCATAATTCTTTTCATGCTGCAGATATAGTAGTTTCAAATATGGATATTTATCCTACTTACAAGAAGTTGCTTCCTAAACTAAAAGCTCCAAAAAAACAATTATCTCAAGAACGCTCCAGTTCTGCCGTAATTTTTTATTGGGGAATACAAAAAATCTTTAACACATTAGAACTACATAATATTTTCTTTTCCGATGATTACAGAGCAGAATTTGATGCCATTTTCAAAGAAGAAACAGTTTCTGACGACCCCACCATTTACTTAAACATCACATCAAAAGATGTTCCTGGAGATGCTCCTGCTGGCTGTGAAAACTGGTTTATAATGATTAACACCCCCGCAGATAAGGGTCAAGATTGGGATGAAATGGTTTCTAAATTAAGAACCATTGTAATAAATAAACTTTCAAAAGAATTAGCGGTAAATTTAGCGTCACTTATTGTTTGTGAAGAAGTATTGACGCCTCCTTTAATTCAATCAAAAACACAATCCCATCTTGGTGCTTTATATGGCTCCTCAAGTAACAACTCATTTGCTGCTTTTTTAAGGCATCCTAATTTTTCAAGTCGTATAAAAAATCTTTATTTTTGTGGAGGAAGTGTCCATCCTGGGGGAGGAATTCCTCTATGTTTACTCTCCGCGAAAATTGTAGATGAATTGATACCTTCTGCAAACTCATGAATAGTGACTCTCTTTTAACAAAACAAAATATTTCCATTGGCTTAATATGGCTATTTCATGTTTCAGGAATGATAGGTATTATTTATGGTGACGCACTTTGGTTTGTTAAAGCAACTCCTTTAAATTTATCACTTAGTTTTATATTGCTCATACTTAACACCAAGCTAAATAAAAAAGTATTTTATCTAGTTATAGCATGTTTTTTCACAGGAATGTTGGCTGAGATTATTGGTGTTAAGTATGGTTTCCTTTTTGGTAATTATTCTTATGGTGAAGCTCTTGGAATTAAAATTATGGGGGTCCCAATTACTATTGGATTAAATTGGTGTATTCTTATCTTTATTACAGGATTTATTGCTCAATATTTTACAGATTCTCTTTTAGCTAGAATCTTTACAGGGTTAGTACTTATGTTATTTTTAGATTTAGTGATGGAACCCGTTGCGCCGAAATTGGACTTTTGGACTTTTGAGAGTGGTCTAGCATCATTTCATAATTATTTAGGATGGACGATCGTTGCTATACCATTACAATGTGCCTTTCATTATTTTAAAATCAAAATTAAAGGACCTTTTCCTATTCATTTGTTTTTACTTCAAGTTTTATTTTTCCTAATACTTTTATTAAAGTTAAATACCTTAGAACTCTAAAGAAAAAAGTAAATGAAAAAAATAGAGTATTTATTTCTTTTATTAATGATTTTACAGTCATGTAATAATACTGATACTAACCAGGTAGTTTCTTCTGGTCTTAAAGTAGATTCCATAGATTCACTCACACTAAATCAGGCAATAAATTTTAACCTTATAGAGTATCCGGGAGTTTTTTTAAGATCTGAAGGATTAGAAGAATGGCAAGATTTTAAAAAACTTCACGAGTCTTTAAAACGCTTATCTGATCTAAATCTTAGAGATGTTCAAGTTGATTTATTATCACTCTCAGGACGATTAAAAGAAGTTTCTAAAAAGACATTACCAGGAACTTTAGAGGTTCCTCAAATTAGAAGCCGATTAAAAGTTGTGGAAATGCAAGCACTAAAATCTCGCTATTTCACACAATATTATCGTAAAGATTCTTTAATTCCTTCCTTAAACAAACTTTATGAATCATATAATGCTCTAGTTTCAAGAATGACAACCTTAGATGCTGAAAATGCCGCAGTATCTCAAAAAAATATTGAGAAAGATTAATAAGAGGGATTGATTTGATTTTCAACTGCGAGCATTGAAAAGGAAGGATTATTTTCATTAATCGCCTTTTTAATTACATTAATATGACGATCAAATTTTGATGTGTCTTCTATGAAAGGCAGTATTTTTGAATATATTTCAAGTAGAATTGTATCAGACTGAAGACATTTATCTAAAGTTGAATTTTTAAGAATATCAACAGAAGATATTAACAATTGATTGAAATTGAATCCACCTATTACCAGGTCATCATATGACATACCTAAGGTTTGAATTTCACTTAAAACCTCTTGAAAAAAACGATTTCTTAGAAGAGCTTCTTGATTGAAAAAACGTTTTTCTTCAGAAGCATTAGCCTCGTCAGCTGCTTTTAAATAGGTTAGCTTCGCGTTTTTTAAATGCGTAAGTAGCTTTTCTAATTGTGCGATATATTGGTTTTGTTTTCCCATGTTTAATTAATATCAAGATAGTTAAAGCATTATTGATTTTTCGCCAACTCTAAACTTTATATTAACAGATTATCATCTTTAAATTCAAAAGTTGTTTCCCTCAAAATAGCATCACTATTAATTACCCTATGGACAAATTTATCTTCATTAAAGTTAGGGGCTGGTAAGGCATATTTTTTTGCTACAAACTCGTAGTATTCTTTTCTTTTTGGATGATGAGGTGATACCAGATTAAATATTCCTCCTTTTTCTATTGGTAGCTTGAGAATTGCTTCGATACCTCCTATGGCGTCTCTTTGAGTAATAAAGTTAATAACCCCTTCTGGATTTGTAATTAGTTTTCCTTGTAATTGAAAAATAGGATTTCTATCATAACCAATTAAACCACCTAGCCTAATAATAATTGATGAAGGAGCATAATCTAATACCTCTTGTTCACAACTTAATAATGCTTTAGCAGAATGTCTTTGAGGTCTTGGAGTTATTGTTTCGTCATAAACGCCGGCAATAGGTCCATACACCGAGATACTACTTAAAAAAATAATTTTTTTGATTTTTAGTGGTCTAATTTTTTTTAGGATTAAACGTATTTTTTGAACATAGTTATTTGATTGACTTTTTCTATTTGGCGGAAGGGATATGATTAGGCAAGATAATTCCTTAAAGAAATCGATGTTTCCTTTTATGTTTTGTGAAGTAATCTCAATTTTGTAGTACTCTAATCTATTTTTTTTAAGTAGCTCTATTCCCTCATCACTTCTTCTAGAAGCTTTTACCTGCCATTTTTTCTTTTGTAAATCTAAACCTAGAGGAATTCCTAGCCAACCACAACCTAAAATTCCTATAACTTTCATTTTCAAAAATTTATCCAAAATACCTATATATTTTTATTAATAAAGCCTGTGTGTTGAAATAATCTTATTAATATCAGGAAGAATTCGTTATATTTAAAAATCACTAACACTTTATTTGTTATGCCAATAAAAAGTTTTCAAGGCGAACGCGCCCAAAAAGTAAAACCGACTCCAAGTAAATTAGTGGTTTCAGATATTATGACACGTCAATTAATTCTCTTTAATCCAATGCAAACGATTCATGAAGTTATGGCAGCATTTATTAAACATAGAATTTCGGGAGGTCCAGTGGTAAATAATGATGGAGATCTAGTAGGGGTTATCTCTGAAGCTGACTGTATGAAAGAAATTTCAGACAGCCGATATTTTAATATGCCTATATTGGATAAGTCTGTTGCTCATTTTATGACTAAAAAAGTAGATACCATAGCGGCTAATACAAGTGTGTTTGACGCAGCAGCATTATTTTCTAAATCAAGCAGAAGACGTTACCCTGTTATGGAAAAAAATCTTTTAGTAGGTCAAGTAAGTAGAAAAGATATTGTGATTGCAGCCCTTAACATGAAAAGTCAAACATGGCGTTAGGTATATATTGTTTTTGCCGCTCTATAAGTATTAGCATGCGCTTCAATAATGACCTTTATGTCCTTAGAATATCCACCTCCCATACTGCATTGAAGCGGAATGTTTCTATCATTACATTGTTTTAGCACAAATGTATCTCGTTCTTTACATCCTTCAATGGTAAGATTTAACCTACCCAGCTTGTCTGTGCCTAAAACATCTACACCAGACAGATAAAAAATAAAGTCAGGTTTAATATTGTCTATCAATTCAGGAATTATTTTTTTGATTTTATCCAAGTATTTTTTGTCGCCAGCATCATCCTCTAGCGCAATATCCAAGTCACTTTTTTCTTTTCGAAAGGGATAATTTTTTGCTCCATGAACAGAAAGAGTAAATATTTTTGTATTTGATTCAAAAATAGCAGCAGTACCATTTCCTTGATGTACATCTAAGTCAAGAATTAATATTTGAGATGCTTTCTTTTGGTCAAGTAAATATTGAGCTGCAATAGCCTGGTCATTAAGTAAGCAAAAAGCTTCTCCACAATCAGAAAAAGCATGGTGTGTTCCTCCTGCAATATTCATGGCGATTCCTGTTTTTAAAGCTTTTTCACAACCCATAATAGTCCCCCCTGCTATCATAAGTTCTCTTTCTACCAATTCCTTTGTAAGAGGAAAACCAATTTTTCGAATCTCTCTTTGAGTTAAATTTAAATTGATAAGCCTAGTCACATATTCTTTTTTATGAATACGGAATACATTTTCTAATGCGACTTTGGTTGGTGTGAAAAAATCAGATGGTTCACAGGTTCCTTCATGGAGTAATTGTTGTGGAAGAAGTTCATATTTTTCCATAGGGAAACGATGATTTCCCGGAAGTGGGAGCCTGTATATAGGATCGTATGCTATTGGAATAAAAGAAGTTAACTCCATTTAATGGATGGACAATCCTGTTTTTGTGTCTTCTGCTTCAGGAGAAACAAACACAAATTGACCTTCGCTATTTTCTCCCAATAAGATCATTCCATTACTTTCAATTCCTTTAAGGGTTCTTGGTTGAAGATTGGTCAAAAGAGTAACTTTTTTCCCTATAAGTTCGTCTACATTAAAGTCTAATGCAATACCTGAGACAACAGTCCTTTCCTCCGATCCAATTCTTACTGTTATCTCCATTAATTTTTTTGTTTTAGACACTTTTTTAGCAGCAACAATAACAGCTACTTTGAGATCTAATGCCGCAAAATTTTCAAAACTTGTTTTGGGTTTTAAGGGTAAAATCGTAACAGTTTCTGTTTTATTTGCTAGACTACTCGCTTTTAATTTTGAGCGTTGAAACTCCATTTGTTCATCTTCAACTTTTTGAAATAGGAGTTTAGCTGTTCTAATTAGATGTCCAGATTGGATTAGTATAGTATTCGTTGAAACATCCTTCCATTTTAAATGAGTCACATTTAAATTCAACATGTTTTTTAATTTAGAAGCTGTAAAGGGTAAAATAGGTTCACTAATTACAGATAGACCGGTTGCGATTTGAAGTGCTGTATTCATGATCGTTTTAACGCGCTCAGGATTTGATTTAATAAGTTTCCAAGGCTCTGAATCGGCTAGATATTTATTCCCAATTCTTGCAAGTTGCATTAAGAGCTGACTAGCTTCTCTAAAACGATAAAGTTCAATAGAAGTTCCAATTTTTTTGGGGAGCAGCCTCATTTCTGAAAGAACATCACGGTCAATTTTTAAAAGCTCAGAAGCCTTCGGAACTTCCCCAGCATAATATTTATGGGTGAGGACAACTACACGGTTAATAAAATTTCCATAAATGGCTACTAATTCATTATTGTTTCGTGCTTGAAATTCATCCCAAGTAAAGTCATTGTCTTTTGTTTCAGGTGCATTTGCTGTTAATACATAGCGTAAAACATCCTGATGTTCAGGAAATTCCTCTAAATATTCGTGTAACCAAACTGCCCAGTTTTTAGAAGTAGAGATTTTCTGACCCTCTAAGTTTAAAAATTCGTTAGCAGGAACATTTTCCGGTAAAATATATTCTCCAGAAGCATGAAGCATGATTGGGAAAATAATACAGTGAAAAACAATATTATCTTTTCCAATAAAATGTACCAATTGTGTATCCTTGTCTTTCCAATAAGGTTCCCAATCAATTCCTTTTTGATCTGCCCATTCTTTTGTAGATGAAATATATCCTATTGGTGCATCAAACCAAACATAGAGGACTTTTCCCAATTCCCCTTTTAAAGGTACTGGTATCCCCCAGTCTAAATCACGGGTAACTGCTCTTGGCTTTAAACCAGTATCAATCCATGATTTTACTTGACCATAGACATTGGGTTTCCAATCTTTTTGATGTCCTGTAAGAATCCAATCGCTAATAAAATTTTCATACTTATTTAAAGGAAGATACCAATGCTTTGTTTTTTTTAATTCAGGCTTTGCACCACTAATTGTTGATTTTGGATTAATAAGTTCTGTGGCACTTAAACTACTGCCACAGCTTTCACATTGATCTCCATAAGCCTCTGCATTTTGACATATTGGACAGGTTCCCAAAACAAACCTATCTGCTAAAAATTGTTGAGCTTCAGGATCATATAATTGATCCGAATTTATTTCCTCAAAAATTTTTTTTTCATTTAACTGCTTAAAGAATCCTTGTGCTGTTTCATGATGAATTTTTCTGGAGGTGCGAGAATAATTATCAAAAGTAATACCAAATTTTCTAAAAGAATCTCTAATGATTTGATCATAAGTATCGATAATTTCTTGAGGAGTTTTTCCTTCTTTTTTTGCTTTTAGTGATATGGCTACACCGTGCTCATCGCTTCCACAAATAAAAGCAACATCTTTTCCTTGGCCTCGTAAATAACGAGTGTAAATATCAGCAGGTATATACACTCCAGCTAAATGCCCAATATGAATGGGACCATTAGTATAGGGAAGGGCTGCGGTTATTGTGTAACGTTTTGGCATAATGGTCACTTCATTTTTTCAAAAATAAACAATTATTTCCCTATTTAAATTACAAAAGCACGTCTTTTAATTTCTCTAAATCATACAATCATTTCAGAACAAAACCTCATGGTTCAAAAAGAAGAAAAAATAGCTATCTCGTTTCTTTTGAAGAATTTTTAAAAATCATAATATTGTTTTAACTTAAGTAGATTGTTTTTTTTTTGAAAATTATATTTTCATTTGTTTACAAGGGGAGACCATAAAAATATTTTCAATTTCTTCTAGGTATTTCATCTTAACAAAAAGGGCATTAATTCTTTTTCTTGATATTATATTAAAAAATATATCACTAGATATTTTGTTGAATTTTAAACAAATATTTTACATTAATACAAATTAATAATCAAATTGTTAATTCGTTTTATGAACTAGAATAATGTTTTAGATGCAACAAATTGTTTAAAATAATTACTTTTGTTAAAAATCTAATGTTATGAGAACTATTGCTTCAACCGTAGCGACATATATTAAGACTAAGCCTTATTTATCATCTGCTCTTTCAGATGGAATCATAAACCTTACATCATTAGCTAGACAAATTCAGCCTGATATTGAAAATGTAATGAGAAAAACAGTAAATCAGGGAGCCATTGTAATGTCTTTAAAGCGTGCTTCGGATGATGCAGAATTTTCATCAGGTTCAGCTAAAATAACAGGTGTTTTGAAAAATATGGGTGATATTACTGTTAGGTCTTCTCTTATTGACTATAGCTTTTCCATCTCCGAAACTTTGTTATTAAATCAAGCTCATTTATTAAAAAAAATTGAACATATAAAAGAAGTTTTTTACACTTCTTCAAGAGGAGTAGCGGAGTCAAATATTATTGTAAGTCAAAATATTTCTGAGTTAGTGGATACTATTTTCAGTGAAGAGACGTGTCATTCAAAAGTCGAAAACTTATCCTCAATTACAATAAAGCTTCCCACAGAAAATGTTACCATTCCTGGAATTTATTATTTTATTTTTCAACGCCTTTCATGGGAGGGAATTAATGTAAATGAAATAATTTCTACCTCTAATGAATTTACCATTTTAATTGATGAGCAGCAGGTAAGTAGTGCTTTTGAGGAAATTAAGAAGCTGAAGTCTCTTTAATAAAAACTAAACTTTGCAAAATGTTAGTTAGTTTTTTAATCTCATCAATTGAGTGAATTGATAATAGCAACTTTGGGCCATTTTGAGTACTTTTTTCTTTTAACTTTAATCGATCAGGAGCCTTTTGAATTTGCATTAATAAAAAAGAAAAAGACTCTGTTTGGAAAAATGGACTTTGTTGATCAGAAACAAAATAACAAATACAACTCCCTCGTTTAATAATCAACCGTTCAATACCTAATTGAGTAGCAACCCATTTAAGGCGCATACTGTCTAAAAGTCCATTAGTAGCCTCAGGAAGCGGCCCAAAACGATCTAAAAGAGTTTGTTCAAAGTCATTTAACTCAGAAGGGGTTTTTACCTGACTAAGTTCTTGGTAAAGTGCAAGGCGTTCTTTGACAATGTTAACATAATCATCAGGAATAAATAACTCTAAATCGGTATCAATCTGCACCTCTTTAACGTAGGTTTTTATTTCATCATTTTGATCATCATCATAAAGCTCTTTAAACTCATTTTCTTTAAGTTCATCAATTGCTTCTTGAAGAATTTTTTGATATGTTTCAAAGCCCATTTCATTTATAAAGCCGCTTTGTTCACCGCCTAATAAATCCCCTGCACCTCTAATTTCAAGATCTTTCATTGCAATTTGAATTCCTGAGCCAAGTGCTGAAAATTGTTCGATTGTTTTAATTCTTTTTTGGGCATCACTACTCATTGCACTGTGAGGAGGAGTGATGAAATAGCAAAAAGCTTTTTTATTGCTTCGGCCCACTCTTCCTCTCATTTGATGGAGGTCACTTAAGCCAAAATTATTGGCGTTATTTATGAAGATTGTGTTAGCATTTGGAACATCCAGTCCATTTTCAATAATAGTAGTAGCAATTAGAATATCGTATTCCCCTTCCATAAAACCTAATAATGTTTTTTCAAGCTTATTTCCTTCTAGTTTACCATGTCCAATAGCAATTCTTGCATCTGGAACCAAACGTTGAACAAGACCCGCTACTTCCGTAATATTTTCAACTCTATTGTGAATGAAAAATACTTGACCACCCCTTTGTAATTCATACATTATTCCATCTCTAATAAGAGTTTCACTAAATCGAACCACCTCACTTTCAATAGGATATCTGTTTGGAGGGGGGGTTGCTATTACCGATAAATCTCTTGCAGCCATTAAACTAAACTGTAAAGTTCTAGGAATGGGTGTAGCTGTTAAGGTTAACACATCAATATTAGCTTTGAGAGATCTTATTTTTTCTTTGACAGCAACACCAAATTTTTGCTCCTCATCCACAATAAGTAATCCTAAATCTTTAAAAACAACATTTTTATTTACTAACTGATGTGTGCCAATTAAGATGTCAATTTTTCCAGCCTCAAGATCTTGTAATATTTGAGTACGATCTTTTGAAGAGCGAAATCGGTTGATATAATCTACTCGAACAGGCAATTCTTTTAATCGGTTTGAAAATGTTTTATAGTGTTGGAAGGCAAGTATAGTGGTAGGGACCAAAATCACCACTTGTTTACTATTATCTGCAGCTTTAAATGCAGCTCTGATAGCTACTTCAGTTTTCCCAAAACCAACATCACCACAAACTAAACGATCCATAGGTTGTTGCGATTCCATATCTGCTTTCACGGCTTGGGTTGCCTTTCCTTGGTCTGGTGTGTCCTCATACATAAACGAGGCTTCTAATTCCCATTGAAGGTAACTGTCTGGGTCAAAGGAAAACCCAATTTTTTGACGTCTTTTAGCGTATAATTCAATTAGATTAAAAGCAATTTCTTTAACCTTGGTTTTTGTTTTTTGCTTTAATATTTTCCAAGCTTTTGAGCCTAATTTATAAATTTTTGGAACTGAACCATCCTTCCCATTATACTTACTAATTTTATGTAATGAGTGAATGCTGAGGTAAAGAATGTCCCGTTCCCCATAAATTAATTTAATTGCTTCTTGCCACTTATCTTCAACTTCAATTCGCTGAAGCCCTCCAAAGGTTCCTATTCCATGGTCAATATGGGTAACATAATCTCCCACTTCCATTTGAGTTAATTCTTTAAGATTTAAAGCTTGTTTTCTTGTGAGGTCAGATTTGAGTTTATATTTATGATACCGCTCAAATATTTGGTGGTCTGAAAAAAAAGCCCATTTAGCTTCTAAATCTTCAAAACCTTCAAAAATTGAAACCTCTTTTGTTTTGTAGTGAACGGTTTTTTCTAATTCTTGAAAAATATCATGAAAACGTTTCGTTTGCTCTTTATTACTACAAAATAAGGTGTTTTCAAAGCCATCATTATGATTGTTGTTAAGATGGGTAATTAACAAATCGAATTGTTTATTAAATGCAGGCTGAGGACTCTGCTTAATATGAATAAGCTCCTTAATACTTAGTTGATCCGTGCGTTCAAGCACAAGCACAGATTTACCTGTACTATCACGAACCCATTCTTTTTTATTTACAAAAAGAATTTCAGGAGGGTATTGGGTGGTAGCCTGAAGAGTCGAAAAAGTTTCTATCGCTTTGTCGTACAAAGTTTGTAAACGATCTGTAGTTTTATCAAAATTGAAAAATATGAAACTACTTTGCGTTGGGAAAAAATCTAAAATTGATTTTCGCTTATCGGTAAAGTCATTATTAGAGGTGTCAGGTAATAATTCAATAGAATCAAAAGATGTAATAGAGCGCTGAGTCTCCACGTCAAAACTACAAAGACGCTCTACAGTATCATCAAAAAATTCAATTCTGTAAGGATGCTGGTAAGCAAAAGAAAAAACATCGATGATTCCTCCACGAACAGCAAATTCTCCTGGACTAGTAACAAAATCAACACGCTCAAAATTCATTTCAAAAAGACTTTCATTAATAAAACTTAAAGAAAGAGTAGTATTTTTAATGACCTTAAAAGTTATCCGCTTTAAGGTGTGTTGAGAAATTATTTTTTCAAAAACTGCTTGAGGATAGGTTACCACTATTCGTGGTTTTTTAGCGGCACTTATTTTTTTTAATACTTCGGAACGAAGCAGCACATTAGCATTATCAGTTGTTTCTTGTGCATAAGGTTGTCGGTAACTTGCAGGAAAATAGAGCACGTCTTCTGAACTCAGTAAACGTTCAAAATCATTAAGGTAATAGGCTGCTTGTTCTGCGTTATCTAGAACTAAAAGAAGGGTGTGTTGTTGTTTTTGAAAGGCTGATGCGATTCTAAAAGAAAAACCAGAACCTACAAAACCTTTTATGTGGACACACTGCGTCTCAAAAAATGCTTTTTCTATTGCTTTTTGAGAGTCTAAAGTATCAAAAACGGCTAAAGTCGAGTTGATTGTACTTTTTTGGCGAAGGTACAAATTCGAATAATTAAATCGAATGTTATTTCGTTAATAACTCAGGGTAAAACCATTTTTTCTGTCAAGCGGAAATAAGTACATTCGTTTTTATGTATTTAATATTTGATACGGAGACGACTGGCTTACCCAAACGATGGAAAGCTCCACTTACGGACAGTGAAAACTGGCCACGTTGCATTCAGATTGCTTGGCAAATCCACGATATTAAAGGTGCTTTGATTCGCCATGAAGATTATTTGATATTACCTGACGGTTTTACGATTCCCTTTGATTCGGAAAAAATACACGGTATCTCAACAGCATTAGCTGAAAATCAAGGAACTCCCTTAGCGGAGGTATTAAATAAATTTCATACTGCTTTAAACGAAGTGGAGTTTGTGGTTGGACATAATGTAAGTTTCGACCGAAATATTATGGGGGCAGAATACCTCCGTTCAGGTCTTGAAGATGTTTTTGAGCATAAAGCGGTAATCGATACTTGTACTGAAGAGACTGCAAGGCTATGCCAAATTTCAGGTGGTCGGGGTGGAAAATTTAAGCTTCCCACTCTTTCAGAGCTATATTATTTTTTATTTCAAGAACGCTTTGAAGATGCTCACAATGCCACAGCAGATGTAGAGGCAACTACAAGAGCTTTATTTGAACTATTACGAAAAGAATTCATTCATCCTAAGGCATTTGATAATCAAGACCTACAGACACAAGATTTAAAATCACAACCTCCATTTAAATCAGCGGGTTTAAGCCATCAAAATCTTAAAAAAGCCTCAGAACAGTTAATAAAAAAAGAAAGTCCCGCACAAACTACTTCAATTTCACAGGCAGATAGTTCTGCACTTTCCACCGCTCCTTTTGTTCATTTACACAACCATTCACAGTTTTCAGTATTACAAGCAACTTCAAGAGTTAGTCAATTGGTTACTGCCACAGCAGAATATAAAATGCCAGCAGTTGCCCTAACGGATCATGCTAATTTAATGGGTGCTTTTCATTTTATAAAAGCTATAAATACTCATAATAAAGCTTTAGAGGAAGGAGAGCAAACTATTAAACCTATTGTTGGTTGTGAATTTTATGTTTGTGATGACCACACTGATAAATCACGAAGAGATGATGGATATCAGATTGTCTTTTTAGCTAAAAATAAAAAAGGATATCATAACCTGGTAAAAATGACTTCTATAGCTTACGTTAATGGATTTTATTATGTGCCTAGAATTGATCGAAAGGTAGTGCAGCAGTATAAGGAGGATCTAATTGTTTTAACAGGAAATACCTACGGTGAAATAGCATCTAAAATATTAAATTTAGGAGACCGACAAGCAGAAGAGGCTTTGCTATGGTGGTACAAAGAGTTTAAGGATGATTTGTATGTAGAATTAATGCGCCACAACGAGGAAGGAGAGGATCGTGCCAACACTGTTTTGGTTCGTTTAGCTAATCAGTACAACCTTCCTTTAATTGCTACAAACAACACATATTATACCAAAAAAGAAGAGGCAAATGCACATGATATTTTATTGTGCGTAAAAGAAGGTGAAAAGCAGGCTACACCTATCGGAAGAGGGCGGGGATTTCGTTATGGGTTCCCTAATCAAGAGTATTACTATAAGTCTCCCGATGAGATGAAGACGCTCTTCAAGGATCTTCCAGAGGCCATTTTAAATATTGAAGCTTTAGTTGCTAAAATTGAATTTTTTGATTTAGCTCGTGAGGTTTTGCTTCCTAAGTTTGAAATTCCAAAAACGCATCAAGTGCCAGATGACTCAGATGGTAAAAAAGGTCAAAACACTTACTTAAATCATCTTACCTATCAAGGAGCAGAAAAAAGATATGGCACTTTAAGTGATGAAATAAAAGAACGTATTGATTTTGAGCTTGGAGTAATTGCTAAAACAGGGTATCCAGGATATTTTTTAATTGTCCAAGATTTAATAGCGGCAGCGAGAGGTTTGGGGGTTTCTGTTGGACCAGGTAGAGGTTCTGCAGCTGGGTCTGTTGTGGCCTACTGCCTTAAAATTACCAATATTGACCCAATTAAATATAATTTACTTTTTGAGCGGTTTCTTAATCCTGATCGTGTTAGTATGCCTGATATTGACATTGACTTTGACGATGAAGGAAGGAGTAAGGTAATGGACTATGTTATTGATAAATACGGGTCTAATCAGGTGGCCCAAATAATAACCTACGGAACAATGGCAGCTAAATCTTCTATTCGAGATACCGCCAGAGTACTGGACCTACCTCTGGGTGAAGCAGATCGAATTGCGAAGTTATTACCCAATATTAAACTCGGAAAAATTTTATCATCTACTGATGCTGAGTTAAAAGAAAATCTTCGTAATGATGAAATTTTACGAGTTAATGAAATAAAAAACCTTGCAGAAGAAGACAGTCTCTCTGGAGAAACTATTCAACAAGCAAAAATACTTGAGGGATCTTTAAGGAATATTGGAACACATGCCTGTGGGGTTATTATTACACCCGATGATATCACCCAATTTGTTCCGGTTGCTACCGCTAAAGATTCTGATTTGTATGTCACTCAATTTGATAATTCCGTTGTAGAAGATGCCGGGTTATTAAAAATGGATTTTTTAGGATTAAAAACTTTAACGCTCATAAAGGATACTGTAAAATTAGTTAAGTATAAACACAATGTTGATCTTAATCCAGACACTTTTCCGTTAGATGATGAAAAAACGTATGAACTTTTTCAAAGAGGAGATACAGTAGGTATTTTTCAATATGAATCTGCAGGAATGCAGAAGTATTTAAAAGATTTAAAACCCACGGTTTTCGCAGATTTGATTGCAATGAATGCTTTATACCGTCCGGGACCTTTAGAATACATTCCAAGTTTTGTTGATCGTAAAAATGGTAAAGAAGATATAAGTTATGATTTGCCAATAATGGCAGAGTATTTGGAAGAAACTTATGGGATTACCGTGTATCAAGAACAGGTGATGTTGTTGTCTCAAAAACTAGCAGGTTTTTCTAAAGGTGAAGCAGATGTGCTTCGCAAGGCAATGGGTAAAAAGATATTTTCATTACTTCAAAAGTTAAAACCTCAATTTATTGATGGCGGAATAAATAATGGACATCACCAAGAAGTATTAGAGAAAATATGGAAAGATTGGGAGGCTTTTGCTGCCTATGCGTTCAATAAATCTCACTCTACATGTTATGCCTTAATAGGGTATCAAACGGCTTATTTAAAAGCGCATTACCCAGCAGAATATATGGCTGCTGTTTTGTCAAATAACATGAATGATATTAAGCAAGTGACATTTTTTATGGAAGAATGTAGACGCATGGGACTTAATGTCCTTGGTCCAGATGTGAATGAGTCTTTTTATAAGTTTGCGGTTAATGACGACCAGGCCATTCGTTTTGGAATGGGAGCTATCAAAGGAGTTGGAAAGGGAGCCGTAGAAACCATTATAGAGTATCGTAAAGAACAACGTTATACCTCGATATTTGATTTAGTAAAGCGAATAGATTTGAGGGCTGCGAATAAAAAAGCATTTGAAAATCTTGTCCTTGCGGGTGGTTTTGACTCTTTTTTAAATGTAAACCGTTCTCAATACCTTAACCCTGACGGAGACGGGGTTACTTTTCTTGAAAAAGTATTAAGGTTTGGCGCAAAATATCAGGAAAATTTAAACTCATCTCAAACAAGCTTATTTAGCGAAGAAACTACAAATACCTACCAAGATTTAACCATTCCAACTTGTGAGCCCTGGACAAATTTAATCCGCTTAAAGAAAGAAAAAGAAGTAGTAGGAATTTATATTTCTTCACATCCCTTAGATGACTTTACACATGAGATTGATCATTTTGTAAATATTACACTTAATCAAATTGGAGACTTAAATGACTTTCTTAGAAAAGAACTCAATATTGGAGGTATAGTAAACGACATACAGCACTTGGAAAGCAGAAATGGTAAAGGATGGGCTCGTTTTGTGTTAGAAGATTTTACCGACCAATATGAATTTAGAATTTTTGGTGAAGATTATTTAAAGTACAGGCACTTTTTGGTAGTGAATCAATTTATTAGAATCCGGATAATGATTCGTGAAGGATGGACTAATAGGGAGACTGGAAAAGTAGGGGCTCCAAGAATGCAATATTTGCAATTTGAAATGCTTCAAAATACGGTAGAAAATAATGCTAAAAAATTAACGCTACAATTGGAAATATCTCAGCTTGAACAAGAAAAAATCAAACAACTTGAAGATGATTTAAGACTTTTTAAAGGAGATAATCAACTCATGTTTAATGTTTATGATTCAAATAAAAAAGTAAAATTAGCTTTAAAAAGTAAAAAACAAAAGATTAAAATTACATCAGAATTACTAACCTTATTGGATAAGAACAACTGGCAGTATAAGTTGAATTAAATGTATCGATAAAACCCATTCGTTGATAAGTAAATTTGATTATGTGAATTCATAGGATTCTTTTAAAAGAAGTACATTTGCGGATACAAAATAAATATAAAATGGCATTAGAAATTACAGACGCAACTTTTAATGAAGTTGTACTTAAATCAGACAAGCCTGTTCTCGTTGATTTTTGGGCAGCATGGTGTGGTCCCTGCAGGATGGTAGGTCCAATTATTGAGGAGATTAGTAACGATTATGACGGAAAAGCAGTCGTAGGGAAAGTGGACGTTGATGCAAATCAAGAATTTGCAGCAAAATACGGAGTTCGAAACATTCCAACTGTTTTAGTTTTTGATAAAGGAGAGCTTGTAGGAAGGCACGTTGGTGTATCGCCAAAAACAACCTATGCAGAAGCTATTGACGCAGTTTTATAGAACGATAAGTTCATTAATATAAATCTTCTTTGTTTTTGGCGTCGAATTGTTTGGCAAATTCAAAATCGAGCGTATATTTGCACACGCCAATTAGGTCTGGTAGTTCAGTTGGTTAGAATACATGCCTGTCACGCATGGGGTCGCGGGTTCGAGTCCCGTCCAGACCGCCAATAAAGAAGTTGTGTGTTGTAGCTTGAGTCTAGACTCTATGTTTACAACCGATGAGAAGCTTTCCATTTTTTATGGGAGGCTTTTTTTATTCATTACAAACGATTTTTTTACAGTAAAAAAATGGTATATTTGTTATAATTTTATTTAAAATTAATTGTTGAAACTATTGTTTTACAAAAATGAAAACTTTTTTTTCTTTTTCTAAAATATTCAATTTGCTATTCTTTATAATAGCACTGGTTCCAAACTACGCACTATTCTCTCAAGAAAAAGGTAATTTTCAGTATGATTATAGAGGTTCACAAAGTAACTTCATTATCAATTATGATCGGCGTCAATCTGAGACTAGATCAGAAAGAGTTAAAATTGCATTAGAGGTTAACAAAAGCAGTAGTTTACTTGTTTCTGGTGACATTGAATTATATTTTGGTGAAGACCCTAATAATTTAACAAAACACGTCTTAGGATCGATCAGTCAAAATGAAGACTTCAACTTAAAAACCTTCTTTTTTAAAAAAAATGGATTAACTCCAAACACAAATTATTATTTTAGGTGGTCGTTTAATTCTAATTCTAACATTTCTGGTGGTCAGGGTATTGTAACACTCAGAACGGGTCAAGGCTTCTCAATTTTACCGGATCAATTATATGATATTCCTGAAATAAATGTCAAGGAAGGCGATACACTCGGAAGAATTAAATATGATGATTCCAACAGTAAATGGGCTAAAATTCAAACTTATTACAAAACTACAGCTGGTTTAAAGTCAGACGGTTCACTTTTAGTTTGGGGTAACAATGCCTACTCTCTAATACCTG
>CAJQQG010000024.1 GCA_905480425.1 uncultured Flavobacteriaceae bacterium | reverse complement strand
AATTATTTGATCTGCTTGTTTTTTTAAATAAGAGTGATCATTTATATGGTTTCCCCAGCAAAAAAGAATTTTAGATATATCATTATCGTTATTGATAAGCTCTTTAATAAAATCAATGTTTTCTTTTACAATAACTTGATTAACTTTTTTTGGGAGATTACTTGGCTTTGGAGTTCTCTGGGCGTAAAGGTTAATCAACCACCAACCGTCACATCCATTATTCTGTGCAATGGCTTGAATATTTCTTGAGGTAGGATCTAAATTATCTTCGTTGGCTGTACTTGGATTTAAACCAATAGCTAGCATTTCATTACTTCCCTTTTTCCCTAGTAAAAAACGTTTGTTTTTGTCATCAACAGGGTAACATATTATGTCTTTATAAACACTCAATTTATTGATTTTTTATCTATAATAAGCAATTTTTCCTTCCCACCAGTCGTCTGGAATTGAGCCATTACCTTTATAGTTTAACTCCCAGACTTTAAAGTATATATTCTCTTTTAGGCATTTCTCCAAGACAACTTTTACCTCATCTACACCCAATCCCAACAATGAATAACCAGAATATCCAAGTGACATAAAATGTTTTTTAAGATCAACTTTAGAAAATTTTTCTTCAAAGTGCTTTATTCTTTAAAAATTCTTTTTATAAAATTAATACCAGTTATAGCTCCTGCAGTAATTAAACCTGAAAATAATGCTGCTCCTACACCCGCAGTGACAATATCTTGACCCGTTAAATACAAACCTTTAACTGCTGTTTTGGGTTTTAAGAATTTTTGTTGAAAGCGATTTGGGTTGTGATCAATTCCGTAAAGTGAACCTTGTTTATAATTAGAAAAATGTTCAGCTGTTAAAGGAGTAGAAAATTCATAATATTCAACAGATCCTTTTAGTTGTGGTAATTGTTCGTATAAGTGTTTAAGAAGACGTTGAGAAAATTCTTCTTTTTTAATTTCGTAATCTTCACCGCGTTTTTTCCATTTAGTTCCATCCCATTTTGCAAATGCCTCATAAGGAATCATAGTTATTATATCTATTGTACTTTTTCCGGGATAACGTTCAGACCAATCTGAAAATTTTGAGGCAGGAAAAGAAATATATACTAGGGGAAATTCTGCGTTGTTATCATCTAAAAAACGCTCTACACAGCTATCATGATCCAGATCTTCTGGATAAATCCAAAAATTTGTTTTGGGAAGCTTCAGATCTTGTGGAGAACCATCAAGTCCTATGTATAAACAGCCATATCCTACAGACGGATTAACTTTTTTTAATTTTTCATTTAACTTATGACGATAAATTACATCTGAGGGAAGTAAATTTTCGAAGGTGTTAAAAACACCTGTACCACTAATAATAATATCTGCATAAAAATGATTCCCATTAGTCATTCTAACTCCTTTGGCTTTATTATTATCTACGATAATTTTATCTACATCGGCTCGAACTAAGATAGTTCCACCACTTTTTTCAATTACTTTTTCAATGGTCTTTAAAATTTGCGACGAACCTTTTGCGGGAACACTTCCACCTTGCATATAATGTTTTGCAACAGAAGCGTGCATTGCAAAACTGCTTTGTTTGGGAGGAAGACCGTAATCTCCATATTGCCCACACAAAACCTTAATAAGAGTTTGATTAGTAGTTAGTTCACTTAAAACATCATAGGTTGTTCGATCAGAAAATTTTAAATATTTTTTCCTCATATAACTATCTAAAAATGTACTTATAAATTCAGGTAATGTCTTATACATATAAAACTTAGATGCGGCTTTATTAGTTGAAAAAATCAAATCAACATATTTGTTAATTGCCAATTTTTCATCAGGAAAGTATTTGATCATTTGGGATTTAAAATTATCTACACCTTTCACAAAATCATAATGCTTTTCACCCAAGATAATTCGGTCATAAACATCTCCCATATCATCCCAATGCAATTTTTTATCTGATACATAATCAAATAATTTTCTTAATACACTATCTGGTCTTTGAACTTCTCCAATATAATGAATACCAACATCCCATTCAAAGCCTTTACGCTTGAAAACATGTGTAAAACCACCAGCGGTATAATGTCTTTCCAGCAATAATACTTTTTTTCCGGTTTTAGAGAGTAGTGCACCTGTACAAAGGCATCCAATTCCAGATCCAATTAAAATTGCATCATAAGATGTTGCTAATTTTGGTGATTTTTTATAAGACTGTATCATTTTAATAGAACTTAATTAAAGATAATAAATCCCTCAACTTAATAACAAAATGAGTTTTTATTTTAAAATATTACAACCCATAATTATATATAAATTTCACTAAATCATTTATCATTAATAGTAGCATATTTCCAGCATTTTATTATTTTTAACATATGCCATTACTAATCATTTCTCTTGGAATTTCATTCCTCTTCTTACTGATCATCGTTTTTAGACTTAATGCATTTATTGCTTTCATACTTGTATCTATTGCTATTGGGATAGGTCAGGGCATGGAACTAAATACAATTGTAACCTCCATCGAAAAAGGTATCGGCAATACCTTAGGCTTTTTAGTCATGATTTTGGGGCTTGGTGCTATGCTTGGAAAATTAGTGGCTGAAAGCGGAGCTGCCCAAAAAATAACCAATGGTCTTATTGCTTTCTTTGGTGTTAAGAATACTAAAACAGCTGTAATGATTACCGGATTTGTAGTCGGAATTACAATGTTTTACTCTGTTGGTTTTGTGATCTTAGTTCCATTAGTTTTTACCGTTGCTTCCGCTACTGGCTTGTCTTTAATATCCATAGCTTTACCAATGTTGGCTGCACTTTCAGTAACCCATGGCTTTTTGCCACCACATCCTGCACCTTCTGCTTTATCTATTATGTTTGAAGCTGATATTGGAAAAACCTTGCTTTATGGAATTGTGGTTGCCATTCCTTCAATTCTTATTTCAGGACCATTATTAACGCGTTTTATTCCAAAGGTTGAAGCAAAACCACTCAAAGAATTTATGGCTTCAAAAATATTTGAGGAATCTGATTTACCTAGTTTATCTAACAGTCTTCTTACTGCGTTACTACCTGTTCTACTTATTGGGTTTTCAACGATTACCCTCAATTTTTTAACCCCTGGGAGTACTATTTTTTCTTTAATTGAATTCCTTGGAAATCCTGTTATTGCTCTTTTACTTTCACTCTTAATAGGCATTTATACACTGGGATTATCAAGGGGTAATTCTATGGAGGAAGTCATGAAAATTTTTAGTACTGCGGCTTCTGGAATTACCATGGTTTTGTTAATTATTTCTGGGGCGGGTGCTTTAAAACAAATTTTAATTGATAGTGGGGTAAGTCAGTATATTGGTAGTTTGTTAGAAACCACTTCTTTGTCCCCTTTAATCCTTGCCTGGTTAATAGCAACTTTAATTCGTTTTTCAGTAGGTTCTGCAACTGTTGCAGGTCTTACTACTGCAGGAATTGTTCTTCCCCTAGTTCAAAGCTCTGGCGTGAGTCCAGAACTTATGGTTTTGGCAATTGGATCTGGGAGTTTGATGCTTTCACATGTAAATGACAGTGGTTTTTGGCTGTTCAAAGAGTATTTTAACTTAAGTATTAAAGACACCTTATCTACATGGACGGTAATGGAAACTTCCATTGGCATAAGTGGACTGTTAGGAGTTTTAGTATTAGAAAATTTTATTTAAATGAGCTTACAATTAAGAGAAAAAATAGAGGCAATGGGCTTGGTTTTACCACCAGCACCTCCACCGGCAGGTGTTTATAAGCCTGTACTTATTTTAGATAACCATTTATACGTTTCGGGTCAAGGACCTGTTTTAAATGATGGAACTTTGATGCAAGGAAAAGTTGGATCCGTTTTAAATAAGGAAGAAGCTAAACTTGCTGCTCGTCAAGTTGGACTTACCATGCTATCTTCTATTGTTACACATACAGACTCTTCTGTAAAGATTAAACGTGTTATAAAAGTTTTAGGAATGGTAAACGCCACTCCTGAATTTGAAGATCATCCTTATGTGATTAACGGATTTAGCGAATTAATGGCAGATATTTTTGGAAAAGAATATGGCATTGGTGTTCGTAGTGCAGTAGGAATGTCATTACCTCAAAATATTGCTGTAGAGATAGAAGCGATGTTTTTATTAGAATCTTAAATAAAATGAATACATCAGATTGGTATAAAGTTGCTGAAGAAGATAAACTTCAAACTCCAGGTCTATTGGTTTTTCCTGAACGGATTAAAAAAAATATTGCTTCTATGATTAAAATTGCTGGAAGTACAGAACGATTGTGGCCTCATGTTAAGACTTATAAAATGGCAAAAGTGATTGACCTTCAAATGGAAGCGGGCATTCGACGTTTTAAATGTGCAACCTTAGGAGAAGTAGCTCTTTTGATATCTTGCGGAGTTGAGCAAATTTTACTTGCATTACAACCTACAAAGGAAAAATTAGCCCAGTTTATAAAGTATCAAAAAAAACATCCTTCTATTCAATTTTCAACCTTAGTAGATAATCTTGATTCATTGGCAATCTTTAATAAATTAGCCCAAGAACAAGATGTCAAATTGAACTTATGGGTTGATATCAATAATGGAATGAATCGTACTGGAATTGTGCCAGAAATGGCTGCTGAACTATACCGAGTCATAGTAGAATCTTCTTCTTTAACCTCATTAGGCTTACATGTATACGATGGACATCTTAGGCCCTTGGATTTAGAAGATAAAATCATTCAATCTACTAATGCTTTTGAGGCAGTTGACGATCTTATAAAAAAACTTAATCAAAATGGAATAAAAGTTCCTACTATTATAGCGGGTGGTTCTCCGAGCTTTTACCCACATTCGCTTCGTTCAAATGTGGTGTTAAGTCCCGGAACTACTTTACTTTGGGATTTAGGATATAAACGTATATGGAAAGAATCTCCTTTTCTAAATGCTGCAGTAGTTGTCACTCGATTAATCAGTAAACCAAATAAAAATATTTTTTGTTTTGATTTAGGCCATAAAGCAATAGCTTCTGAAATGTCTTTACCTCGAGTAGAGATTTTTGGATTAGAAAAAGCTGTACATAAAGGGCAAAGTGAAGAGCATTTAATTTTGGAGTATAAACAAGAAAATAATTTTAAAGTAGGGGACTTATTTTATGGAATACCCTACCATATATGCCCTACCGTTGCTAAATACAATAAGGCGTATACTGTAACTGAAGGAGAACTTGGCACTCCTTGGGAAATTGAAGCTCGTTCATATCATTTATCTTTTTAAATAATGAAATTTATATTTGATGCTCATTTAGACCTTTCCATGAACGCAATGGAGTGGAATCGTGACTTACGAAAAACGGTTGGAGAAATTCGTCTGCAAGAAATTGGAATGACTGATCTTCCTGATAGGGGAAAAGGAACGGTTAGCTTTTCAGCCCTTCGTGAAGGAAATATTGGACTTTGTGTTGCAACACAAATCGCACGTTATGTAAAAGAAGAAAACCCTCTACCAGGATGGAAATCTCCGGAGCAAGCTTGGGCACAAACTCAAGGTCAGTTAGCTTGGTATAAAGAAATGGAACAAGCAGGAGAGCTCAAACGAATTAAATCTAAAAAAGAACTTTCCGAGCATTTATCAAAATGGGAAATAGATCCCATAAAATGCCCGATAGGTTTTGTGTTAAGTTTAGAGGGTGCAGATTCAATTGTTTCTCTTGATCATCTTCATAAATCTTATGATCAGGGCCTACGTGCTATAGGTCCTGCCCATTACGGTCCAGGAACCTATGCTTTTGGAACGGATTCTGTTGGAGGAATAGGTATTAAAGGAAAAGCCTTATTAAAAGAAATAGCCTCGTTATCACTAATTTTAGATGCAACCCATTTGTGTGATCAAAGTTTTTGGGAAACATTAGCCGTTTATGATGGACCTTTGTGGGCAAGCCATAGCAATTGCAGGAAATTTGTATCTCACAATAGGCAGTTTGATGACAGTCAAATTAAAGCACTATTGGAACGTGGAAGCGTTATTGGAATGGCTTTTGATGCCTGGATGATGACTTCTAATTGGCAACGAGGAGTTAACGACCCAAAAGAAAGTGGCTTGGTACTTGAAACAATTATTGAGCATATAGATCACATATGTCAATTGGCAGGAAATTCAAAACACGTTATGATAGGTTCTGACCTTGATGGTGGCTTTGGAAAAGAACAATGTCCGCATGATTTAGAAACAATTGCAGATCTTCAGAAATTTGACAGTCTTTTAGAAAATCGTGGATACTCACAAGGCGATATTGAAAATATATTAAGTAAAAACGGTATAAATTTTTTAATAAAAAACTTACCTTAATATTTTAATACTAAATCAAAAATCTTTGTATTTGTTATATTCTCTATAAAATGAAGAATATGTTTTGTAGCCGACTACTGCACCGACTTGTTTAAGTAAAATATCCCCTTTATTTTTTTTGATTATTTTAATGGCATCATTTATTCTCAAATAATGTTTTAACTCTGAAAGAGTAAAATTTGAATAGTATTTGAATATCAGTCTAACATGACTAACAGGGATATTTAATTTGATTGCTAGAGTCGCATCACTAAAATCATTTCTATGAATTTTAGAAGTCTCAAATAATTTCTCTAATGAGATTTGAATAGATTTTATATTTTGAAATATTTTGATGTTTAATTCAACATCTTTTTTCAAAATAATTTTTTTTGGTTTTTTTAACCATAATTTATTTGAAATATTTTTGTCTTCTGTGTAATTAATACCGTATAAAAAATCAGGTGTTTTGAAAAGTATAATAAAACAATAGAGCCATAAAACTGCATTGGCGGTATAAATTTGTCCAAATAAATAATCTTCATTTAAAAATTCTTTAAAAAGGGAATAAAAAAGTATGATTAATGCTAAAAAAACTGAAGATAGAATTTGAAACATCCATTTTTTCCTAATGAATTCTTGTTTATTTTCAAAAGCATAAACTCTCTTAGTTTTTTTATTAAATGATGAAACAAAATATATAGATAAAATCAAATACGCAGAACAATAAGTAATAATTACCCCAATGCTCGTTACTGTAAAGGCAAAAGTTTTTTCAATTCCATTAGAAACTAATATTGTAGTTAAAAAGACAGGTAATATTAAATGGTATAAATCTTTTAAATCTCCACCTCTGTTTCTCAGTAGAAGCGCTTTTATATATAAATACTGAAGAGGAAGTAATAGAAGAAATAGTGGTCTTATGTTAAGAATTATTCTTGAAATTTCACTATTTGGTGAGATGATAAAAATAGCCCCAGTAGATAGTCTAAAACAAATAGTCAAGATTAATACAATCGTATAATGATTGTAGGAAAAATTAGACTCTCTTTTTATATAAATGATAAAACACAAAACAATTCCAACAAGTGAAATTGAAAAAAGAATCATTGCATTTATAAATTGAAATAGGCTTACACTAATATCCATGTCTAATATTGAAAAAGATATTGCAAAAAAATAATAATAAAGTCAAAATGGTCAAAAAATATTGCAAATAAAAGGAAGAAAAATATCTATGCAATTTATGAAACAAAAAATCAATTAATTAGTTTTTTACTACTAAATAACCATAAAATAACTAATTGATTAAAAAGCTTTTTTTTTGTTTTGCATTTCTCTTTTTAAAGAATCTACATTCTCAAGATAACTATTATTGGGTAGGTGGATCAGGAAATTGGTCTAATTATTCTTCACACTGGGCTACGTCATCTGGTGGGAACATATTTCATACTACCACACCCAGTAGTGATGACAATATATTTTTTGATAGTAATTCGTTTTCTGCTGCCAATCAAATAGTAACACTTAATGTGACTGACGAAAGCTGTAAGAATATGAATTGGACTGGGGTTACCAATACTCCTAAGTTCAATATGACGGGTAAAACTCTTGAAGTTCATAGTTCTGTCACCTACGATCCTTTGATGGAGTTTCAGAGCGTGGGTACCCTTTCTTTTGTCTCAAGTAATACAGGATCATTAATTTCATCAGGACACAATGTTGGTAACATTTACGTTAGAAAGCCTTCTGGGACATTTAATCTTTTAAGTCCTCTTAGGTCAAGCCGTCTTCAAGTTGAAAGCGGATCTACCTTTAACACCAATGATTATGATGTTCGCACAACCTATATACTTTTTAATGGTGGTACTACTTTCAAGGTTTGCCTCTAAATATTTATTAACATTCCAACTAGCATCTGCACCGCTATAGTATGCAGAAAAGCTTCCTCCAGTTATAGTAAAAGATGAAGTACCAGTATAAATGGTTGTACTAACGGTAGCT
>CAJQQG010000023.1 GCA_905480425.1 uncultured Flavobacteriaceae bacterium | reverse complement strand
AGTGGCTCTACCATAATGGCCTATGCTGGAATTACAGGAGAAGATAATGTACAATTACATGGCGATCCATATTTTCATTATTATAGTATTCAAAATATATTAGAGCAATTACCTACTTTTCAATGTGCTAGTACTGAAAATAACAGCTTTCCTGCCTTTAGTGTAGATGCAGGGATTGATTATTCCATTCCTATAGGTACTGCCTATGAATTAAGTCCAGCAAATGTTGAAAGCGAATCAGGATCGACCTATTGTTGGGAACAGTTAGATAGTGGCCAGGTAACTTCTGCTAGCTTCGGACCTTATGACGCAATTGGAGCTTTAGCTCGTTCTCTTCCTCCATCTGAGAGTCCGACCAGAACTCTCCCCAATATGAATCAAATCTTATTGGGTAATTTAACACAAGAAAATCCAGGACTAGATGATGCTTGGGAAACAGTTCCATTAGTAGCGCGATCAATGAAATGGGGCCTGAGTGTTAGAAAGCCAGTCGGGAGTAGTATTCAGTTAGCACAAGATCAGCTAGTAATTAATGTTTTAGGGTCTGCAGGACCTTTTGAGGTGACTTCACAGAATGACCCATCAGAGGTTTGGAGGGGGGGCACAAGACAAACCATTGAATGGAATGTAGCTAATACTGACCAAAGCCCAATTAATGCTTCAACCGTAACAATCTATCTTTCTACAGATGGAGGACTGACTTTTTCAAACCTACTAGCAGATGATATTCCCAATACAGGCTTAGCAGAAATTTTAATTCCCAATACCATAGACACTTCGCAGGCACGACTTAAGATCAAAGCTAAAGAAGGTATATTTTTTGCGATAAATGAAACTAATTTTATCATTCAGTCAAGTGATCTGGTTCTTCAATTTGAAGAATACCTTAAAGAAAATTGTGGCTTAAATTCAATTCAATATGACTTCACGTTGGAACGTAAAGAGGCATTTACAGGTTCATTTTCACTCCAACTAAATGATTTGCCTAATGGTGTCCAAGCACAATTTTCAAGAGACACCTATTCAACAGCTAATACCTTTGGTTCAATAACTTTAACTGGCATTACATCGTTGGAACCAGCTGATTATAATTTTGTTTTAGAAACTATTACAAGTAATGAGGTTCAAGGTTTTGATTTCATATTGAAGCAACGTTCAGATATTTTACAGCCTGCAGAATTAATTTCACCAACTGACAATGCGATTGCTCAAGATTTAAATATGTTACTCTTATGGGAAAGTGATATAAATTCAGATTTAGCACAAGTTCAACTTTCTTTAAATGAAAATTTCAATGAATTACTTACAGATACGATTGTTTCTAAGAGTCAGCTAATGATAAGAAATCTAACTGAAGACACTCAATACTTTTGGAAAGTAAAACATAAAAACATCTGTGATGAAGCAATGTTTTCGGAAATTTTTTCTTTCCGCACAAGCGAAATTTCTTGCTTAGAAGTTGAGGCTACAAGCTTGCCAAAACCATTACAAGATTCGACTGATTCCCAAGAAGGACAAACAACAGCTGATATTATTATAAATTATGATTTACCTATTTTGGATGTGAACGTATTAGTGGATATTGAACATACATGGGTAAGTGATTTAACTCTTTATTTAGAGTCCCCAGGAGGGACTAGATACTTATTGAGTAATGAGCTGGGAGATTCTAACGATAACTATTCACAAACACTTTTTGATCAAGAAGCAGCCGTTAATATTTCCGAATCCTCTGCACCTTTTACAGGCTCTTTTATTCCTTCTCAAAACATAAGTTCTCTATATGGGACTTCAGTTAAAGGAAGGTGGGTTTTAATTATACTTGATAAGTACACTGAAGATACGGGTAGGTTAATAAACTTCTCTCTTGAATTTTGTTTACAAGGCATTCCAATGATTAATAGTGATTTTGACACTATTGTTGATGCACAGGACAATTGTCCTTTGTTAAACAATGAAGATCAAGCAGATATTGACGAAAATGGTATTGGAGATGTTTGTGATGTTTTTTCTGCTCAAAATATAGGATTGACCAAGACCAATACTAGTTGTCCTGATAAGGATAATGGTTCTTTAACTTTTGGTGCAAGAGCAGAGTACTTTTATAAAGCAGATATTATAGGTCCTTTCGGCTTTCAAAAAGAAGTTACTTTTTCGACCCAGGGAAAAATAGTAGCAAATTTAGCAGCTGGAAGCTATGATATATGTGTTCGTACAGATTCTTTTCCCAATTTTGAATATTGTTTTGAAACTGAAATCACAGCACCTCCTTCACTAGATGTTCAATCGGTTTTAAATACTCAAGACTCTTTATTGAATCTTTCTTTAACGGGGGGGAGTGACTATATTATTTCAGTGAATGATAAAACTATTTCAGCAATAGATACTGATAAAATTCAAATACCCTTAACGCAAAAAGTTAATTTTATTCGTGTTACTACAAACAATTTATGCCAAGGAATCTTTGAGCAATGGATCAATTTAGATAAGCAGGCAGCCGTTTTTCCTAATCCAGTAGTTAACAAGGCAACTCTTATTTTACCTAAGGATCAAGCTGCCAAGATTTCGCTGTTTTCTGGGACAGGAAACTTACTATGGAAACAAGAGCAACAATCTTTTGAAAATAAAGTTATTACGATTCCAATGAGTGAGTATAAAAAGGGGTTGTATTTACTTAAAATAGAGTACGGTAGCTATACTGAAACTTTTAAATTATTAAAACGATGAGGTATCTAGCTTTCTTTTTATTGTTTGTTTTTTTTAGTTGTGGGCCTGATCCTATTCCAGTGCCTGAGCCTTCACTATTACTTGCGCCTAGTAATTTGAATACATGTAATACCGCAACCCGAATTAATGACTTAGAAAGGCAAGTACGTTTTCAATGGACAGCCACCTTAAATACGGAATCCTATAATTTGATAGTTCAAAATACTTTAACAGGAGAACAGCAAACCGTTTCTACTTCCTTACTCACAGAATCTATTATTTTAACCAGTGGTGCTCCATATCAATGGTACGTTATTTCCAAATCTTCTCTTACACTGGAAGAAGGTAAAAGTTCTATTTGGCATTTTTATTTGGAAGGTAATCCTCAGGCAAGTCATTTCCCCTTTCCCGCAATATTAGTAGCGCCTTCAGATGAATTAATAGTATCATTGAATGCTAGTAATGGTTTTACTTTTGAATGGGAGGGAAATGATTTAGATAATGATATTCAGGGCTATGATTTTTATTTAGGCACCTCTAGCAGTTCTTTAAATGCAGAGCGTGAGGCAATCACCTCACAACAAGTAACACTGGTATTAATCCCAAATACAGTTTATTTTTGGCAAATTATCAGCAAAGATCTTCAGGGAAATCAATCTGCATCAGAAATATATCAATTTCAAACCCAGTAGTGCATTATTTTCCGTTATAACGGTTCATAGCAGTTGCTAAGCCTTCCAATCCAAAAGAAATAATCGCCTCACCACATTTTTCGATACGCTGTGTTAAGACTTTTTCTTCAGTTGCATTCCAAGGGTCTAGTACAAATTTAACTTGGTCAAAAGGTTTTGATTCTTGACCAATACCAAAACGCAAACGAGCATAGTGAGGAGTGTTTAGTTCACTTTCGATGTCTTTTAATCCGTTATGACCTGCGGGGCTTCCTTTTGCTTTAATTCGAAGGGTTCCAAAGGGAAGGTGAATTTCATCAGTTAAGATGAGAATGTTTTCTAGTGGAATATTTTCTTTTAGTGCCCAATACCTTACTGCTTTTCCGCTTCTATTCATAAATGTTGTAGGCTTAATGAGAATAAACTGTCGTCCTTTCTTTTTTAAAACGGTATAGTTTGCTAATTTTTTTGATTCCCAGAGGCATTCATTTATAGAGGCTATATGATCTAGAATAGAAAAGCCAATATTATGACGAGTGTTTTGGTATTGATCACCAATATTACCCAGTCCTACAATTAAGAATTTCTTCATAGCCAAAGAAGGTGTTTTTTTTGAAAATATACGCTTTAGAGAAAACATCCTTGCTAAAATAAAAAAAAGCATGTGGTTTTGAGGCCACATGCTTTATCTTTTCTGATGAAAATAATGGTTTAGCTTTCTGAGGGAGTCTCAGCAGCTGGTTCAGCACCTTCTTCAGTAGGAGTTTCCGCATCTGTTTCAGTCTCCTCATCCTCAACTAAAATGGCAGCCCTAGATGTTCTTACTTGACAAACAACCGTGTTGTCTGGATGAAGAATTTTATAGGTTTCTTTTTGTAGTTCTGCGGTATATAATTTATTCCCAAGCTCTAATTCTGAAATATTTATTACAATAGTATCAGGAAGGTTTTTTGGTAATGCTTTTACTCTAAGCTTACGCTTGTTAAGAGATAAAACTCCACCACTAATTAAAACACCAGGAGCAGCTCCTTCAACTTTAACAGGAATGTTCATCGCCACCTCTTTATCATCAAACATTCTATAAAAGTCTACATGAAGAATTTTATCGTTCAATGGATGGAACTGGATGTCTTGTAAAATTGCATTTACTTTTGATCCGTCATCTAAATCAATAACAACAGTATGAGCGTTTGGAGTATAAACTAGTTTGCTGAAATCAAGTTCCGGTGCTGAAAAGTGGAGGGATTCGCCTCCTCCGTACAATACACATGGAACACTGCCAGCATTGCGTAAGGCTTTGGTAGCTACCTTGCCTACGCTTTCTCTTTTAGATCCTTTAATGGTAATAGATTTCATTATTTTTTTTAAATTAAGATTACATTATAAATTTTGAACTTATCGACTTATTTGAATGCACATTATGCATAACATCAGCGAATAATGGGGCGCAAGATAATACTTTTACTTTAGGGTGGCTAATTCTTGCAGGGATAGAATCGGTTACGATTAACTCTTCAAGTTTAGAGGCTTCAATTTTTTCATATGCATTTCCGGAAAGTAAGGCATGGGTACAAATAGCTCGAACTGAGATGGCTCCTCTTTCAATCATTAAGTCAGCTGCTTTAGTAAGGGTTCCAGCAGTATCTACCATGTCATCTACAAGAATAACATTCTTCCCATTAACATCTCCGATGAGCTCCATATGAGAAATTATATTTGCTTTTTCTCTTTGTTTATAACAGATAACAACATCGCTACTTAAAAACTTAGAATAAGCATAGGCACGTTTAGAACCTCCCATGTCAGGTGAGGCAATGGTCAGGTTGGTTAATTTCAGGTCTTTTATGTAGGGTAGAAAAATAGTGGAGGCATATAGATGGTCTACAGGTCTTTCAAAAAAACCTTGAATTTGATCTGCATGTAAATCCATAGTTATGATTCTGGTTGCCCCTGCGGTTTCTAATAATTTAGCAATAAGTTTAGCCCCAATGGGAACTCTAGGTTTGTCTTTTCGGTCTTGTCGCGCCCATCCGAAATAGGGCATTACTGCGGTTATGTGTCTAGCAGAGGCACGCTTTGCTGCATCTAACATCAAAAGTAATTCCATTAAATTTTCAGATGAGGGGTTTGTGGATCCGATTAAAAAAACACGAGCACCACGAACAGATTCTTCAAAAGAAGGTTGGAATTCTCCATCGCTGTAACGTGAAAAATTTACTTTTCCAATTTCAGCACCGTATTTGGCTGCAATAGCGTTAGCAAGTTCTGTGCTTTGAGTACAAGAAAAAATTTTAGCGGGAGTTTCCATAGAGATCATTAAGATTGTAAATTTAAAAATAAATTAACGGATAGCATTATTGTTGATTTTAATTAAATCAAATAAATAATTTATTACTTTTGAGGCCTCAAGCCTTGGTGGCGGAATTGGTAGACGCGCTGGATTCAAAATCCAGTTCTTTCGGGAGTGTGGGTTCGATTCCCACCCAAGGTACTTTAATTATCCGTAACATACTGTTTTAAAATATGTTGCGGTTTTTTTATTGTTTAATTGGCAACATATTGGCAACAAATTAGATCTTTTTTCACTAACCATTTGATATAAAAAGCTAAAAGTTTCTAAACATTATCTGATTTCTAAACATGGGGTGGGGTTTTTAGAATCGTTTTCAGATTAGACACTAGTTCTTGTAGTTAGTATATAACC
>CAJQQG010000022.1 GCA_905480425.1 uncultured Flavobacteriaceae bacterium | reverse complement strand
CTTATTAATCTACTGGGCATTCATCAATTTGCCAAAACCAGTTTTATAGTTTTTCATCAAATAAAATATCTTCCAATATTAGTGTCGATTTAAGCCTTTTAGGAATACTAGCTGAAGAGTATTATATCAGAAGAAAATCCTAAAACAAGAAAACGCTACTAATGAAGTAAATGAAGATTTGCCTTTGTTTATTAATTAAGTACTTGGATTTGTGATTTTTTTAGTAATAGTTTAAAAAAACGAGTAAATATTTAAAGATTCATAAAAAACCACCTTTTTAATATTAGAATTTTGAAATAACTTAGTTGGTTTTTTGATATTTGATACTATAACCATAAACTAACAAAAATGAAAAAAATATTTCTAATAACTATAATGAGTGTTTTATTATCATGTGATAAAGACGATATTCAAACTACTGTTCAATATACCTTAACTGTATCAGCATCTGAAGGAGGGACTATTTCAACAGAGGGAGGGACATATGACGAAGGGACCGAATTAACTATTACTGCAACACCAAGTGAAGGTTATTTTTTTGCGGGATGGGAAGGAAATGACTCCACAAGTGAAAGTCTAATAATAACTTTAAATTCAAATCAAACATTTCAAGCCCTTTTTGAATTAATTTCACTTGACCCAATAATTGGTGTTTGGTATGGTTCAGGATCATTTATTAATGCATTTGGGATTTCCGTAGATTTTGAAACTACACTTACATATGTTGGTTCCGGGTCTGCCACAAATGAATCTATTTTTACTGGTGATTTTAATCAAGACGGGGCTACACAAACCAATAATACTACAACAGAATTTTCATGGGAAAACACATCACCTGGTCCTGATTTCAATTCATTAAGCTATACCTATAATAATTCTACAACCAACATACAAACAGGAGTAGTTAATATTAATACTTTTGTATGGGATTTCGCTGAAGATTATAACAGTGCTGTCACAACTACAGAAGCCGGAGTAATTAATAATTGGACAAGAAGATAAATTTTTTGAAGTTCAAAAAACAGAATCCTCGTTTAATAGCGGGGATTTTTTTGTACCATCGTTAGCTCAATAATAACCTGAAGAGCTTTGTAATTAAATTTAGTGGCGTTTCTTTTAAACCACAGTCATATCATCTTCAGCAAGTTCTACAATACACTTTACCAAGAATGGAAGAAGTTACAAATGAAGTAAGTGAAGTCTTACCATTGTTTGTGTGATGGCTTACTCTATATTCTTGGTATATTAACCCTAAGTTATTCATTTGAAAAAAGTATTATTCATACCTATCCTTTTATTGGTTCTTTTTAGCTGTTCACCAGATGAAGAAACACAAGCACCAACTAATACTGCTCAAACTATAACTCCAGAGCCTGAAGCTGAAACTCCCGAACCATTAGTTGTTCAATATACTTTAACTATAACAGCAGGTGACGGAGGAAGTGTAACCGATGGCGGAACATTTGGTGATGGAACAGAAGTAACCATTACTGCAATGCCTAATGAAGGGTATCAATTTATAGGATGGGAAGAAAGCGCTTCAGTTTCAGAAACACTCATAATAACTTTAGATTCAAATAAAATATATCAAGCCTTATTTGAGTTAATACCAACGGCCAATCCAATAAGTGAATTAGATATAAGTAATTTAGAAGGTATTCAAGGAAGGGATGGGTATAATTTTTATTATAATATAAGTGATAATCTTCCAATTGATTGGATTAATGAATTTAAAATAATTTTGGGAAATTTAAATTCAGTTGTTCATATTACCCCAAGAGTAAAGATATCTCCGAGAGATGGAAAAGATGAAATGCACATTTTTGCTTGGAGAGAGAGTGAAGTTTTACCATTTCAGGATATTATTGGTAATAATAAGGGCTATTCTATCAGTGGTAACGAAAATTCTCGCTTTATGGTTTTAGAAATCGAAAACCATGAAATTCAAAATAATACTAATTTTATATTTAGTGTTATTGCCCACGAATATTTTCACGTATATCAAATTAATGCTTCAATAGTTGAACCGTCTTATTTAAAATATTTATTTGAAGGGGGAGCATCAACTTTACAGAGTATATTTCCAAAACAATATTATAATTATAATCGCTTTACGACTGGTGCATTTCCAAATGTAACAGAAGTGGCTATATCTTCGCCTGTTCTTTTTGAACCTCGAAATACTATTGAAGCTACTGACCAAAATTATTCTAATTCTGTTTTTATTTTTCTTGCATTAGTTAAAGAATTACAAAGGCAAGGAAACACCGAGATTGAAGCATTTAAAAAAGTATTTATTGATTGGTGGAAATCAGGAAGAACAGATGTTACCAAAGAAGTACTTTTTGAAGAAGTTTTCGGATTCTCTATAGATTCTTTTTATTTAGCTTTAAAATCATACAACCCTAACATTAATAGCGTTTTACCCTCTCAAAGTATTAGATTACAAGACATCTTTACAGAATAGAACAAATCAAGCATATCTTTAAATACTAACGCCACTAAAGTTAATTAGTGACGTTGGAGTTTAAAATAGGATTGATATAAAAAGAAAATATTCCTAATGAAATTGGTTATAAAGTTTATAGTGCACTAAGGGTATAAACCTTTTTGTTGGCTAAATCTTCTCCTAATGAAAGTGCAAATTTCTCAAATGCAGGATCTGTCATCATTTCTCCTAATTTTGACATATCTACATCATATAAATAAACAGAAACTTTGTTTGGATCTTTTACATCTCTATGGACAAGTGTTCTAGAATCATCACAAAACTGTTCTCTATTCTTGTTGTCTTTTATAAAGCCTTTATACCATGTGCGATAACCTTTGGTTAATGGAATTACAGCAACAACATCTACCAAAGAGTTTTGGTTTAAATCAGCTGCATTATACCATTCACTTTGGTGATAAATTTTGCCTTCGTCATTAAAGAACAATACAGCATAATAATCCATTAATACTGGTTTTTTTGTGACAGAATTTAACGATTCCCATGTTCCATAAACTCTTACATCTCCATTGGGTTTTTGATTATCATCTAAGCCAGCAAAATAAAGTTGTTTAGTGAAATTAATTTCTTCAAATCCAGCATTAAAACCTTTCATGGTATTGTGCCAAGTATCAATGTCAAGCGAGTCAACTCCAGTTGGTGGAGGTGACCACGTAAAGTCTTCGGTCACATAGCTTTTCATTTCATCAAGTTTTTCATCAGAAAAGGCTTGGAAATATTCCTTAGTTGTTAATACGTTTTTCTCAAAATTGATCATCTCAGCTGAGTTTGAATCGCAATTAATGAACAAAAAAGAACAGAGTAAAATAGTTATACTTTTTTTCATTTTAAATAAGATTTTTTTTATGAACACAATATACAAAACTGTTTTTAAAGCTTGTTTTTTTATTTAAAGTGATGGTAGTCTTGTTATTTTTGATTTATTAAGCAGTGGTTTTCCTAGGTATACTTTTAATATACAGAGGTGTATTACAAACTCTCCTATACAGGGGACTTTCTTTTAAACTAGGTTGAGAAAGAAT
>CAJQQG010000021.1 GCA_905480425.1 uncultured Flavobacteriaceae bacterium | reverse complement strand
CTTACTTTATTAGTAGCTTGTTTAATTCTTGGTAAAGTGTATTGTAGAACTTACTGAAGGTGATACGCCTTTGGTTTAATCTGGAGTATATCCAGATTCTCCTTGGTCATTATCTTGAAACATTGTTCTTAATACCTCCTTATTTGGTTTAGAGATTACTGGCTTGAAATATATATTGTAAAGCTGATAGCCCAAAGGATTATTTGCTAAAACACCTTCTGGGGTTCTGGCGATGTCATTCCATTCTGGAGAAAGACTCCCTCCTTCCCAAAACTCACTAAATTCCCACATTCCATAAGTTAATAAGTACTGATATTCTTTTAGCATAACTGGCCAGGCATCTCGATTGTTAATATCACCTCCATACCCTTCAATATCAAAAATACCGTTATTGTAGGCTTCTTTCATTGCAAGAAAAACATCTGTATTGCTGACATCTTCTTCTTCAGCTTCTATATTTAATGCTTCAGTTGAGCCTTCAACTCCTCCTCTTACTCCGAAACGATGAAGAGTGTGAAGAGTATGCTCAATAATTTCATTGATGTCATCATCACCTGTACCCCTGCTATCTATATTTTTATACCAAACCATATCATCTAAGGTCAATTCATCTTCAAAAGCCTCTATACCTGGATAAAATTGATTACGAGAATCTCCTAAAAAACCAGGAGAATATTCATTTCCACCACCCCTTGCAATTCGTTGACCAGTAGGATATTGCTGATGCCAACCTATTTCACCTTTGAGAGTTTTAATCATATTTAACTGTGCATCAGAATCAATTCCTTCTGAATCTTTGTCCATAAGTAATTTAAACAATTGTGCAGTTTTATATATCCAAATATTGGGAACAGCTTGTTGACCTCCAATTTCACCTGCAGTTATCAATTTAATCCCATTAACATCTAATTCTCTATCATAAAAAATAACAGGGTCTATAGGTATTATATCTCCACTTGAATAATAGTTTTCTGATGATATTACCAATTGAAAAAGAGCCTGAATTGTTTGATTTGAGTTTAGTGTAATTGTAATTGCTTCATTTGATGAATCATTCCCATCCCATCCTATAAATTCATATCCTTCATTGGCACTAGCAGTAACTGAAACGGAGGTTCCATCATCAAATGTTCCTCCATTAGTTACACTTCCACCGTCTCCTGCTGTTACTGTTAAAGTATATTGAACAACTACTGGTTCGGGAGTTTCAACTTCAGGCTCTGGAGTTGTAGCTTGAACACTATTAGTTACAGCTTGTGTTTCTTCATCTGGTGAACAGCTAAAAAAAACTATTAAAAAGATAGGTATTAAAAAAAGATTTTTCATTTTATTGATTTTCAGATAATTTAATATACCAAAAAATAAATAACTCAATCTATCACATAAGAATTAGCAAGTCTTCACTTACTTCATTAGTAGCTTGTTTAATTCTTGGTAAAGTGTATTGTAGAACTTACTGAAGGTGATATGCCTTTGGTTTAAAAGAAAACGACACTAAAGTTAATTTTATGCTATTTTATCACCCTCCATCACCGCCACCACCGCCTGCATCTCCACCACCTGCATCTCCACCTCCAATATCAGCGCCACCTGCATCGCCCATAATCATATGACCTGAATCACTTGATGGAATATTATTTATATTAATTTGAAACTCATCTAATACAAAGCCCACTTTTAAATCTTTAGCATTTAACCTGTCTGGAAGTTTTGATTCGGTTAGTTTACCATTATCTATATTAAGAAGATAAACTGTCTTATATGAAAAAATATAAAATTTACCATTTAATAAAAATGTTTTTGGTGTTGACCATCTAAAAGGAGATTTTAAACTAAACTTTTCAATACCACTATTAATGTCAATAGCTGTAAATTTATTTGTACTATTTTTAAAAATTAATACATCCTTAATTATATGTATAGAGTGAAATATTTCTTTTAAATCCCAAAGTTTTTTACCCGATTTAAAGTCTATTAAACTTGTGGAATTTGAAACTCCCCAGTTATTTCTTTTTGTTACAAAAACATAATCATCTACTCTTGAAATACCTGAAATATGTTTATCAAAATCTACTTTCCAATCAATTGAATCATTTGACCCATTATATTTAATAATACTTTTTTCTTTAGTGAATAAAACTGAATTAGATTTCATATTAATTGATTTATGGTTACAGCTAATATAACAAATCCAAGAACTTACTGAAGATGATATGGCTGAGGTTTAAATGAAAACCCTTCACTTGGGAGGGTTTGATTTAGGTTAGACTTTTTTTATTTTAGTCGTTGTCTTGATCAGGATATTCAACTGCTTCTTTATCCTGACCGTTTAACTTTATTCGAAATACTTTTGGGTTTGAAACAAATCCAGTCGCATACAGGTAATCTTCATCTTTATCAAATGCACAATTTGTTATGTGTCCAAAATCTATTCTGGCAAGTAATTTACCCTTTGGAGAAATAACCAATAAGCCTCCTGGACCGGAAGTGAATATATTACCACTTGAATGTACCTTCATTCCATCATAATTTCCTTCAAGATTTTTCAACAATTCACTTCCATCAAAAAAGGTTTCACTTTTCATATTATTAAGGTCAATTCTAATAATTTTTGGAGGAGTTAGTGAGAATGGATTTCCCATTTTATTAACGTAAAGAAATCTTTCGTCTGGAGATAGAGCCAGTCCATTTGGAGCTTCTATATCTTTTGAAATCAGGATTAACTCATTACTTTCGGGAATGAATTTGAATACTCCATTAAAATCCAACTCTTTCATATCTGTCTCAACAAAGCTAAAAGTGTTTAAATCAAAAAAGGCAAATGGAGGATCGGTAAAATATATAGACCCGTCAGTAGAAATTGTCAAATCATTTGGGCTATTTAATCTCTTACCTTGGTAATTATCAACTACTGTTGAAAAAATTGGTGAATTTGAATTAATGTTTTTTGTCATAGCTATTCTTCTATCGCCGTGTTGACACAAAATTAAATCCCCTTCACTGTTTAAAGAAAGTCCATTTGCTCCTAGTAGACCTTCACCTAAGTTTGGAGCATATCCAGTATTTCCAGAAGGCATAATGTAGTCCTTCACTCCGTTTTTTTCATTCCACTTTAATACTTTATTATTAATTATATCAACAAAGAGGAGTGATTTTGAGTATTCATCCCATACCGGTCCCTCAGGTAATGCAATTGAATCTGCCAAAACTTCTATCTCTGAAGAGTTGTCAATTATTGTCTCAATAGACTGATCGTAAATATGAACTTTAGGATTAATAGGTTTATTACAACACACCAAAAGAATTGGTGAAAGGATTAAGAATAAATATTTCATTTTAATTGATTTATGGTTAATAATTATCTAATATAAACAAATCCCAGAACTTACTAAATATACAAAGGTAAATCTTCACTTACTTCATTAGTAGCTTGTTTCATTCTCGGTAAGGTGTATTGAAGAACTTACTGAAGATGATATGCCTTTAGGGTCTTAAATGCTGAGGTTAGGGGTTATGTACTGGTAATTAAATCCACCTTCTTACCCGTAAACAGTATGATTTATATTTATCTGAAAATAATTTAAGCATAGCTTTTTCTTCTGGTATAATTTGAAATTGAT
>CAJQQG010000020.1 GCA_905480425.1 uncultured Flavobacteriaceae bacterium | reverse complement strand
TTAAATATAAATTTTTTATAGCCACATTTTTTTGTGGAATAATTTCTGCACAAAACAATGATGCCATTATTGGAAAATGGGATATAAATGTGAAAATGGATAAACGTATTTCACCCTCTTGGTTGGAAGTGAAATTATCTGGAAGTAAAACTTTGGTTGGATATTTCGTCGAATACAATGGAAGTGCCCGTCCAATTTCTGAAGTTCATTTTAATAATGGCATTATAGATTTTAGTATTCCTCCTCAATGGAATGGAGAAACTGATCTTCATTTCTCAGCAAAAGTTAAAGAAGGTAAGTTAATAGGTACTATTTTAGGAAGTAATGCAAAAGCCTATTCTTTTGAGGGTAAAAGAGCTCCTAAATTAATTCGATCAAATCCTGTAAAGTTTGGTGAAGCAATCTCAATTTTTAATAAAACTAATTTGAACGGTTGGCAGCCAGAATATCCCAACAGAAAAAATCAATGGTTAGTAGATAATGGTATTTTAGTTAATCCAAAATCAGGTATTAACTTATTAACGACTGATACATATGAAGATTTTCAATTACACATTGAAGCTCGAATTCCAAAGGGTAGTAATTCTGGTATATACTTACGAGGGCGTTATGAAGTTCAAGTTGAAGATAGCTATGGAAAGGATCCAAGTAATATTTTGTTTGGTGCCGTTTATGGGTTTTTAACACCAAATGAGATGGCTGCAAATCCTGCTGGTGAATGGCAAGTTTTTGATATTACTTTGATAGGAAGGAGAGTAACAATAATAGCAAATGGAAAAACCATCATTAATGATCAAATAATACCTGGAATAACAGGAGGAGCTTTAGATAGTAATGAGGCGGATAAAGGTCCTTTGATGCTTCAGGGGGATCATGGAAAAGTTGAATATCGAAATATTATGATTCGAAAAGGGGAATAAAACATCTAAATTTTGATATGGATTAATTCTTTGTTCAAGTCAGTTACGTTTTCATAGCAAAATCGTTTTATCATTAGAGTATATCTTTTTTTAATGTAATAGCAAAGAATTATTTAAAGGCATTCATTTTACTTAAAGAACTTAATGTTTTATTATATGATTCAATAAATTCTTTTAATATGTCAGCTGCAGGAATAATTGAATTTATTTGTGCAGAAACTTGACCAATTTCTAATTCACCTTCAATAAGGTCACCTTCAAACATTCCTTTTTTTGCTCTTCCTCTGCCCAAAGTTTTTTTGAGCTCGTCAATATCAGCTCCTGATTTATAGAGTGCACTAATTTTTTGATAAAAAGGATTTTTGATCATTCTAACGGGCGTCAATTCTTTGAGTGTTAATAAAGTTGATCCTTGCTTTGACCTTAGAACTTCTTCTTTGAAATTTAAATGTGAAGATGCCTCTGGAGTTGCGACAAAGCGGGAGCCCACTTGAACCCCATCAGCGCCTAGAGCAATAGCTGCCAACATTGCAGGACCAGAACCTATTCCCCCAGCAGCAATTAAAGGAATTTTAATGGCTTTTTTAACCAAAGGTATTAGAGTCATTGTGGTAGTTTCTTCACGACCATTGTGTCCTCCAGCTTCAAAACCCTCTGCAACTAATGCATCTACACCACAATCTTGTGCTTTTAATGCAAATTTAACAGAGCTAACAACGTGTATTACAATACAACCATGAGACTTCAAGTGTTCGGTCCATAACTTAGGATTACCTGCTGCTGTAAAAACAATTGAAACTTTTTCTTCAACAATTATCTCCATCAACTGCTCAATATTAGGATATAACAAAGGTACATTTACTCCAAATGGTTTATCGGTTGCTTTTTTACATTTCTGTATGTGTTCTCTTAAAATATCAGGATACATTGATCCTGCACCAATAAGACCTAAGCCTCCGTTATTACTTACAGAAGAAGCTAATCGCCAACCACTAGCCCAAACCATTCCCGCCTGAATAATTGGATATTTAATCCCTAAAAGTTGAGTAATTTTATTTTGATCCATTTTTTAATTTTTAAAATCATTAAATTTTTAATTTCAAAATATAATGATTTAAATTAAAATTGAGAGAAAAACGTATATTCGTTTGATGAAAAACAAAGCTCAAATACTTGTTAAACACCCTGTAGGATTTCCAACAAAAGAAACATGGAGTTTAGAAGAAAGTTTAATTCCTGAATTAAATTCTGGAGAGATTTTAATCGAAAATCATTATATCTCTCTTGACCCTGCAATGCGTGGTTGGATTAATAATACTCGATCCTATATCCCTCCTGTTGAACTAAATTCTGTTATGAGGTCAGGTTCTGTTGGAAAAGTGATTCAAGTTAATGGCACGACAAAATTTAAAATAGGAGATTATGTTAGCGGCTGGGGAGGAGTTCAACTTTACAGTATTTCAGATGGTGAAGGTTATTTTAAAGTTGATCCTAATAAAGCCTCTATCCCTAAGTATTTAGGGATCCTTGGAATGCCTGGCATGACAGCTTATTTTGGAATTCTTGAAGTTGGAAAATTAAAAAAAAATGATGTTGTTTTGGTTTCTGGAGCAGCAGGCGCCGTTGGAAGTATTGTAGGTCAAATCGCTAAACTTAAAGGGGCATTTGTTATAGGTATTGCAGGAGGAAAAGAAAAATGTGATTATTTAACTGATGAGCTTGGCTTTGATGGTGCAATTGATTATAAAAATGAATCTATTCAAAAGGGAATAAAAAAACAATGCCCTAAAGGGATTGACATCTATTTTGATAATGTAGGAGGAGAAATTTTAGATGACGCTTTGATATTTCTTAGAAGAAATGCAAGAGTCGTAATTTGTGGAGCTATTTCTCAATATAATAGCATGGAAGTACAAGGGCCTAAAAATTATTTATCGTTGTTAGTAAATCGTGCTAGTATGAAAGGAATGGTTGTCTTTGATTATGCAGACAGGTATCAAGAAGCTTTTGAAAATATGACTAAATGGATAAAAGAGAGAAAATTAAAAAGTAATGAAGATGTTTATGAAGGAATCGATAATTTTCATGAAACTTTTTTACGATTATTCTCTGGAAAAAAACTTGGAAAACTAGTTTTGAAAGTTATTGATGATAAATAGATTTGAGATGACTAATAAAAAGAGGTTATTTTAATTTAAAATCATTTTAGTAATAATTCATATTTGCCAGCAACTTCTATTCCAGCTGACAAACCAGTGTCATCTAATATTTTATTGTTGTTTTTCTTATTGAATAAGACAACATGGATTTCAGCATTCATACTTTCCTCTATGCGGCCATTCATAAAACCTGATATTGGTGCTGCTAATGAAGTTCCTTTTTCTCTTTGTGCAACGATACTGAGTTTATATTTTTTATTTTCCATAACAATTCTAACTTCTTTTTGATTTACACTACAATTTTCAAGTATTGTTCTATTGTAGGTGGTAAATTGGATTAAACGCCCTTCAATCATCAAGCCTGCTATAAATCCTATAAAAGAACTTCTTAGCCAAGGTATTTTAGCAATAGAAATCTTGATGGAGGTTTCTTTTTTACTAAAATGATTACTCTGCATCCAAATATATCCCTCTGGAAAAGAGTGTCCCCAGTCTTTTTCCATATATCCTCTGCCTTTATCGAACGATAAAGTTTTACCATTAAGCATCAATGTTCCATTTATACTATGATTCATACTCAAAATTCCATGATAGCATTCCATAAAAGGAACAAATGAAAATGGTCCCATTATACCAGGTGATAAAATACTACTAGGCCATGGTGATAGATTATCAAAAATAAGTTCTCCCTTAATCTCAGGTAAATTGAGGATTACTTTTTTTTGACTGAAAAAATTATTTTCAATCTTTAGAGAATGTATTTTGGGAGTAGGTTCAAATTTTTCAGGATTAAATCGATGATAGGTAGAATTTAAATTCTTACCATCCAAGATTTGAATAAATGCTTGTTTTTTTCCGTTTTCATCCATAGCTATCCCAGGAATAATAGCAACAGCGTGTCTTTGATTTTCACTTACAACTTTATAGTACCAACCTTCAAAAAATCGTTTAGATTTCCCCCAGCCATGATAACATTCTGGGTGCCATAAAGCATTAATTTTATCACTTATCATACCTTAAATTTTTGGAAAAAATAGAACATCAAACACTTTGACCATTAATAATAATTAAACTTAATTATGATGCTAATCTAAAAAATAATCTTTAGAAGATTTCTATCATTAAATTACACGAATTAATTATATATAATCAAACAATTTTAAGAAATATTAGTCAAGAATTTAATGGTAACTAAGTAGCCTATCGATATAAATTTTCTTTTATAATAATGAGATGGTCCATTATTGAAATAATTTTCATCCTAAATGGGTAATATAGGACCTAACTTTTTTTACTAGATTAAGTGATTTTTAAAATCAGATGTTTTCTCACAGCAAAGTTGTTCCATTACTTGAAGTAACTCCTTTTTAATTAATGAAATGGTATGATTTCCCCCTTCATTTCCAAGGGCACCGACTCCATACATAAAGCTTCTTCCCATAAAGGTAAATTCTGCACCACTTGCCATTGCCCTGGCAATATCTGGGCCACTTTGTAATCCAGAATCTATCATTATTTTTATTTTATTTTTATATTTTTTGGCTAAATCTGTCATAGATACTATTGAGGATTGCCCTGCATCTAGTTGACGTCCACCATGATTAGATATTATCAAACCATCTGCACCTAAACGTATTGCCTTTTCGGCATCCTGCTCACCAACAATTCCTTTGATTATTAACGTTCCTTTCCACTTTGATCTAATGGAAGCTATCCTTTCTTCATTTAAACGTCCAGAAAAAGTTATATCCATAAACTCTCCTAATTTTTGAAGATTTAATCCTTTAGGAATGTAGGGCATCATTGTTTTAAAAGCAGGTTTTCCATACAGGAGTGTTTTAAGTGTCCATTCAGGATTTTTTATTACCTCAATAATATTATTTAAATTCATTTTTGGTGGCATTGACAGGCCATTTTTAATATCCCTAGGCCTAAACCCAAAAGTTGGTACGTCAGCTAAAATTACTAAAACACTCATACCAGCATTTTCAGCTCTATCCAATAAATCATTTTTTATTTTTTCATCTGCAGGATGATATAATTGAAACCATGATTTACCCTCTGTTATCTCCGCAATCGTTTCTATACTTGAAGTAGTGACACTACTAAGTATAAATGGAATATTATGCTCCATTGCTGCTTTTGCAAGTATCTCTGGTGAATTTGGCCACATTAATCCCTGAAGGCCAATAGGTGCGATTCCAAATGGTGCATCATAGGTATGTCCAAATAACTCTGTCTTCATTAAAGACTCATCAAAGTCTGATAAGTAGTTAGGCATTAGTTCAATTTTTTGAATATCTGTTCGATTTTTATTCAAATTAATATCATCATTACAACCCCCATCTAAATAATCAAAGGCAAATTTTGGCATTTTGAATTTAGCTCTTTTCCTTAAGTCACTTACTGAGGGATATTGAGAGTTTATATTTAATTTCATCGGTATATTTTTATTTTTTTAATTGGAAGATTTTATCCATCAATAACCATTTCTCACCTTTTTTTGCAACAGGAAGTTTTTGTTGATAGGACCACATCAACTTTTCCCATTCTTGTACCTTAATATTTTTGATATCCATTTTTTCTTTTTTTTCAAAAGTAAAGGTATCCACTACCTCTAATATCATAAATAAACGATTACCGACACAATATATTTCTGCATTTTCAATTCCTGAATCTAAAAGACTTTTAGTGATCTCTGGCCAAACTTCTTGGTGATGTTTTTTGTAAATACTTATAAGATGTATGTCATCAATTAAATCTAAAGCATAACAATGTCGTTTAAGTTTCTTCATTATTTAAACATTATTTTTTTGTGATGCATTTCTAAATACTTTTAAGCCATACCAAGCAATAAATAAAAAACAAATCAAAGGAAGTGTGAAAGAAAAATTCACTTCTGATACTCCTACAATTTTTATATCAGCGACTCCATTTCCTCCAGTATCTATAATTAGTCCCTGTAATTTAGGCATTAACGCACCTCCGACAATTGCCATTACTAGACCAGCAGACCCTATTTTGGATTGTTCCTCTGTTAAATCGCTTAAGGCAATTCCATAAATTGTAGGAAACATTATGGACATGAAAAAGGAAACCCCTACCAAAGCATAAAGCCCAACAATACCTGTTATAAATATAGTTCCTTGAATTAAAGCAATGGATAGGATTGCAAAGTAAAGTAATAATTTGCCAGGGTTTGTATGTTTCAATAAATACGTTCCAATTGCTCTACCAATTATGAATAAAATAAAGGCTATCATTTGATAATATCCAGCAGTTACTGCATCAATACTAATTGCTTCTGCGTATTGATAAATGTATGTCCAACACATTATTTGTGCACCTACATATAAAATTTGGGCAATAACTCCAAAGATGTAGTTAGTGTTGTTTTTAAGAGCAAAAATAGTATCTCCTATACTTGGGAAGTTATTTTCATCTTTAGACTGAGGCATTTTACTTACCAGAAATACAATAAAGATTCCAATTAAAACAATTCCTAGAATCACATAAGGATTTCGAATTATAAGTAAATCATATGTTTTAATAGCAATCTTACTAGCTTCATCTAAAGCGTTAAAATCCATTATATCATCTGATTTTAAATTTTTAAGAATAAATTGTTGTGCAACAAAAAGTCCAGCAATTAATCCAACAGGATTAAAGGCTTGTGCTAAATTTAACCTCTGTGTTGCTGTTTTTTTACTTCCCATGCTTAAGATATATGGATTTGCTGCGGTTTCTAAAAATGCTAAACCAAAAGTTAGAATGTATAATCCAAGACAAAAAAACATAAAATTTTGATACTGAGCAGCTGGATAAAATAAAAGAGCACCAATAGCATACAGTCCTAAACCAATTAAAATACCAACTTTATAAGAGTATTTTCTCATAAACAATGCTGCGGGTAGCGCCATGCAAAAATAGCCTCCGTAAAATGCCATTTGTACCCAAGCAGCTTCTGAATTGGATAATTCTAATACTTTTTTAAAGGCCTGCACCATAGGGTCTGTGACTGCATTCGCAAAACCCCAAAGTGCAAACAATGAACTCACTAAAATAAAAGGAAATAATATTTTTTTTGAAACTACTTGATCTTTATTCATAATTATATTACTAAATGCTAGTTTAAGGCTCGGTCTAAATGCGTGTAACCTCCATCAACATATACTAATTGGCCAGTAGTATGACTCGATTTTTCAGAAATTAAAAATGCAACAGTGTTTGCAATTTCTTGTGTTGTTGTCATTCTATTTTCCAAGGGAATATTTTTTAAAATAGAGGCTAACTTTTCGTCTTTATTATCAAAAGTATTTATCCATTTTTCATAAAGGGGAGTATAACATTCAGCTACTATCACAGCATTAACACGAATTGAATAGGGAAGAAGCTCCAAAGCCCATTCTCTTGTAAGAGCATTCCTACCTCCATTTGCAGCTGCATAACCAGAGGTCTCTCCTTGACCTGTAATTGAAGTTTTTGAACCAATATTAACAATAGAACCTTTACTCTTTTTTAAAGCAGGAAGTGCTAAGTGGGCCATGGAATAATAGTGAGCTACATTTTTTTTAATTGACTCCATAAACTCGTCATAGGATCCATTCTCTAAACCTATACTATCATTTACTCCAGCATTGTTTATTAACCCATCTATCTTATTAAATTCTTTAGTCACTTTTTCTATTGCAGCCTCGCATTCATCAGGATTTGTTAATTCTGCTAATGCATAGGCTACTTGATAACCTTTTACCTTTATTTTTTTTACTGCAGATATAACATCTACTTTATTTCTTCCTATTATTACAGGAATAGCTCCTTCTTCAGCTAGGACATTACAAATTCCATTTCCTATGCCCTTAGAGCCTCCAGTTACTATTATGACTTTATTTTTTAATTGTAAATCCATCTTTATTAATCTAAGTTATAAATACGTTGTGCATTTTCACCAAATATTTTATCACGGTCTTTTTTCGAAAAATTTTTAAAATATTCGTTGTTTATTTTAATTACCTCATCATAAGAAGCAGCAAGTAAACAAACAGGCCAGTCTGATCCAAAAAGAAGTCTATCTACTCCAAAAGCATTAGTAACAGTATCAAGAAAAGGAATAAAATCAGTTTGATTCCATTTAAATTTTTCAGTTTCTGTAACCATTCCTGAAATTTTACACATTACATTGCTATGGGTTGCTAATATTTTAATGTGATTTACCCAATTCGATTCTAAAGGTTTTGAAATTTTCGGTTTTGCTATATGATTTAAAATAAAGACTTGATCAGGAAATAGAGAAACTAATTTAATAGCTGCATTTATCTGATTGGGAAGTATCAATAGATCGTAGGTTAATTTAAATTTACCCAATTGGCGTAAACCATTTTGAAATTCTTTTCGCAACAAAAAATCTTCTTTTTCTGTTTGAATAATATGCCTATATCCTTTGAGAAGTTTATTTTTATTAAAATAAGCAATTCTTTTCTCCACATTTTTATCACATAAATCTATCCACCCAATAACACCTTTAATAAAGGAGTGCTTTTTTGCTAAATCAAGTAAAAAATGGGTTTCTTCTTCAGATTGATCTGCTTGAATTGCAACACATCCATGAATATTGTTTTTTTTAAGAATAGGGTAAAGGTCTTCAGGAGAAAAATCTTTTTTAATAACCGACATAGATTCATCAATCCAATTATCTCTTTCTGCATTATAGTTCCAAAAGTGTTGATGTGAATCGATTTTCATTTTTCGTAAGTAATAACGTGTTGTTTTGATTCTCCCAGACCCTCAATTCCTAACTCTACAATATCTCCATGTTTTAAGTATAATGGTGGAGTAAGTCCTAAGCCAACACCAAACGGAGTACCTGTTGAAATAATATCTCCTGGTAAAAGAGTCATGAACTGACTTATATGGCTAATAACGTGTTGGACGTTAAAAATAAAATCTGATGTACAACTATCTTGCATTATCTTATCATTTACTTTAAGCCAAAGATTTAAGTTATTGGGGTTTTTTATTTCATCTTTAGTCGCTATGAAAGGTCCAATAGGTGCAAATGTATCGCAGCTTTTTCCCTTAACCCATTGTCCAGAGCGTTCTAGTTGAAATTCACGTTCGCTGACATCATTATGAAGAACATAGCCTGCAACATGCTCTAAAGCTTCTTCTTTGGTAATATAAGATGCTTTTTTTCCGATAATAATCGCCAACTCAACCTCCCAATCTGTTTTTTTACTATTTTTGGGAATGATAATTTTATCAAAAGGTCCAGATAATGCAGAAGTAGCTTTAAAAAATAGCACAGGTTCCTTAGGAATCTCCATGCCACTTTCTTCAGCATGTTTAGTGTAATTTAATCCAACACAAACAATTTTAGATGGTCGAACTAAAGGAACGCCTAGTCTAATAGACTTATCTATAACAGGACAATTTTCTTTATTTATTTTTAACCAATCTTTTAATCTTTGGAGACCATTATTACCAAAAAAAAATTCATCATAATCGCTACCAAAGTCTGAGACATCTATTTTAGTTCCATTCGCTAATATTATTCCAGGTTTTTCTTTACCTACCTCTCCAAATCGAATTAATTTCATATAATTTAAACTATTATTTACTTACCATTTAATTTTATAAAGCCCCCGTCTATCGCATAATCAGAACCTGTAATAAAACCAGCTTCATCCGAACATAGAAATAAAGCTAAGTCAGCAATTTCTTGAGGTTTTCCCATTCTACCAATTGGCTGTGATTGAGATAGTTTTTTAAACATGTCTTTCTGCTTTTCCGGATAGTTTTTCTTAATGAACCCATCCACAAAGGGTGTGTGAACTCTTCCGGGTGAAATGCAATTACATCTGATGTTAGATGTTAAATAATCTTTTGCGATTGAATAGGTCATTGAAAGAACAGCTCCCTTTGACATTGAGTAAGCAAACCTATCATTAATACCTACAGAGGATGCAATTGAAGCTAAATTTAGAATTACTCCACTTTTTGATTTTTTCATTGAAGGAATAGTTGCTTTAATGCAATTGTAAATTCCTTTTATATTTACATTATACAATAAATCAAGATCATTTTCTTCAACAGATTCTATATTTCCTACATGTGCTATACCTGCATTATTGATTAAGATATCAATATTGTTTTTTTCTGTAATTTTTTTAATTATCAAATTTACCTCCTTCTGTATTGATACATCGCAAAAATATCCTTCAGCACTAGATGTTAATAAATTAATTTCAGAAACCGTCTCTTTGAGACTTGTTTCATTAAAATCTAAAATATGTACTTTAGCTCCCTGTTTGGCAAAGGTTTTCGAAATTGCTTTTCCAATACCACTTCCACCTCCAGTAACAATTACTGTTTTATTTTTCAAACTAAATTTTATCATTTTTCAAAATAAGTATGATTATCTATTATTTTTTGTTTGCCTCAAACAATTAAATTAATTATTAAAGTGACATTCCTCTTTTCCAAGGAATAAAATCATCTTGATTTAAATTACGTGCTTTTGGCTTTATTTTTCCACTAGCAATTTTGATAATAAAATTTAATAAGGCTTCACCACTTTCTTTTATAGAACATGTGCCCTCAATTATGCTACCCGTATTAAAATCAATAATATCTCGCATTTTGTTGTACAAGTAACTATTTGAAGATATTTTGATTACTGGAGTAATCGGATTTCCGGTAGGGGTTCCAAGTCCTGTAGTAAATAATATAATGTTAGCACCGGAGCCTGCAAGTCCAGTTGTCGATTCTACATCATTTCCTGGGGTGCACAACAAATTTAATCCAGGAGTTATTACTTGCTCTGTATAATCTAATACATCTATAATAGGAGAGGTACCACCTTTTTTAGCCGCTCCTGCTGATTTTATTGCATCTGTAATTAATCCATCTTTAATATTTCCAGGAGATGGGTTCATTGAAAATGCTGCTCCAAGTGCCTCGGCCTTTGAGTTGTAATCTGTCATCAGAGAATTGAATTTTACTGCTTTTTTTGGATCTACACACCGATTAATTAATTCTTGTTCTACGCCACTTAGTTCAGGAAATTCTGACAAGATGGTTGTGCCTCCAAGTCCAACTAATAAATCAGAAACATATCCTAAGGTTGGATTTGCTGAAATACCAGAAAAACCATCTGAACCTCCACACTCCAAACCAATAATCAATTTACTCAATGAAGCAGGCTCTCGAACTATTTTATTAGCCTCAATTAATCCAATAAATGTTTTTTTAACTGCTGCAGCCAAAAATTCTTTTTCTGAGTTACTTTGTTGCTGTTCTAAAATGTATACGGGTTTTGTAATTTTAGGTGACATTCTTTTCAAAGCAGTCACTAAAATACTTGCTTGTGCATGTTGACATCCTAAACTCAGAATAGTTGCACCCGCTACATTTGAATTGTTAATATATCCAGCAAGTAAATTGCAAAGTGTTATTGCGTCACTGGAAGCACCACCACAACCACCATCATGAGTTAGGAATTTGATACCATCAACATTAGGAAAGAGTGGATTTTTGGATTTTTCTTCGGGATCAACAATTATATTTTTATTTAAGATAACTTCATTACTTTCTTTTGCTTTATAACTATCAATTAAGGATTGAACATCCAAGCCTAAGTGATTTTTTTTTCCAAAGCCTAGTTTTTCAACTAACGCCTGTTTCAAAACCTCAATATTTCTATTTTGACAAAAAACTAATGGAATTACAAGCCAATTATTTTCAGTACCCACACTTTTATTATCTCTGTGGTATCCATCAAATGTTTTATTTTTAAAATCTATAAGTGGAGGAGCATTCCATTTAGACTTTTTTTGATGAGACTTAATACTATGATTTTCAGTTTCATGAATTAAATTAGAACTATTAATAATACATCCTTTCCCGATTTTTTTTATCGCTCTTCCCACTATAACCCCATACATATAGACTAAATCTCCTTCATCAATTTTTTTTGTTGTGAATTTATGTTTTGCTGCTATATCCTCGTTTAAGATATATGATTTATTTTCAAAATCAATTGTGTCACCTTTTTTTAAATTAATTAATGCAACTAGAACATTGTCTTTAGGGTGAATTCGTATGACTTTTTGTTGATTATTAATCATGCTTTAGAAAATACAAAAGCACTTTAAGTTAGCGCTTAACGATTATTTATATCTAAATATATTTAAAACTTAATTAATAAACTCGTTGTGTATTAAAAATTAGTTGTTGATTAATTTAGAAACAAATTAAAATCATTAACTTATTAAAATTAATCAACTAAAATTATTTTTAATGATTAGAAAAATTTACTCAGATGGCTTTTTTGACGTTAATGAAAAAAACGGATTCCTTCCAATAAAAGAGCCCTTAAGGTATTTGCCTGAATTATATAAATCACTTCAAATATTTATAGATGATCTTCCTATTTTAAAAGATCAAAACAATAGAGGTATTTTGTCATTTAAAGGAGAGGTTGAAAAAAGAGTTGCAAACATAACTAATTTTAAAAATGAAGTCACATTAGAAAAAGATCCGTTTATTATTCAAGCCTTGTTCCGGTGTTATGCATTTATAACTTCTTCTTTCACACTTGCCCCTGCCCATTTTTATTTTCTTGAAAATAATAAATACGGAAAGGCAAATGTTTTTTTACCTAATCAAATTGCTGAACCATTTTCTATTGTAGCCAAAAAACTAGATGTCTATCCTTTTTTAGATTATCACTATGCTTATTCATTGGGGAATTATTTTAAGATTGATCCAAAAGGAGGTCTGAATTGGGAAAATCTTGGAATGGCATGTAGTTTTTCAGGTATGGACGATGAGCGTGGTTTTATTATGCTTCATGTAGATATTAATCAACATTCTCCTAACCTTGTGAAATCCGTAATTGACCTACAAAACTCAAATTCTGATAAACAACTTAATAAAGCTTTAGATCTAGGTTATAAAACAATGATTAAAATTAATGAAAGAAGACAACTAATGTGGACAGCATCTAGATGGGAACATTATAATGATTTTCGAATTTTTATTATGGGTATCAAAGGGAATGATGAAATTTTTGGTGATGGTTTAGTTTATGAAAATGTAAGTGATAAGCCACAAAAATATCGAGGTCAAACTGGAGCTCAAGATAATATTATTCCCCTTATGGATATTTTTTCAGGAGTTATAAATCAGTATCCAAAAAATGAACTTACACACTATTTAAATGATTTAAGGAGTTATAGACCTATGTGTATTCAATCTTTTTTGGAAGATACAAGAGTTTATTTTTCAGAAAAATCTAATTCATTAATTGAACGTCTGGAGCATTCAAATAATTTTGAGGGAATATTAATATTGTTGTTATTACTTGATGAAATTTATGCTTTTAGAAATGGTCATTGGCAGTTTGTTCAAAAATACATTATGCAAAATACTGTTTATCCAAAAGCTACTGGGGGAACACCTATTATCTCGTGGATTCCAAATCAAATAACGGCTGTTTTAAACACTATGGAAATAAATTTCAATAAATTACCTCAAAAATTGATAAAATCAAATCTACCTTTTTGGAAAGAAGAATTTGACCGAAAAAGATCTTTACTAAAGAAGCAACTTGAAATTTTAAATAAAAAATCATATGATCCAGCCAAGGTTTATAAGTTGAATAAAGAAATGAAATTAAATGATGATAAGATTTGATTAAAATACTCAAACTTTAAAATCATTATATTTAACTAAATAAAACATATAAACTGAATGAAATTTTTAAATGCAGAACCTTTTAGAATTAAGGTCATTGAACCAATAAAAAAGTCAACAAGGCCAGAAAGAGAAGAGTGGATAAAAAAAGCAGATTTTAATGTTTTTAGACTTGAAGCTGAACAGGTTTATATCGATATGATTACTGATAGTGGAACCTCTGCTATGAGTAGTAATCAGTGGGCTGGAGTGATGAAAGGAGACGAGTCATATGCTGGAAGTAAGAGCTTTTATAACCTTCGAAATTCCGTTCAAGACATTATGGGATTTCCATATATGCAACCCACTCATCAAGGGCGAGCAGCTGATTTTATTATGTCACAATTGTATGCAAAAAAAGGAGGATATATTTTAGGAAATTTACACTTTGATAGTTTTAAAGGTCATGCAGAAATTGCAGGTTCAATACCTGTTGATCTGATTATTGAAGAAGGAAGAACTGCAAATTCAAATCCACATCCTTTTAAAGGAAACATGGATATCAAAAAATTGCAAAATTTTATTAAACAACATGGTTCTGAAAATATACCATTAATCATTATTACAATTACAAGTAATGGAAATGGAGGGCAACCTGTTTCAATTAATAATATAAGAATGGTTTCTGTAATTGCAAAAGCTAACAAGATTCCATTGATGATTGATGCAGCTAGATTTGCAGAAAATTGTTATTTCATAAAAATGAGAGAAGAAGGTTATGAGGATAAGACCATCAAAGAGATAGCCCTTGAGTTATTTTCCTATGCAGATGGATGTGTTATGAGTTCTAAAAAAGATGGATTAGTTAATATAGGAGGTTTTATTTGCACTAGGCACGAAGAACTATTTCCTGCTATTAATCAATTAGCAATAATCAATGAGGGATTCGTAACCTATGGTGGAATGAGTGGAAGGGATCTAGAGGCACTCGCAATTGGCTTATATGAGGGAGTTGAAGAAGACTACTTAGAATATAGAATTAATCAAGTCGCTTATTTAGGAGAACAATTAGCAAAAAAAGGAGTTCCAATAATTTTACCAACAGGCGGACATGGAGTGTATGTTGATGCTCAAAAATTTTATCCTAATATTCCTCAATCTGAATTTCCTGGTCAGGCCATGGTGGTTGAATTATTTAAAACAGGTGGCGTAAGAGGAGTTGAACTTGGTTCATGTGCCTTTTCAAAAAAAAATCCTGAAACAGGAAAAATTATTTTTCCAGACTTAGAACTTGTTCGACTTACAGTCTCTAGGAGAGTATATACAAATCGGCATATGGATGTTGTTGTTAATGCTCTTGCAGATGTATTTGAACGGCGGAATGAGATGAAAGGTTTAAAATTGATATATGAGGGTCCTATTATTAGTTTACGTCACTTTACAGCTAAATTTGAACCAATAAGTTAAATCCAAATAATAGAATGAATTCATTTAATTTTTTTGTTCCCACACAAATTCGATTTGGAACAGGGAGACGTAAAGATCTAAAAGATATCTTACCATTTTATGGAAAGAAGTGTCTAATGGTTTCACGCCCTTTAAATGGATCATTAAAAGAAACTTTTGAAGAAATCATATCAATAATTAGGTCTGCTAATATTGAGGTATCATTTTTTGATGAAGTTATTCCTAACCCAACATTAGAAGGAGTTGAAAAGGGATTAGCCTTAGCAGTTGCAAATCAAGTTGATTTTGTTATTGGAATAGGTGGTGGATCTGTTTTGGATACGGCAAAACTTATTGCTTTATTATATAATGAAAATGTAAATATTAACTGGGAGGAAGCTAAATCAAAATATGATGATCCATTTGCGATATCACCTAAACCAGAGGCTGCTTTACCTTTTATTGCTGTTTCAACAACCTCAGGATCAGGTTCGCATTGTACTCAAGCGGCTGTAGTTAGTGATACAAAAACTAAAAATAAAGTCACTTTTTTTCATTCTGCATTATTTCCAGCTTTAGCAATTGTAGATCCAGAGCTAATGCTTTCAGTTCCCTCTTCTGTAACAGCAGCAACAGGATTTGATGCTTTTACTCATGCTTTTGAAAGTTTTCTTGGAAGTCGTGTCTCTCCGATTACAGAACAGATGTCTTTACAAGCTATTAAACTAGTAATTCAAAACTTACCAAAAGCCATTAAAGATTCAAATAACATTAAGGTTCGAAGCAATTTAGCTAGGGCAGATACACTAGCAGGAATGTGTTTGGCAAATGGGGGAGCAGATTTACCTCACCCATTAGGTGAAATTATTGGAGGTATTTGTTCTAGAATTGCTCACGGAGATACTCTTGCAATAGTCTATCCTGCTTTTTTAAAATATAAAGAAAAAATAGCTCCAAAAAAATTCATTAAAGTAGCAGAATATCTTGGATTAGAATCTGACCCTTCTTCCTTGCGTAATTGTTTAGTTGATTTGTTTAAAGTCACGGGATTAAATACTGTATTGGAAAAATCCAAAATATCAAATGAGGAGTCAAAAGATATTATGAGACATCCTTTGTTAATTAATTTGCAACCTAATAATAGTGAAACTATTGTTCAACTAATGAAAGATAGTTTGTATAAATAAACGATATGAAAAAAATTAAAATAGCGGCAGGTCTCGCCCATGTTGATTATGGTCATTTGGCAGATATTGTAAAGGAAGCTTCTGCTGCAGGGGCAGACTATATTCATTCTGATGCTGCAGATATGCATGATTTAAAAAATATGCAATTAATGGGAGGGCATCAAATTATTGAGGGTATAAGAAATCACACATCTAAACCCATTGAGTGCCACATATATACGAAAACATGTGATCTACTTTTTATTGATAAGCTAGCTCAGGTTGGGACAAATATGTTAATTATACCAGCAGAACATTTTATTGGAGCACCCTTAGCATACATAATCAATTGGTGTAGAGAACGATCTATAAAAGTAGGACTGACTATTGGACTATATACACCACTCTCTTTTGTTGAGGAATCTATTTACGATATAGACAGATTACATGTTGTGGTCCACGGAGTCGATGAAACTGACGGAAAAGATAATTGGGGCTGGAGAAGATCATGTTTAGATTTATTAAAACGAGCCAGAAAACTAGTTGATGAAAAAAATCCAGATTGCGAGATTGCAATTGATGGTGGAATTCGAGTAGATAATTTAGCTCCACTTATTGCTTGTAAACCAGACGTAGTTGTATTATCGTCTGCAATTTTTAAGGATCCTGATGGTATTACTGCTGGTTTTAAACGTTGTGCTGAAGCAATAAATAAAGCGCAATCTTAAATAAATACAATGGAGAATTTAATTCCTTCTTATATTTCTTTAGATATTAATATTACATCTAAAACAGATGTAATTAAATTTTTAATCGATCAACTTTGTGATTTAGGTAAAATTAAAAATAAAGAACATTATTTGAAAGCTGTATTAGATAGGGAAAATCTACTTTCTACCTATTGTGGATATGGTATCGCTATTCCTCACGCAGAAAGTAATGAAGTTATAGAACCTTCTTTTGCTTTTGGAAGAACCTCTGGCCTAACTTGGGATGAAGGTGATGAGTTAGCCCAGTTTGTTATTTTACTCGCAATACCAATTGCTAAGGTGGGAGAAGAAAATAGTCATATTGAAATGATGTCAGAGGTAGCGAAATTAGCCTTAGAGGAAGACATAAGAGCAAAATGGTTATCTGCAACTTCTGAAAAAGAAATTTTTAGTTCGTTTAATAAAGTTTAATCATGAATTTTTGGAAAGAAACAATAAGCATTTTTAAAAATACTGGCACACATTTTAGAACAGGTGTTTCCTACATGTTACCTGTTTTATTAATTGGTGGAATGGTAGGAAGCCTAGCTGTAATTGGAGGGAATAATATTGCTGAAGACTCTATATGGATGGTGTTTAAAGATATTGGAACTATTGGCCTGACTTATTTTGTTCCAATTATGGCTGCATATACTGCCTTTAGTATTACCGATACTCCCGGTATAGCGCCAGGTTTTATTGTTGGTGTATTGGCTCAACAAATTGATACTGGTTATTTGGGAGCTCTTCTTGGAGGAATTTTAGTTGGATATGTGACCTATATGCTTTTAAAAGTTGAACTTCCGTCTATGTTACAGAGCACATGGGGATTTATGGCTCCTGTACTAAGTACAATAGCTGTCGTTATTTTTATGGTATATTTCTTGGGTCCGCCAATTGCATGGATTATGGGTGTAATTTCTGATTTTTTGACTAACCTAAATGAACAGGGATCAGCCACTATGGGAGCAGTGATGGGATTTTTAGGAGGTGTTGATTATGGTGGACCGTTTAGTAAAACTCAAAGTACATTTGCAACTGCTGTAATGGATTTGAATTTATTTGTTCCTCTAGGGATTTGTGGATCTATAGTAACTGTTCCTCCTTTAGGATTGTGCTTAGCAACTTTTTTAAGACCAAAATTATACACTATTTCTGAACTTCAATATGCAAAAAGCTCATGGGTTTATGCAATAGTTGGTGGTTTTACAGAAATTGTAATACCATTAGCAGTAGGTGATTTAATTAGAGTTACAATAGCAACAGCCTTAGGATCAACTATTTCTGGATTTATTGCAGGTTATTTTTTATTAGAATTAAGCACTCCTGTTTTAGGAATAGCTCAATGGTTTTTTTATAATAAACCAATAGTTTTCGTAATCTGTGTAGTTGTGGGATCAGTTATTACAGCTTTATCTGTAAATCTTTTAAAGAGTATAAGCAATCGAGATATAGCTAAATTAAATGCAATTGATAAACAAATTAATGAATCCTAAATATTAGTTTATGAAAATATCTTTAATAACAGCCTGTCTTGCAGGAGTTGCACATAGTAAAATGGCTGCAACTGCTTTAAAAAAAGAAGCATTAAAAAGAGGTCACGAAATTTATATTGAAGAACAAGGAGGGCATAAAATATCTGTAAAATTAACACCTGAACAAATAATAGAATCAGACATAGTAATTATTGCTAAAATGATCACTATATCAGGTAAAAATCGTTTTGAAAATAAAATAATTTTGGATGTAAGTGTTAATAAGGCAGTTAGGGACCCTATCTCTATATTAAACCAAGCTGAAGAATTAATATCTCAAACTTCATGATTGAAAAAATAATTAAAATTAAAGATGAAATTGGATTTCATGCACGCACATCTTCATTATTTGCAAAACAAGCATCTGCTTTTCAATCCGAAATCTTCATAGAATTTAATGATAAAAAGGGAAATGGAAAAAGTACCTTATCATTAATGACTTTAGGTGTTAAAAGTCAAGATGTGATTAAAATTTGTGCAAATGGTACTGATGAAATAAAGGCTTTGGAGACTTTAGAAGAATTGATTAAAAATAACTTTACAACCAATTATTAGAACTTTAAATGGCATATCGGCTTCATTTGGCACCTCCATGGGTCCAGCTTTTCTCTTGAATGAAAATTACTCTTTAAATATAATTAAAAGTAAAATTTCATCTATCGAAAGTGAAATTAAACAATTTAAACAAGCTCTTTTAATTGCTCAGGCGAAGACTTTAGATTTAAAACAAAAAATGATTAATTCTTTATCTAAAGAAGAAATAAAAATCTATGATGCTCACCTAGAAATATTAAAAGACCCCGAGTTAGAAGGGAAAACAATTGATTTTATAAAATCAAATAGTTGTAATGCTGATTATGCTGTTCATGAAGTTACTGCTGAATACACTGAAATTTTAAATGAATTAGGGGATCCCTATATTAGCGCACGTGCTGATGACATAGTAATGTTGAGTAGGATGCTAATCCTCATACTTCAGAAAAAAGAAGAAAACAAAATTACTCTAAATACACCCTCTATAATTGTAGCAGATTCAATTACCACGAATCAATTGTCATCTATTGATAAAAATCTTGTGTTAGGAATTATCACTTCACATGGAGGGCCTACAGATCACGTCGCAATACTTTCAAAGGCTTTAGGTATTCCCTCTTTAGTTGGATTAGCTAAGAGTATATCAAAAATTAAGGCTGGATCTTTATTAATTATTGATTGTGCAAAAGCCCAACTCATTTTGAATCCATCTCTATTTTATGTAAAAAAATATGATTTATTAATGCTCAAAGAAAAACATGAATCATCAATTCAACTTAAAAAAAGTCATAATAATGTTACTACTAAATCTGGAACTAGTATTGAAATTAACGCAAATATTGGTTCATTAGATGATGCTAAAAAAGCAAAGTCTTTCGGTGCTGATGGAATTGGTTTGTTTAGAACTGAATTATGTTTTTTAAATTCAGAAAAGTTTCCAAATGAAAACATGCATTATTCAGTTTATGAATCTATTTTAAAAGAATTCCCTGAGGTTAAGCATACAATAAGACTTCTTGATTTTGGTTCAGACAAACCTTTATCTTATTTAAATAATATAAAAGAAGAAAATCCGGCACTTGGTTCTAGAGCTCTTCGTTTAGGATTTAAACATTATGATAATCTTCTAAAACCTCAAATCAGAGCTTTATTGCGTCTTTCAAACCTTTTCAATATCCATATTTTATGTCCAATGATTGCTAGTGAAGAGGATTGGATTCAAATTAAAGAAACAATAATACTTGAATTTAATCAACTAAATAGTGAGGGAATCAAAATAAATCATTTGCCTCGTGTTGGAATTATGGTTGAAATTCCAAACGTAGCTTTTCGTCCTGAATTTTATATTGAAAATGTAGACTTCTTTTCTTTTGGAACTAATGATTTGGCTCAATTCTTAATGGCCGCAGATAGAACTAACGAAAGTGTTTCGAATTACTTATCTCAAAGCAAAGAAAGTATTCTTATTTTGATTAAAAATTTTACGGAACTCGCTCATAAGGAAGGTAAAGAAGTCAGTGTTTGTGGTGAACTAGCATCTGATGAAAAATGTTTATCTTATTTTCTAAACATCAACATAAACTCTTTGAGTATGCCTCCTTCTCTGATACCAAAGATTAAAAATGAAATAAGAAATACTATTTGATTATTTCCTCATTTAATCTCTTCATTTTAGTATTTAGTGAATTTATTGCTTTAGTATATCTGTCATCCCACTCTTTTAATCTTCTAGATGATTTTAAAGCTATTTCGTACTCAAGTCCAGGTAATATCCAAGATGCATAACCGCTGAAAGGATCTGAAGATGAATATAATGACTTATACCAAGATCCAAAATACATTCCTTTTTCAGAGATAAAACTTTTTTCAAGAGCAATTAATTGTTGGTTTAATTTTGAAATTATTTTTTTTGGCAATTTATTTTTCTTTAAAAATATTTCAATATTATTAGTTAGTATTTCACTAGTTTTTTCAAGTTGAATAATTGCATTAGAAGCTTTTTTAAAGCCTTCAAAAGTGTTACTATATTTTTTTATTTTTAGAGTTGCAGAATCGAAATGTATCTTTAAATCATGATGATATTTATTAATATTGTAGGGTATTAGTATACCATTTGCCATTCGAAGTGCCATTAAACCAGCCATTTGCTCAACCATTGGACCCATTTTAAATTCAGGATCCACAAACTTCTCATAAAATTGAAAGCTATCATAATTTGAATGATAAAGATTTGGCCCTCCAGCTCCTCCGCTAAGGGACGGTACACCAACATGCATATAGAAAGCAATATGATCAGACCCTCCTCCTAAATTCCCTATATAAGGTTTGATTTGATCCTTTTTTCTCCAAAATTCATATAGATTCTGATTTGAATAAGGATATTGAATTTTCTTAGAAACTTCAAGGAGTAATTTTTTAAGTGTTGGTGCAGATGAGGCACCAAAATTCTTTCCAGACACCCCTCCATCAAAATTCATGTAAACAATCGCCTTAGCATTTAATTCATCCCGCATTTGCTCTACCCATTCACTAGATCCAATTACGCCATGTTCTTCAGCATCCCAATGTGCAATTAGGATAGATCTTTTAGGACGGTTTCCCTCTTTTAATAACTTACCAAGAGTTTCACTTAAATTAAGTAGCATAGCGGTTCCACTATTTGGGTCTGTTGCCCCAAACCCCCATGCATCATAATGACTCCCTAAAATAATCCATTCATTTGGAGCATCACTTCCTTTGATCATCCCCACAACATTTGTTGCTCTTACAAAATCAATCTTTTGATCAACCTTTAATCTCACTGTTAAGTCTTTGCCTCCATCCAGTCTATAAGTGAACGGTAGTCCACCTTGCCATGCTTGGGGAACAGGACTGCCTTTCATTTGTTTTAATATTTTTTCTGCTTCACCGTATGCAATTGGAGTTACTGGTATGCTATGTAGTTGAGCATTCTTTGGACTTAAACGTTTAATTTTTTGTTTTCCATCAAGAGGTAATGCAGGTTCAAAAGGAGTCAAAGGATCCCCAGTAAAATCTGTGGTAAGTAAAGACCCTCTTTGTATGGTACTATTATTATAATATGGTCCTTCAGGATAGACTAAACCTTTAGTGAAACCACTGTCTTTAGGATCTGTAAAAATAAGGAGTCCTTTAGCTCCACTAAGTTCAGCAAACTTTGCTTTAAACCCTCTAAAATTTCCTCCATACCGCGCCAAAACAATTTTTCCTTCAACCTCAATTCCCAATTTTTTTAATTTTTCAAAATCTTCTTTTCTACCATAGTTTGCATAAACCACTTCAGCTGTAACATCATCACTTCCAGAAAATGCATTCCATCCCTTCCATAGCAACGAATCCCTAGAAAATGGATCATTTAAAATAATATCTTCTTTTTGATTAAGAACTTCTCTTTTGGGTGTTACAATTTCAATTAATGAATATCCGGGTTCTTTTGGAAGATAGACGTCATAAGGGTAGTTTTTTACAGAAAGTCCCGCATCTTGCATGACTTTTGAAATATATTCTTGTACTTTTTTGTTTTCCTTACTTCCAACAACATGAGGCCTAACCGTTAACTCCCTTAAATGATTTTTAAAAGATTTGGAATTTTGATGTTTAATAAAAAGGGCTTCTGTTCTTAATTGTTTCTCCCATGAAGAAGAAGAATAGCCTTCATATTGAGCAATAGATAACTGAAGAGTGAATAGATAAATAGTCGGAATTAAAAGGAAATTGATTTTCATTGTTAAGTGAATTTATATGCATAAGATAATGATTTAATTATCTTAATAAAGTTATTGCGGAGAATGCATTAAATTGAAGTTTATATTCTTGGCTTACTTAGAATAAAAAACAACAACCCTAATATTAATAGCGTTTTACCCTCCCAAAGTATTAGATTAAAAAGACATCTTTACAGAATAGACCAAATCAAGCACATCTTTAAATAATAACGTCACTAATTAACCTTAGAGGCTTTTTTCTTTTAAACCATAGGCATATCATCTTCAGTATGTTCTTGGATTTGTTATTCTTTAAGTGTAACTCTGTAACAGTTTAACAGCGGTGTTGGATAATAGCACCATATAACAAGAAACCCCCTAAAATGAAAACCGATTTGTTTTGAGGGTATAGGGTGATCAAATTAGAGTTTGTAGCTGATTTTATTGGCTTTTAACATCTGACCGTACAATAATCGTACAAATAGCTATAATAAAAAACCCTAACATATTAATTAATAATATATTAGGGTTTTAATTAGTGGAGTCGGCGGGAATCGAACCCGCGTCCAAACAAGCGATTAAAAAGCTTTCTTCAAGTTTAGATTTCGATTGATTTTCGAATTAATCCTGACCGAAATCCGCCCAAATTAATCTTATCATCTTTATTGAAAAACATAAACGATGCCCTTATGTCTCGATGTTGACTTTTATGGTGCCTCAATATAAATCGCCGTCAACAAGGGCTATTCAGAGACATCCAGCTTCCCGACCTAGTCAGGACTTGGCATTAACATACTATAATTCTGTTAATTATGCAGCTAGAGCGTAGTTATTCTCGCCATTTAAAAATGTGAAAAATGAGATTTACGAGCTGTAATTCAGCGCTCGACTTGCTTACCTTTTCATGCATCCTGCTGTCAAAACCAGTCGACCCCATGAATTTTCAATGAACTAATTATATTGCGAATTTACAAAGATTGCCTCAAATCTATCTATTTTATTTTTTATAATGAGTTTCAATGTTTTAGTCCTAATAAAAGAGGATTTAAATTGAATCTGAAACTTGTTATAAGACCTCATGTTTTCAAGAATTTTAAATTATCTTATTTTGAAATCTCTTTTAGTCAACTATAATAGAGGTTTATTGAAGATATGCTCTTTATGTTTTCGAAGCTTTACACTCAATTAATAATCCATTCTCATAGCTGATCCCGTTATAATTAATAATATATTTGCAAACGCTTAAAAAACGCTATGACGGCAATTAAAAATATCGCGATTATCGCACACGTTGATCACGGAAAAACAACTCTAGTTGATAAGATTCTTCATCACTGTAATCTTTTCCGAAGCAACGAGTCAACAGGTGATCTTATTCTAGATAACAATGATTTAGAAAGAGAACGTGGAATAACCATTCTTTCTAAAAATGTTGCTGTTGAATATAAAGATGTAAAGATTAATATCATCGATACCCCTGGTCACGCTGATTTTGGAGGTGAAGTTGAACGAGTATTAAATATGGCTGATGGTGTGTTACTTCTAGTAGATGCTTTTGAAGGCCCAATGCCACAAACTAGATTTGTACTTAAAAAGGCTATTGATCTAAAGCTGAAGCCAATTGTAGTTATCAATAAAGTCGATAAAGAAAATTGTACTCCAGAATTAGTTCATGAAGCTGTTTTTGACCTAATGTTTGAGTTAGAGGCAGAAGAGTGGCAGCTTGATTTTCCAACTGTTTATGGATCTGCAAAAAATAATTGGATGAGTTTGGATTGGAACAAACAAACAGATTCGGTATCTCCATTACTGGATATGGTTTTGGAACATGTTCCAAGTCCAGTAGTTAAAGAGGGAAATACTCAAATGTTAATTACCTCTTTAGATTATTCTTCGTTTACAGGTAGAATTGCTATAGGTAGATTACAGCGTGGACTTTTAGAAAGTAACATGCGTGTTAATTTAATGAAATCTGATGGCACAAAAACGATCTCCCGTATTAAAGAATTACATTTATTTGATGGGTTAGGGCGTAAAAAAGTTGACAGTGTTGAGGCTGGCGATTTATGTGCTATTATTGGAATTGAAGGATTTGAAATTGGAGATACAATTGCTGATATTGAAAATCCGGAAGCATTACCATCCATCGCTATTGATGAGCCTACCATGAGCATGCTTTTCACTATTAATGATTCTCCATTTTTCGGACAAGAAGGAAAACTAGTCACCTCTCGACATATTCGAGATCGTCTTAATAAGGAGTTAGAGAAAAATTTAGCTATGCGTTTGGATACAACAGATAGCTCTGATAAATTTATTGTATTTGGGCGAGGTGTACTTCATCTTTCTGTTCTTATCGAAACAATGAGACGTGAAGGTTATGAGTTACAAATTGGCCAACCTCAAGTTATCATAAAAGAAGTTGACGGTAAAAAAATGGAACCAATGGAAGAACTTACAATTGATTTACCGGAAGATATTTCTGGAAAAGCAATTGAAATGGTGTCATTGAGAAAAGGTGAGATGATTAGCATGAATCCTAAAGGTTCTCGAATGATTTGTGAATTTAAAATTCCTTCACGAGGAATTATTGGATTAAGAAATCAATTGCTTACAGCAACTGCAGGTGAGGCAATTATGAATCATCGTTTTGTGGAATTTAGTCCATATAAAGGAGAAATTCCTGGAAGAATTAATGGCTCGCTTATTTCCATGGAACGAGGTTCAGCCATTCCTTATTCTTTAGATAAGTTACAAGATCGGGGTAAATTCTTTGTTTCTTCTAATGAAGCTATTTATTCAGGACAAGTAATTGGTGAAAATACCCGTCAAGATGATTTGGTGGTAAATGTCACAAAAACTAAAAAACTATCAAATGTCCGTTCTTCTGGAACTGATGACAAGGTAAAGTTAGCACCACCAATTAAGTTTTCTCTTGAAGAGGCATTGGAATATATTCAGAAAGATGAGTATGTAGAAGTAACTCCTCAATCTCTTAGATTACGAAAAGTTTTTCTAGATGAAAACGAACGTAAACGTCAAAAACAAAAAGTTTAACGAAATTAAGTTTCAAAATTAAGAGGAGGGGAGTAAGATCTTATTTTTTTGGAATGACTTCGTTTAAATTTCCATTGTCACATTGATATATTTTACCTGGAAATTTCACTATCATGTTATAGTCATGGGTGGCCATAATTACACTTATACCTTCTGAATGAAGTTTTCTGAAAAGCTGCATTATTTCTTGGCTTGTTTCGGGGTCAAGATTTCCAGTTGGTTCATCTGCTATTATTAATTCAGGTTCATTTAATAATGCTCTTGCTATTGCAACGCGCTGTTGTTCACCCCCTGATAATTCAAAAGGATATTTTTGTGTTTCTGGAGAAATATTCACAAGATTTAATACTTCTATTACTCTTGCTTTTATTTTACTTTTCTCTTTCCATCCTGTTGCTTTTAAGACAAATGAAAGATTTTCAAAAATAGTTCGGTCAGGGAGTAATTTAAAATCTTGAAAAACAACGCCAATTTTTCTTCTTAACAATGGAATTTGTTTGTCTTTAAGTTCTGTTATATCAAACCCTACTATTGATCCTTTTCCAGATGCTAAGGTTAAATCACCATATAAAACTTTTAATAAACTGCTTTTTCCAGCACCAGTTTTTCCAATTAAAAAAATAAATTCACCTGCATTAACTTTAAAGTTAATTGATGAAAAAATTACATTATTTTCATTAATTATAGTGGCGTTGTCAAGAGTGACAATTGCATTTTGCATAGTGAAAGTAGATTTCTTATAAAGGTATGTTTTTTGATTTATTCATTAATACATTGTTAATAAAATACACCTTTTCAAATGCTTTATGCACGAGTCAAATAGAATGATTCTTATATCTTTAATACAATGATTTATTTTATTAAAATATTTCGTATTACGAAGATCGTTCTTCTTTTTCTTCCTGCTTTATTGGCTGGTCAATTATATGATTCACAAAGAATCCCGGAAAATGGGAATCATTTTTTTGGATTAGGATATTTTCCTGCCTCGTGGCAGTCAAATATTTTTTTTGAAGATGCATTTGCATCCAGAGAGATTGAACAAAAGGTTGATTTTAATATCCTTTCCAATGCTCTTAGGTTAAATTATGTGGGAGCAGAAAAAATGTTAGTTCAATTCAAGAAGGAATTTCCAAATTCAATAGAAGCTACTTCTATAGATTTTGATGTAGCAAATTATTACTTTAATAATGAAAAGTATCGCTATGCTTTAAAATGGTTTTCTCGCGTGTCTGAAAATCAAGTACCCAAGGCAAGTATTGACGAATATAATTTCAATAAGGGTTATACATTGTTTTCTGCTAAAAAATATAAACAGGCTAAGCAATACCTTGAAAAGGTAAAGCAAAATAAAGTATACGAATCAGATGCTCATTATTATTTGGGTCACATTGCCTATCAATTAGAGGATTTTGATGAAGCTAGATCTCAATTTAGTAATATTTCAAATAAAGCTCAAAAAGAGAATTTATATTATTTTCAGGCAGACATGAATTTTAGGTTAGGGCGTTTTGAAAAAGCGATAACTTTGGGTAGGTCGATATTTGAAAATAATACTTCAGGAGATGTTTCGGAAATTTCAAAAATTATTGGTGAAAGCTATTTCAATCTTAACTCTTTTGTGCAAGCTATCCCGTATTTGGAAGCATATAGGGGTAAAAAAGGAACTTGGGAAAATACTGATTTTTATCAGTTAGGCTTTGCTTACTATAAAAATGGGGACTATGATAAAGCCATCGGTCAATTTAATAAGATAATTAGCAAAAAGAATTCCTTAGCTCAAAATGCCAATTACTATTTAGCGGATTGCTATTTAAAAACTAATCAAAAGGCTGCAGCACAAAATGCATTCAAAAGCGCATCTCAAATGGATTTTGATTTAATCATTAAAGAAGATGCTTTTTTAAATTATGCCAAGCTAACATACGAGATTGGAAATCCTTATAAAGAGCCTCCTATGGTTTTGGTTGATTTTTTAGAACAGTTTCCTAAAAACGAACAAGCTAATTTAATTGAGGAGCTATTAATTAATTCATACACTAAAAACGGAAATTATCAAGCTGCTTTAGAAATTTTAGAAGAAACAAATAGGTATAAAAAGAATGCTATCCTTCAGCGTGTTCTTGCTCTTAAGGCAATAGAAGATTTCAAAAGAGGCAGGTATGCAATTAGTAGCAGTTATTTTGAAAAAGCTTTGAAAATAAATAAGGATAAGTCTTTAGAAGCCTACATTTTGTATTGGTTAGGACGATCTTATTATGAGCGGAATCAATTTGATGATGCACTGGAGGCCTTTAAAATGTTTAAAAAACATCCCAAGAAAGAGCATATATCAACCTTCAATAGGCTTAGTTATGACATTGGATACATTTATTTTAAATTAGGAGAATATGATTATGCCTTAAAGTCTTTTGATGCGTTTAATAAAGCAAATAATTCTTTTGATATTTCTTATCAACTTGATACTTTTTTAAGAATGGGAGATTGTCAATTTGCATTAAAAAAATATTGGCCCGCTATCGAGCATTATAATACTTCAATAACGTTGAGTTCTAAAAGAGCTGCATATGCTCTATTTCAAAAAGCAATTAGTTATGGTTTTGTTGATCGTAACCCAAAAAAAATAGAAACACTTTTAGTTTTGGTCACAAAGTATAAAAAAGATCCGCTAGTAGATGATGCATTATTTGAATTAGCCTCAAGTTACAGTCGCGAAAGAAAGACAGTTAAGGCAATAGCAGCCTATGAAGATTTAATAAACGGCTATCAGAATAGTCCCTATGTGCCAAGGGCTTTACTTAATAAAGGCTTGATATTATATAACAATGAAAACTATAATGAGGCTAAGTTTGTTTTAGAAAATGTAGCTATAAAATATAGACTTGATCCAGTTGCTCAACAGGCGGTAAGAACTCTTAGAGAAATTTCAGTTGATCAAGCTAAGGTCAGTGCCTTCACAAAGTGGATTAAATCGGAAGGCTTAAATACATTTTCTGATATTGAATTAGAAAAATCTACTTTTACTGCTGCTGAGAAACAATTTCTTGAGGGAAATAAAAATAGTGCTAAAAAACTTTTAAAAGAGTATTTGGAAATCTATTCTAGAGGGGTTTATGGAAATCCTGCAGCATATTATCTTGCTGAAATTTATTTTGAGAAAGAAGAATTTGAAGAAGCATTACCATTTTATGAATCTTTAGTAGAACAAGAGGTTTCAAGTTATACTGAAAAAGCGTTAGTTAGGATTGTAACTTTATTAAAAAAAGAAGCTTTATTAAAAGAAGCACTTCCTTACCTCGAAAATCTTTATGAGATTGCTTCTTTCGAAGGAAATAAACGTTTTGCCACATTAAATTTAATGCAAGGATATTTTGCCGTAAATAAATTTGAAAAATCTCTCTTACTTTCAGAGGAAGTGCTAAAATTCAGTAGGTTGGAGGAGGGATTGAAATGGGATGCTTTAAAATTTAAAGCTCGATCAGCTTTAAAATTAAATGATACTTTATCTGCGTCAAGTGCATATGAAATTCTAGAAAATAGTTTTCAAAAAGATATAGCTGCTGAAGCACTTTATTTTAAAGCTGAGCGCTTATATAGCTTTAAAAAGTATAAAGCGTCCAATTTAATTATAGAAAGAATTTCAGTATCTAGTGGACAACTAGGAGATTGGAATGCAAAAGCCTTATTGCTCCTTGCAAAAAATTATTATGCGTTGGATGACCCTTTTCAGGCAAGTTTTGTATTAGAGTCTGTCATTGAAAATTTTATAGCTTTCCCTTCTGTTATTGAGGAAGCTGAAAGTTTACTTGTCACATATAAAGCTGCTACCGCAAAAGAAAATCGTTCTATAAATCAAGATCTAAATGAATAGTAAAGTTTTATATTTTGGATTATTCTTTATTATGTTTTTTGGGATTAAAATATATGCGCAGCAAAAGAATGAAATAGGAACTCAAGAGGTGTTAGTTCAGAAATCCTATACTCCAATTCTGTTTGAGGCTTTTATGATTAATCCAACCCTAAAAGTTCCAGACTCACTTGTGAGTAATAAGAGGTTTTTGAATTTTTTCATTAAATCAATACCAGTAATTTCAACTTTTATTCCGAATAAAGCGACTCCTTTGAAGCTTCAGCAACGCTCCTCAACTACTCCATATAATACTTTTTTCAGTGGAGGTATCGGACTAAAGAGTCAGCTTTATTTTGATGTTTCCAGTGTGATAGCTATAGACAGAAAACAAAGCTTTGGTTTAAAGCTATATAGGGATGGATTTGATTCTGATATAACTAACACACTATTAAAAAGCAACCAAAATTATAGTCGTTTTGGCTTACATCACAATTTAAGAAGTAATAATTATAGCGTAAATAGTTCTATGCAACTAATAGGAGCAAAAAATAATTATTATGGATTATATGACAAGGAGTGGGATTTTCAGATAATTAATTTTCCTGATCCTTCGGTGAAGCGTAATTTTTTTAAATTAAGAACTCATTGGGATTGGTATGATTTTGTGGTTAAGGATATGGAGTTTCAGGCAAACATTACCACTGATAACTTTAACACTTCTGAAAAACAAGTAGTATTAAATACTGATTTTGAGATACCACTTGGTGAAGGAGAAATTACAGCATCAACTTCTATTATTGGAATAAATACTATTTTCAATAAATCATATTATGATGGAATTGTTCAAGAAAAAACGACGGGATTAGGCTCTTTTCGATTATTTTGGCAAAATAGAAGTAGTGATTTAAAACTTAAAATAGGTGGAGGAATAAGTTATGTCCAGGGAACAACAGATCTATCTAGTTCATTATTATACTACCCGGAAGTAGAAATCTTCTTTCATAAAAATGCAGCAGTAATCATACCGTATTTTACTGCTAATGGAGGAATCACTTTAAATAGTTATCAATCATTATCTCAAATAAACCCATATTTAGCACCCTCTACGACACTAAAGCCTACTTTTAATAAATACAATTCTGAATTAGGAGTTCGCTCTAGTTTAGCTTCCGTTTTGAATTTTGATTTCGGATTATTATATGATCAAATTGAAAATTTTATGCTTTTTGAACGCCTTCCGTTTGACTTTAATAATATTGAAAATTCATATAGCTTATCAAATGCTTTTGAGAATAAGTATTCAAATCTTGATATGTATGGTTTTAGGGCTTCTCTAAGATTAGACTTAGCTAAAAACAACTTTATTCGCTTAGAAACACTCTATCGCCATTTTGAGAGTAATGACTTACAGTCTTTATGGAATATTCCTTCTGTAGAAATGAATTGGGAGGGTCAATTTAAGTGGAAAGATCTAGTTACTTTTTCTTTTCAGGGTTCTATGCTGGGTAATCGAACTATTGCATACCGACCTATTTTTCTTGGTCAGCAAGCAGAAAGTGTAACTTTTCAAGAACAATTAGCCCCTATTTTTATCAGTACTACATCTCATCTATCAGTTAAACTAACTGAGCAGTTTGATGTTTTTACTAAAATAAAGACAAATTCAAAAGGGCCTTATGGACGCTGGGCATACTTTCAGGAGCCTCCATTTCTTATTTTGGGAGGAGTGACTTATAAATTCGATTTCCCGTATTGATTTTTTTCTTTTTTTAGTGTATTAATATTTTAGATTCAATAATTGATTTTACTTATATTCGCTTTAAATTTTGATCAAACTAACTAGATAAATAACCATGAACACCTTTTTTTCTCTAAAAGTTTTAAAAACTAATATTTTAGGTTTTCTTTCTATTTTGTTAATCATATTTATGGCCTCATGTCAAAATAAAGTTGATTTATTGGTGCATAATGCATCCGTATATACTATGTCTGAACAATTAGGTAAAGTATCGGCTTTTGTTGTGGATAAAGGAAAGTTTTTAGCTGTTGGTGGTGAAGACTTGTTAGAAAAATATAATGCTAAAAGAGTACTTAACCTAAATCAACTTCCAATATATCCTGGATTTATTGATTCTCACTGCCATTTTTTAGAAATGGGACTTAGCTTACAGCAAATAAATTTAAAAGGAACTAAAAGTTTTGAAGATGTTGTTGAGAGAATTAAAGCTGCAACTAAAGACACAAAACCTAATGCAATTATTGGAAGGGGATGGGATCAAAATGATTGGGAAGTCAAAAGACTTCCCTCAAAAAAACAAATAGATATATTATTTCCAAATATACCAGTTGCCTTAAGTAGGATTGATGGTCATGCGATGCTTGTTAATCAAAAGGCGTTAGACTTAGCTGGTATAACTGCTGAAACTAAAGTAGAAGGTGGTTCAATTATTATTGAAAATGGAAATTTAACTGGCGTACTCATCGATACTCCTATGAATCTTGTTCAAGCTATTTTGCCTGAGCCCACCCTAAGAGATAAAATCAAAGCTCTTAATGATGCGGCACAAATTGGTTTTGAAAATGGTTTAACCACAGTTTCAGTTGCGGGAATGCAGAAAGACGATATAATGTTAATTGATAGCTTGCAAACAGCAGGTCTATTAAATATGCGGGTCTACGCTATGATTTCTAATACAAAAGAGAATATGGACTATTTCCTTAAAACAGGTCCATTAAAAACCAATATGTTAAATGTACGTTCTTTCAAAGTATATGCGGACGGTGCACTTGGCTCTAGAGGTGCTGCATTAAAAAATCCTTACAGTGATTTAAAATCTCATAAAGGTGTTTTTATAACCTCAAAAGATTCAATAGAAAAATTAGCTTACAAGTTAGCAGCAACTCCTTTCCAAATGAACACTCATGCCATTGGAGATGATGCTAATAAAGTAGTTTTAGATGCCTATAAAAAAGCTTTAGTATTTTCTGATGATCCAAGATGGCGAATAGAACATGCTCAAATAATTGATACTTTCGACATAAAATTATTTAATCGTAAAATCATTCCTTCAATTCAGCCAACACATGCAACAAGTGATATGTATTGGGCAGAAGAACGTTTAGGAGAAAATCGATTATTAGGCGCTTATGCCTACAACGATTTGCTTAAACGCTCAGGAAGAATTGCCCTAGGGACTGATTTTCCAGTGGAAGAGGTAAGTCCTTTAAACACTTTTTATGCTGCAATAGCAAGAAAAGATAGTAACCAATTTCCGGAAGAAGGATTTCTTTTTCAAAATAAATTATCTAGAATGGATGCCCTCAGAGGAATGACCATATGGGGAGCCTATGCCAACTTTGAAGAGTCCGAAAAGGGTTCTATTGAAGTAGGTAAATTTGCAGACTTTATAATTATGGATAGAGATATTTTAAATGTTAGTGAAAAGCGCATTCTTCAAACACGTGTGGTTGCCACTATACTTAACGGCAATGTAGTTTACAGTAATAGAATTCATTAATATATTTAACAAAACAAACTTATAATATTAAAAAGGCTAATTAATTCACATTAATTAGCTTTTTTTTATTACATATATTAATCAAAAATTCTTTTAAGATAAATATTATAATCTAAAAGTTTATATTTGATAAAAAAATACAACTATGTGTGGTATTGTATGTGCTTTTGATTTAAAGCAGTCATCAACAGAGGTAAGGCCTCAAATATTAGAAATGTCTAAACGCCTTAGGCATCGTGGTCCTGATTGGAGTGGAATTTATGATTGTGAAACTGCAATTTTAGGTCATGAGCGCCTTGCTATAGTCGACCCCACTTCAGGAAAACAACCTTTAATAAGTCCCTCGAATAATTTGATTTTAGCGGCTAACGGCGAAATATACAACCACAGTGAGTTGAGAAAACCTTATGAGGCTAGTTATGGATTTAAAACAAAATCTGATTGTGAGGTAATACTTGCTTTATATGAAAAGGAAGGAAAAAGTTTTGTGAATAAATTAAATGGAATTTTCGCTTTTGCAATCTATGATAAAGAAAAAGACGAATATTTCATAGCACGTGACCACATGGGCATTATTCCACTTTACATGGGATGGGATGGAAATGGAACCTTTTTTGTTGCTTCTGAATTAAAAGCACTAGAGGGTGTTTGTTCAAAAATAGAGTTGTTCCCTCCAGGTCACTATTTTCATAGCAAGGATGAGGCTCCTACAAAATGGTACCATCCTGAATGGAATACCTATGAAGCCGTTAAGGACAACTCTACCTCTATAGAAGAGCTTCATGATGCTTTAACGGATGCTGTTCACCGTCAGTTAATGAGTGATGTTCCTTATGGGGTTTTACTTTCTGGGGGCTTAGATTCTTCAATCACTTCAGCATTAGCTAAAAAATTTGCAGCCAAACGTATTGAATCAGATGACACACAATCGGCATGGTGGCCACAATTACATTCCTTTTCAGTAGGGCTTGAGGGCTCTCCTGATCTAGCTGCTGCTCAAAAAGTTGCAGAGCATATAGGTACGGTTCATCATGAAATTAAATTTACTATTCAAGAAGGTTTGGACGCTATAAGAGAAGTAATTTATCATCTTGAAACCTATGACATTACTACAATAAGAGCTTCTACTCCCATGTTTTTAATGGCGCGTGCAATTAAGGCTTTAGGAATTAAAATGGTTCTATCTGGTGAAGGAGCTGATGAACTTTTTGGAGGATATTTATATTTTCATAAAGCTCCAAATGCGAAAGAATTCCATGAAGAAACCGTCAGAAAATTAGAAAAACTACATCAATATGATTGTTTGCGAGCTAATAAATCATTGGCAGCATGGGGTATTGAAGGACGTGTTCCATTTTTAGATAAGGAATTTATTGAAGTGGCCATGCGAGTCAATCCAAAGGATAAGATGATATCAGATGATCGTATGGAGAAATGGGTACTTAGAAAAGCTTTTGAGGATTATCTTCCAAAGAGTGTTGCTTGGCGTCAAAAGGAGCAATTTTCTGACGGAGTTGGTTATAGTTGGATCGACAATCTAAAGAAAGTTGTAGGAGAAAAAGTTACGGATGAACAAATGGATAATGCTCATTTCCGCTTTCCAGTTCAAACTCCTCAAAACAAAGAAGAGTTTTTTTATCGTTCTATTTTTGAATCTCATTTCCCAAGTGATGCAGCAGCATTAAGCGTTCCATCTGTTCCATCAGTAGCTTGTAGCACTCCTGTTGCCTTAGCTTGGGATGAAGCTTTTCAAAATCAAAATGATCCCAGTGGTCGAGCAGTTGCTAAAGTTCATGAAAAAGGTTATTAATCAATTCATTATTACAGTTTTTTTCTTTTAAAAGTACATTTTTTATACTACTATATGTTGATAACTTCATTACTATTGATAGGGTCTTAGCTGTGATTTAAGTATTCAAATAAGTATATTTGTTAATACGTCTTAATATGGCTTAAAATGATCCAAATATGAGTGAGGAAAATCAAAATAAACAGTATTCAGCAGATAGTATTCAAGCACTAGAAGGAATGGAGCATGTCCGTATGCGTCCCTCTATGTATATTGGAGATATAGGAATTCGAGGACTTCATCATCTAGTATATGAAGTTGTTGACAATTCAATTGATGAAGCCCTTGCGGGTCATTGTGATGAAATTACAGTAACAATTAATGAAGATAACTCTATTACCACCAAAGATAATGGTCGTGGTATTCCGGTTGGAATCCATAAAAAGGAAGGTGTATCTGCCCTAGAAGTTGTAATGACTAAAATTGGTGCTGGAGGAAAATTTGACAAAGATTCTTATAAAGTTTCAGGTGGGCTTCACGGTGTTGGTGTATCTTGTGTAAATGCACTTTCAGAAAGCCTTACAGCTACAGTTTATGTTGATGGTAAAATATGGGAACAGAGCTATGAAAGAGGAAAGCCACTTGAGCCTGTAAAAAGTATTGGCACTACTAATGAAAAAGGAACCGTTGTTACTTTTCGACCTGATGCAGAAATTTTCAAACTAACTAGAGAATATAACTACGATACCTTATCACTAAGAATGCGTGAGTTAGCGTATTTAAACAAGGGGATTAAGATAACGATTAATGATCGTCGAGAAACTGATGAAAATGGAGTAATAAAATCTGACACTTTCTTATCAGAGAAAGGTTTAATCGAATTCATTCATTTTTTAGACGAAACACGTGAAGCTATAATTGGAGATGTTATTTCAATGGAAGGAGAAAAAAATGGGGTTCCTGTTGAAGTTGCTATGATTTACAACACCTCTTTTTCTGAAAATCTACACTCCTATGTTAATAATATCAATACCCATGAGGGCGGAACACATCTTTCTGGTTTTAGAAGAGGGTTAACCACCACGCTTAAAAAATATGCTGATAGTTCAGGTTTATTAGATAAACTTAAATTTGAAATAGCTGGAGATGATTTTAGAGAAGGACTTACTGCTATTATATCTGTAAAAGTTGGTGAACCTCAATTTGAAGGCCAGACAAAAACTAAATTAGGAAATCGAGAAGTTACCTCTGCGGTTTCTCAAGCTGTGTCTGAAATGCTTGAAAACTATTTAGAAGAAAATCCAAATGATGCCAAAATAATAGTTCAGAAAGTAATATTAGCTGCTCAAGCTCGTCATGCTGCTAAAAAAGCACGTGAAATGGTTCAGCGTAAAACAGTAATGAGTGGGGGTGGACTTCCAGGTAAACTTTCTGACTGTTCAGAACAAGATCCAGCACTTTGTGAAGTTTTTCTTGTGGAGGGAGATTCTGCAGGAGGTACAGCAAAACAAGGTCGGGATCGAAATTTTCAAGCTATTTTACCTCTAAGAGGAAAAATTTTGAATGTTGAAAAAGCGATGCAGCATAAGGTTTTTGAAAATGAAGAAATCAGAAACATATATACTGCGTTAGGAGTAACAATTGGAACTGAGGAGGATAGTAAGGCATTAAATCTAGAAAAACTTCGTTACCACAAAGTGGTGATTATGTGTGATGCCGATGTTGATGGAAGTCATATTTCTACATTAATTTTAACTTTCTTTTTCCGCTACATGCGAGAATTAATTGAAGCTGGGTATATATATATTGCAACTCCACCTTTATATCTAGTTAAAAAGGGACAGAAAAAGGATTATGCATGGAATGACGATCAGCGTGATCGTTTAATGCAAGAGTTTGGTCAAGGTTCATCTGTACAACGATACAAAGGTTTAGGTGAGATGAATGCTGAACAGCTTTGGGATACCACAATGAATCCTGAAGAACGAACCATGCGAAGAATCACAATAGATAACGGAGGAGAAGCTGATCGTGTCTTTTCAATGTTAATGGGAGATGAAGTGCCACCTCGAAGAGAGTTTATTGAAAAAAATGCGATTTATGCAAATATTGATGTTTAATATTAAATAAGAAAATAGTCTTGTTTTCATACTTCAAAACGAATACTATTAAAAAAAACAATAAAAGATGAAAGTTACGATTATAGGTGCTGGAAATGTTGGAGCTTCTTGTGCTGAATATATTGCTCAAAAAAGAATAGCAAGTAAAGTTGTATTATTAGATATTAAAGAAGGTTTTGCCGAAGGTAAAGCGTTAGATTTATCACAAACGGCAACAACCCTTGGATTTAATACTTCAATTATTGGAGTCACAAACGATTATGCTGCAACAGCAGGAAGTAATGTCGTTGTGATTACTTCTGGAATTCCTCGTAAACCAGGAATGACTCGTGAAGAGTTAATAGGTATTAATGCAGGAATTGTAAAAAGTGTTTCTGAAAATGTATTAACGCATTCTCCAAACACCATTATTGTAGTAGTCTCTAATCCAATGGATACTATGACCTATTTGACTTTTAAATCGACAGGACTTCCTAAAAATAGAATTATAGGAATGGGTGGTGCACTCGATAGTTCCCGTTTCAAAACCTATTTATCAAAGGCATTAGACAAGCCTGCAAATGATATTCATGGAATGGTCATTGGAGGGCATGGTGATACAACGATGATTCCTTTGACAAGAATCGCAAGTTATAACGGAGCACCTGTTTCACATTATTTAGATTCACAAACTTTAGATAAAGTTACTGCAGATACTATGGTAGGCGGTGCTACATTAACAAAATTGTTAGGTACTTCCGCATGGTATGCTCCTGGTGCTTCTGTTGCCTATCTTGTTGATAGTATATTAAGTGATCAAAAACGAATGATTCCATGTTCTGTTTATTTAGAAGGAGAATATGATTTGAATGACATATGTATTGGTGTTCCTTGTATTATTGGTGCAAATGGTATTGAGTCAATTGTTGATGTTCAGTTAAATGCTGACGAAAAACAAAAAATGCAGGATAGTGCAGAAAAAGTCAAGGCTATGAATGCTGCATTAAGCGATAATCTATAATTCACAAATCCAATCCTACTCATTAATCGGCCTTTGAGTTGTCAATTCTTAGGTTTAATCCTATATTTGCTCGCCTTAATTGAGCTTAAACTATAATTGAAATGCAAAATAATTCTCTCATCAGAGTTTTCGGTATCTTATTTGCGCTAGTAAGTATTTACCAACTCTCGTTTACATTTATCACAAGCAATGTAGAAAAACAAGCAGACACCTATGCAATGCAAACCGTTTCTGATGATGTTCCTAACTACTTAGAGGTTCGTGACCAAAAAGCAAATTCTTATTTAGATTCTATTGGCAATAACTCATTATATGGGTTTACTTCATATAATGACGCCAAAGATAAAGAGCTTAATAAAGGGCTTGACCTCAAAGGAGGAATTAATGTTATTCTTCAAATTTCTATTCGTGACATATTAAGCGGTCTAGCAGAAAATACTCGAAATCCAATTTTCAATAAAGCTTTAGATGAAGCTGATATTCTTCAGAAATCTTCCGATGAACCCTATATTGATTCATTTTTTAAATCTTTTGATATAGTTAAAAGTGGTGATAAATTAGCATCACCAGATATATTTGCAAATCGTACACTAAGCGATGAAATTAATTTTGAAATGACCGATCAAGATACTCAGGTTGTGGTTCGTAGAAAAATTGATGAGTCAATTGTTTCTGCCTTTGAGGTATTGAGAAAGCGTATTGATAAGTTTGGGGTTACACAACCTAATATTCAACGTTTAGGAGCCTCAGGAAGAATTCTTGTTGAATTACCTGGTGCAAAAGATGTAGATCGTGTTAAAAATTTATTACAAAGCACAGCTCAATTAGAATTTTGGGAAACCTATAAAAACGATCAACTACTCAACTTCTTGATTGAAGCAAATAATCTTTTGAAACCTCAGGTTAAAGCATCAAAGAAGACTTCTTCTGATGAGAAAGATGATATTTCAAAAATTGAAGATTTATTAGCGGATGTTTCACCTCAAGATTCAATCCTTTCATCATCAAATCCGATTCTAGATCGTATCGTTGGCCAGGGTTTCCAGGGAGGTCCAGTCTTAGCACAATTTGCTTCGCGTGATAGTGATTTAATTTTAGGATATTTAAATCAACCCGATGTACGTAAATTATTACCCTCTGAATACAGGTATATTCGTTTCGCATGGGGAAAACCTATAACAGACAGTGATGTTGTTGAATTATATGCTTTAAAATCAAATCGTGACAATAAGGCCCCTTTAAGTGGTGGTGTTGTTGTTGATGCCTTACAAACATTTGATCAAGTTGGAAACGCTGCTGTTTCAATGCAAATGGATTCTAGAGGTGCACGTATTTGGGAAAATATGACTGGAAAAGCTTTTAAGGAAGCCAGTAATATTGCAATTGTTTTAGATAATATAGTGTATTCTGCTCCTGGTGTTTCAAGTGGTCCTATTTCTGGAGGACGTTCTGAAATTACAGGTAGTTTTACTCTTAATGAGGCAATTGACTTAGCAAATGTATTACGCGCCGGTAAGCTTCCTGCTTCAGCAGAAATCATTCAATCTGAAATTGTAGGACCTTCCTTAGGAAAAGAAGCAATTGAGGCTGGAATTAACTCTTTTGTTATAGCCCTTATATTCGTTTTATTATGGATGGTATTCTATTACGGAAGCTCAGGAATTTATGCGGATATAGCACTGGTAATGAATATTCTTTTAATTTTCGGAATCTTAGCAGGCCTTGGAGCTGTTCTTACTCTGCCTGGTATTGCAGGTGTTGTATTGACCATTGGTATTTCCGTTGATGCAAATGTTCTTATTTTTGAACGTATTCGTGAAGAATTAGGTAAGGGAAAAGGAATTCGTAAAGCTATTGCCGATGGTTTTAATAACGCTCTTTCTTCAATCTTAGATGCAAATATTACAACAGGCCTTACCGCCCTAATCTTATTTATTTTTGGGACAGGTCCAATTAAAGGATTTGCAACCACTTTATTAATAGGTATTGGAACTTCATTATTTACAGCAATTTTTATTACTCGTATTTTAGTTGATTCGAGAAATGAAAAAGGGAAAGATGTTTCTTTTTCAACAAAAGCGACAAAAGGATTGTTTTCAAACATTAAAATTTCATTCCTACAACGCAGAAAAGTAGCTTATCTGGTTTCTTCGATCTTAATAGTTATAAGTTTAGCTTCCTTGAGTTTTCAAGGATTAAATCAAGGTGTTGATTTTGTTGGAGGTAGATCCTATACTGTTCGTTTTGATGAGTCTGTAAATCCAACTGAAATTGGAGCTGTTTTATCAAATGAGTTTGGTAGTGCTGAGGCGAAAACATTTGGAGAAGACAATCAATTAAAAATAACAACAAAATATAAAGTTGATGTTGAAGGCATAGCTGTCGATGAGGAAATTCAAAATAAGCTTTTTGATGCACTTCAATCATATCTTCCTGATGGAACTACCTATCAAAGTTTCGTTAATGGAAGTTCAGAAAAACAAATTGGGATCATGTCTTCTATTAAAGTTGGACCAACCATTGCTGATGATATTAAGAAAAACTCTTTTTTAGCTGTTATTGGATCACTGATCGTAGTGTTTTTATATATTCTTTTGAGATTTCAGAAATGGCAATTTTCACTAGGAGCAGTTGCTGCCGTATTCCATGATGTATTAATTGTATTGGGCATTTTCTCAATAACCTATACGTTTATGCCATTTAGCATGGAGATTAATCAAGCTTTTATTGCGGCAATTCTTACGGTTATTGGATACTCATTGAATGATACCGTAGTTGTGTTTGACCGAATTAGGGAATATATAGGAGAGCATACTAAATGGGAATTTGATACTACTGTAAATGCAGCGTTGAATAGCACATTAAGCAGAACTTTAAATACTTCATTAACAACCTTGATTGTTCTTCTCTCCATATTCATCTTTGGTGGTGAATCCATTAGAGGATTTATGTTTGCATTAATTATTGGTGTGATTGTAGGTACTTATTCTTCAGTATTTATTGCAACACCTGTAATGTATGATACTCAAGCTAAAAAGGCGCTAAAAGAAGAATAAGCTGCTTCTTTTATTATTTTAAAAAAGCCAAATCATTTTGATTTGGCTTTTTAGTTAATACCCTTTCTTTTTTGCATTTTCAATGTGTGCTATGTGATGAACCCCATGCCAAGCATATAATAATATAGTAGAATGTAAGGGATAATGTTTGTCTCGTTCAGGATGAAAATATGCTCTTGATAATTGTGCTTCTGAACATGAATTTAAAAAAAATGTCCATCGTTTATGAAGTGCAGTAAGTAAATCAATACTGCATGAGATTTCTTCATGTGAAGCGTCTTCCAGCATTGCCCAATCTGCTTCTTTATAATCCTTTATAGAAGGTAAATCTTCTAATATTGCATGTTTAAATCGTAAATAGCTATGCATGTGACTATCTGCAAGATGATGAACAACTTGAGCTATAGTCCATCCCTGAGGTCGGTAGCGATTTTTTAGTTTTTCTCTGGTAACACCAGCTAAAGATTTTTTAAGCTCTTCAGGAAATTGTTCAAGCTTTTTAATTGCTTTTCTTATTTCTTCTGAATTTGGACTCTCATTCCATTGAAAAGTTCCAACAGGATGTTTTAAAAGTTTTAATACATGATCTTCCATAAAGCTTTATTATTTATTTAAAAGGTTTTATTAAAGTAATTCAAGATTACTCAATGCTTTTTCAATTCTTTAAAACTATTGAAACATTAAAAAATAACCAAGTGTTTAAAATGAATTATACTTCATTTTGAGTCTTTTTTGAGCTTCTAAGCATAAGAAATCCTCCAAGGGTGATAAACGGAATACTAAGCCATTGACCTGTTGAGAATAGGGGTATTAGATCTTCAAAGCCTCCCTGGCTTTCTTTAAGATATTCAACAAGAAAACGAATTACAAACATTCCTGTGAAAAACAATCCTAACATAAATCCAGGTTTGCTTTTGTATTCAGATTTATAGGTTTGTTTTAATATAAAAAATAGGACAATATATCCTATTGCTTCATATAATTGAGCAGGATGCCTTGGCAAAGACTCTCCTCTGTTTAAAAAGACAACACCAAAGTTTGTATTGGTATATTTACCTACGATTTCGGAGTTAAGTAAATTTCCGAACCTAACAAAACTAGCACCAATTGCAATGGGAACGGTAACCCTGTCGAGTAACCATAGAAGTGGCTTATGAGTAAATTTTCGTTTATATAAATAGAGTCCAATAAGAGTTCCTATAACAGCTCCATGACTAGCCAGGCCCCTAAAACCAGTAAAGGTATAGCCTGTTGGAGTATCTCGAATAGGTAATAAAATTTCTATCAAATGGTTTTGGTAATAGTCCCAGCTGTAAAAAAAGACATCCCCTAAGCGTGCTCCTAAAAGAACAGAAATGATCATGTAGACAAATAATGATTCTAAATATTCTAGTGGAATTTTTTCTTCATCATAAATTTTCTTCATCATATAATAACCAAGTCCAAAGGCAATTATGAACATTAAGCTATAATAATGAATTCCAAAACTTCCTATTTTAAATAGTGTTTCACTTGGAGCCCAATCTATTTTTGTGAAGTACATATATGTGCTATTTTATCTATGTAAATATAATTAAAATCAATGCCATTAGAAATAAATTCTCAAGGAATTGGATCATATCCTGAGCCGCCCCAAGGTGTACATTTTACAATACGTTTAACTCCCAACCAGCCTCCTTTAAAAAGACCGTGTTTTTTTAAAGCTTCAAGTATATACTGAGAACATGTAGGTTGAAATCTACAACTAGAAGGTAGTAGTGGAGATATAAGGAGTTGATAACCTTTAATTAGTATCACAAGGGGAAAAATCAAAATTCTCTTCACGAGTTTATTTTAGTTAATTTTAAATGAGGTTCCCTCTGAGGTATCGTTAATTTGAATATTTAATTTCGACAATGAATCCCTAATTAAATCAGAAGTTTCAAAATCTTTATTCAACCGTGCTTTATTTCTGAGCTCCATAATTAGCTGAAGTGATCCATCAAGCTTTTCATCAGTTTCATTTGATGTATTATTTTTAAAAGCTAGTAAACCCAATACGTCATAGAAAAAAGCATTCATTAATGCGGAAAGTTCAATTAAATCCTCTGAATTAATTTGTTGTAATCCATTTGCAATTCCATTAATATATTTCACTGCATCAAAAAGACTCGCAATTAATAAAGGACTATTAAAGTCATCATTCATTGCGGCATAACACTTTGATTTCCATTGTTGCAAGTCAAATCCTGAACTTTTTTCACTTGTTGTTAATGAAGACATTTTTGTAATACCCTCTAGTAAACGATTAAATCCTTTTTCAGAAGCTTTTAAGGCAGTTTCGCTTATGTCTACAATACTTCGATAGTGGGCTTGGAACATAAAGAACCTAACAACCATTGGGGAGAAGGCTTTTTTAAAGATAGAATTCGTTCCGGTAAACATTTCTTGTGGCAAAATATTATTTCCAGTAGATTTCGCCATCTTCTTCCCATTTAAGGTAAGCATGTTAGCGTGTAGCCAGTAATTTACAGGACTAATTTCATGAATAGATTCGGATTGAGCAATTTCACATTCATGATGCGGAAATTTTAAATCCATTCCACCTCCATGGATATCAAACGTTTTCCCTAAATATTTAGTACTCATTGCAGTACACTCAAGGTGCCATCCAGGAAAACCATCACTCCAAGGTGAAGGCCATCTCATGATATGAACAGGTTCAGCTTTTTTCCAAAGTGCAAAATCTTGTGGATTTTTTTTGTCGCTTTGCCCATCTAATGATCTTGTATTGTGGATTAGATCTTCAATGTTTCTTCCACTTAGTTTTCCGTAGGGTGTTACTTTATTAAACTCAATAACATCAAAGTATACTGAACCATTTATTTCATAGGCAAATCCTTTTTCCAAGATCTGTTTAATAAGTTCAATTTGTTCGACTATATGCCCCGTAGCTGTTGGTTCAATACTTGGAGGCAATGCATTAAATTGCGCCATTGTATTTCTGAAATCTACCGTATAGCGCTGAACAACTTCCATGGGTTCTAAAGATTCGAGACGTGCCTTTTTTGCAATTCTATCTTCCCCTTGATCAGCATCATTTTCTAAATGCCCAGCATCAGTTATGTTTCTTACATAGCGAACTTTATACCCCAAATGCTTAAGATATCTATAGATTAAATCAAAAGACATAAAAGTTCTACAATTCCCTAAATGAACATTACTATATACAGTAGGTCCACAAACATACATTCCAACATGTTGCGGGTCAATAGATTTAAAAGGCTCTTTTTTCCCGCTTAATGAATTATAAACCACTAATGAAGTGTCCATCTAAAATGTAGTATCTAATTTTATATAATCTAAAAAATCTCTCTTCTTTTCTTCCGTATTAAATACACCTCCAAACTCGCTTGTAACAGTACTGCTAGCTGTATCACTAATTCCTCTTGAATTTACACAAAGATGTTTCGCATCAATAACACACGCTACATCTTTTGTTCCTAAAGTAGCTTGTAATTCTTGCACAATTTGGAGAGTAAGACGCTCTTGAACCTGTGGCCTTTTAGCATAATAATCTACAATACGGTTCATTTTTGAAAGCCCAACAACTGTTCCATTTGAAACATATGCTACATGTGCTTTACCTACAATAGGAAGTAAATGATGTTCACAAGTAGAGTAGAGGGTGATGTTTTTTTCCACTAACATTTCCCCATATTTATAGGAATTATTAAAAGTAGAAGCTTTAGGTTTATTCTCTGGATTTAGTCCTCCAAAAATTTCATTGACAAACATTTTTGCAACACGAAGGGGTGTTCCCTTAAGGCTGTCATCTTTTAGATCCATCCCAAGTGTTTCGAGTATGGTTTTAACATGGTCTTGAATGATGTCTATTTTTTGAGCATCACTTTTGTCAAAAGCATTTTCGAGTAGGGGAGTTATGGCACTTAATGAAAAGTGGTCTTCTCCTAATTCAAAGTTAGTTTCGTTTATTGTTTTTTCGATTTTCATAGTTTAATAAAGATGCGTACAAATATACTTAATTTAAAGAGGAATAAAATACTACTAAATTGATCAAAGCTTGATGTTATAACTAACACTTACTTGGGTTAATTTTTGAGTTAAATTATAAACATCCGTGAGACCCTCAGAGAAGAGTTCGAAACGTTTGTTTTGCTCAAAATTTATAAATGATAGACTTAAGTTACTTGCCCCAAAATCGATACCCACCCCAAGGGTTAATGCGATATCATTAGTAGTGCTATTTTTATACACTCCGCTTCTGGTGAGTATTCCAGAGCGAAGGCTAATATCTTTTAAGCGAAATTCTCCACCTATTTTTAAGGTGTTTATAGCACCAAATTCTGAATTTACTCTCGATGAAACGGTATTTAAATAATTGCTCCCATACTGATCACTCAAAATAGTATTACCAGCATTTTGAGAACTGTAATCAGCAGAAATAATCCCTTTTGAGCCAAATATGTAGGCAAAACTTAGTGTGGTTTTAGATGGGATTTTTAATTCATAGGGTTCATAAGCATTTGTAATATTTGGATTAATTATTTCATTTACAACAGAATTTTCTTCAAAATGAAAAGTGTCAATACCTTGAGTTGTTTCATCAATCATAGTAAGCCATTGTGGACTATCGTATGTTACACCAAGTCTAATATTCTTTAGTCTTAGAATTCCACCAATCTGAACTGAGGTGCCATCTCCAAGAGTTAGTAGCGTATTTTTAAAATCTATATCGTAGGTATCAGATTTAAGCGACTGTCCGGTTTCTAATAAATTTTGAGTTGAACTAAATTTTAAATTATGGCTATTAATATTTACACCAATATGAAAAATATTTCGGTATAATCCGCTAATATTAAAACTGGTTTTCCTTTGCCATCCATCGTTATTAAGTGACAGCTGGTGATTTACTTGATTATAATCAACATTTGAATAATATTCTGTATTTCCATTTTCAAAATTAAATGGATTCACGATATAACTCTGGTAGCCTAAAAATGCTTGCTGGGCCCCAAAGCCATTTTCAGCGCCTAAAATTTTATATACTTCAGAGACTGCTTCACCATCGTAAATTGGAAGATTCTCAAAGTCCAGCCCATCTGCATAATATTCAAAATATTGATCTATACCATTTGTATTAGTTCCATTTACAAAAGCTTTTTGATCGTAAGTAGCTATTTTGTGTAGATTTATACCCACACTCACTCTAGACCACGGACTTTCAGTATTCTTGTTATTAAATACAAAGACTGCCCCAAAATGATCTAAACTAAGGTCATCATTTTCTCTATTTGTTGAAGTTCCAAAATAAGTTCCTTTTGTGAGTTTGTTTTTATAATTTATGGAAGCACCAAATTCAGAATTTAAAAAAACTGAAGAACTGGCTGGATTAAAACTCAACGCAGTTAAATCACCCCCTAGGGCTCCAAATGCACCCGCCATCGAAGTGTAACGTGCTGAGCCATTTAGCTCTGTTGATAAAAACCGGTTTACATCATTGACATTCTGTGCTTCGGTTACTTGTATCATCAGCAGACTACCAATAAGTATGGTAAGGTATCGCATTTTAAAAAGTTATTTAGATTAATTTCGACGTCCCCCAGAAGAACTTCTTCCAGATCCGCCACTACTTGCACCACTACTACTACCTCTGCTGCTGCTGCCAGAATTATAGGATCTTGCAGGGGATGAATTGTATGATCTAGCGGGACTAGGATTATAGGATCTTGCAGGGGAAGAATTATTTTTTTTGGTACGACTGTATGAATTCTTAGCGCCTTTTGTTAATTGTTGTGCAGTTCTTCTCACAGCAGATTGTCGATTATTAACAACAACTGGTCTTCTGGTGTTTACCGGTCTAAGGGTTCTTGGTGAAGATGTCTTAGTATTATTTCTTGCCCCTAGAGAATTTCTAGACAATGAAACCCTACCCACACTATTTCCCTGTAGCGATTTATTAATATTTGTATTTGATCTATAGAATCCTGTGATCCCTGAAGTAGAAGGAGTATTTCTAATATTTGTTGATCTGGAACTACTTAAAATATTTTCATTCAATTGATTAGTTCCAATACTAACGCCTCTTCCAATAGAGCTTACACCCCTTCCAACATTAATTCTATTAATTGTTCTTTGCACATCACGGTCGTCAGATTTTGATTCTTTAGAATCATCATTTCTATTATTTCTATCAGAAGAATCTCCATAATTTTTTTCTCCTCTTCCTGATCTAACTCTGGCAACTGTAGAGGCAAAATCTCTATCATTTAGATTCTGATTATTATAGCCATTCATGAAGCGGTTTCTGCGCCATCTTTGATTAACATTCCAAAAATTCGCATACCCATAAGGACTATAAAAGTTTGAATATGCACTGTATGGATTCATGAAAGGATTAAAGAATTGATTTCCCCAAAATCCAAAATTTGACTGATAGGGGTTGAAAAATGGATTGAAAAAATTACCATATCCAAATCGGAATGAATCTCCATAATAATTATTCCAAAAAGAAGAAGTTCTAAAAGCAAAACCAGAGAGACCACCCCAGAAATAGTTTGGACCATTATTTCCTACAATGATTTCAGTTTGTGCCGTTTGCCCTCCCCAAGGAATTTGACTTGTTGCAGAATCAATATCATTGGACTGGTTTTGACCTGATGATGTGTATGTGTCAGTATCTGTAAAATAGGTTTCCTGAGTAGTTTCTGGAATATATCCATCAGCAACATCTTGAAAATATTGACTGTAATAAGTGTCCTGTGTTACTTCCTGTGAGGACTCTTGAGAATTTGACTTCTTTGAAACGTATATACCATCAGTTTCAAAATATGATGCACTCTGAAAACTCCCACAGCTTACTATAAGGACAAAGGATAAAAGCCCTAAAAATATTTTTTTAATTTTTGCTAAACTGAAGGTTACATTCATGTAAAAACGTTTTAGAAATATGGTTATAAAAGTTTAGTTTTGTATTATAAAACTAATACAAACAAATATAGGCAAAATCCATGCCAAACTAATATGGCTAATAAATTAACTTCTAGAAGTACAGATTATTCTAAATGGTATAATGAAATTGTTGTACAAGCTGATTTAGCAGAAAATTCTGCAGTACGAGGTTGCATGATTATTAAACCCTATGGCTATGCAATATGGGAAAAAATGCAAGCTGAACTTGACAAAATGTTTAAGGCTACGGGTCACGAAAATGCATATTTTCCACTTTTTGTCCCTAAAAGTTTATTTGAGGCTGAAGAAAAAAATGCTGAGGGTTTTGCAAAAGAATGCGCGGTGGTGACCCACTACAGATTAAAAAATGATCCTGATAACAAAGGAAAACTTATTGTAGATCCTGAGGCCAAACTTGAAGAAGAGTTGGTGGTAAGACCCACTAGTGAAGCGGTAATATGGAACACTTATAAATCGTGGATTCAGTCCTATAGAGATCTCCCTATTTTGATCAATCAATGGGCAAATGTTGTTCGCTGGGAAATGCGAACACGTCTTTTTTTAAGAACGGCTGAGTTTTTATGGCAAGAGGGTCACACTGCACATGCAACAAAATCAGAAGCGCTTATAGAGGCAAAACAAATGAATCAAGTCTATTCAGATTTTGTTCAGAATTATATGGCAATTCCAGTAATTCAGGGAACAAAATCAGAAAGTGAACGTTTTGCAGGCGCCGAAGAAACCTATTGTATTGAGGCGCTAATGCAAGATGGAAAAGCACTTCAAGCAGGAACCTCTCACTTTTTAGGACAAAATTTCGCAAAAGCATTTGATGTTAAATATGCAACTTCCCAAGGTGGATTGGAATACGTATGGGCTACTTCATGGGGGGTTTCTACACGTCTTATTGGGGCACTTATTATGACGCATAGTGATGATCATGGACTCGTATTACCTCCTAATTTAGCACCCATTCAAGTGGTGATTATTCCTATTTATAAAGGAGATGAACAACAAGCTCAAATTGCAGAAGTAGCTCAGAGAATCAAAGCTTTGCTTGAAGAAAAAAACATTCGTGTTAAGTTTGATAATCGAGATAAATTTAAACCTGGATATAAATTTAATGACTACGAACTCAAGGGGGTGCCACTTCGAATTGCAATCGGTCCTAAAGATTTAGAAAAAGGTACCTTAGAGATTGCACGCCGTGACACTTTATCTAAGCAGTACGTGTCTCAAAACGATATTGTAGATCATGTTACTAGCCAGCTGGAGGTGATCCAAATCGATTTATTTGAAAAGGCAAAAAACTTTAGAGAAGAAAATATAAGGGAGGTTAATGACTTTGAAAGTTTTCAAAAAATAATCAAAGAAAAAGGTGGTTTTGTTTCTGCTCATTGGGATGGAACTAATGAAACTGAAGAAGCGATTAAGAAAAAAACTAAAGCTACGATTCGTTGTATTCCTTTAGAGAATATAGCAGAGGAGGGGGTATGTGTTTTTTCTGGAAAACCCTCTAAGCAAAGAGTTCTTTTCGCAAAATCTTATTAATTTCAAAATGGTTGTAGCTCTTTATTTGAGAACAAAATAATTAGCAATTACAACCCTCAAGATTCAAAAATAACTATTGACGTGAAAAAACCCCTGCATCTTTATCTTATTGAAATTTAATTTTCATGAACTCCATATTGTAAAAATTTAACCAAATCAGTGGCAATAAGTCTTGCCTTCTAAATAAAATTCAAGTATTGTTCATTTTAGGGTTGGAAAATAATATTTTTACATGTACATTTGCGCTCGAAAATATGGCCCGTTCGTCTATCGGTTAGGACGTTAGGTTTTCATCCTAGAAAGAGGGGTTCGACTCCCCTACGGGCTACAATTTTAAAAAAAACAAGTTATGGCAAATCATAAATCCGCTTTAAAAAGAATACGTTCAAATAACAAGAAAAGACTTTTGAACCGATTCCAGCACAAGACTACTCGTAACGCTATTAAAAGGCTTCGAGATGTTACAGTAAAGAAAGATGCACAAAAGATGTTTCCTTCTATAGTTTCTTTAATAGATAAGTTATCTAAAAAGAATATTATTCATGCTAATAAAGCAGCAAATTTAAAGTCTAAGCTGACTAAGCACGTTGCTTCTTTATAAAAGATCTTTGTTTAATTATTACAAGAGGTTTCTATTGTAGAGGCCTTTTTTTGTTTATATAACACCTTCCTCTAAGTCCCCTTTTCTTTCTTTTTACACTTTATTTTAAAGTGTAGTTACCTCCTTACTAGCCCGTCACTTTAAGTCCACTTCAATTAATTAACTTCTCTGATCCATTATGGGGCTTCTAAAGGCTTAAGTTAAAGATTTCACCCCATTGTGTGGGTAAAAAAAAGACCCCTTAAAAGGAGTCTTTAATTGTTTGTAAAACGGAAGTAATTATGTGTTCATTGAGATTAAGAACTCTTCATTACTTAGTGTGCGTTTAAAGCGATCATTTATAAATTCCATTGCTTCAACTGGATTCATGTCAGCAAGATACTTACGCATAATCCACATACGTTTAATCGTTGTTTCATCTAGTAATATGTCATCACGACGCGTACTAGAGGATATTAAGTCGATGGCTGGGAAAATTCTTCGGTTAGCAATTCGGCGATCCAATTGGAGCTCCATATTTCCAGTTCCCTTAAATTCTTCAAAAATTACTTCATCCATTTTAGATCCTGTTTCTGTCAGAGCTGTAGCAATTATAGAGAGAGATCCTCCGTTTTCAATATTACGTGCCGCTCCAAAGAAACGTTTTGGTTTGTGAAGTGCATTAGCGTCCACACCACCACTTAAAATTTTACCAGAGGCTGGTTGAACAGTATTATATGCTCTTGCAAGACGCGTAATAGAATCCAGTAGGATAACTACATCATGTCCGCATTCTACAAGTCGTTTTGCCTTTTCAAGAACAATGTTTGCCACTTTTACGTGACGGTCAGCAGGCTCATCAAAGGTAGAGGCGACCACCTCTCCATCAACATTACGCTGCATGTCTGTAACCTCTTCAGGGCGTTCATCAATTAATAGAATTAATTGGTAAACCTCAGGATGGTTTGCAGCAATGGCATTGGCAATGTCTTTAAGTAACATTGTTTTACCTGTTTTTGGCTGGGAAACAATCATTCCTCTTTGACCCTTACCAATAGGAGCAAATAAATCCATAATACGTGTGGAAATAGTACTTTGCTTGTCGGCAAGGTTAAACTTCTCTTGAGGAAACAAAGGGGTTAGGTGTTCAAATGAAACACGATCACGAACCACCTTAGGATCTAAACCGTTCATTTTAGTTACCTTAATTAAGGGGAAATATTTTTCACCTTCTTTTGGAGGACGAACTGAACCTAGCACAGTATCACCTGTTTTTAGACCAAAGAGTCGTATTTGAGATTGAGACACATACACATCATCAGGTGAGGACAGGTAATTGTAGTCTGAAGATCTTAAAAAACCATAGCCTTCTGCCATAATATCTAGCACACCTTCTGTTTCAACAATACCATCAAATTCAAAATCAGGCTGACGGTATCTACTACGATTGTCTTTATTATGATTCGGCTCGTTTCGGTTATTATTTTTATTATGTTGATTGGGGTTATTATTTCTATTCCCTTGGTTTGGATTATTCGCGTTGGCTTTTGGATTCGCGTTGGGATTATTTTTATTTGGATTCTTTTGAGGATGCTTATGTTGTGGCACCTTGTTTGGGGTATTTTCTGTCTGTGGTTTTGGACTTACCTTTTGAACAGGTAATACTTTGGCAGCAGGCTTATTTTGCCCCTCACTTTTAATATTTTCTTTTTTAGCGTCAGCACTAGGAGCTGCTGGGGCTATTGTTTCGTCTGGCTTAGAGGCTATAAAGTCAACGATTTGATAAACCAGATCTAATTTTTTCAGACCGGCAGTTCTTTTAATGCCAATTTTTTTCGCGATTTCTTGTAACTCGGCGAGTTTCTTTAGTTTAAGAGTTTCTATTTCGTACATGAAGTTTTATATGAAGTTCTTTCTGAGTATTAAGATTTGATACTCAAAGTATTTTGTGTTCTAGAGCCACAATATTACAATTTTTATTTTAAAAAGTTCGTTTTTAAAAAAAACTTAATTTTGTCAAAAACCTTATCATGATTCAACGGATTCAATCTTTGTATCTTCTTGTAGTTATTTTACTATCATCTTTAATGTTATACCTTTCTCTTGTACCTTCTTTTGGGATGGAATTAAATTCGTGGTTTTATGGCTATTACGGATTTTATAGTATTCCGGTATTGGCCACGATCTGTTTGTTTTTATACTCAAAACGAAAGATTCAGTCAATCCTTTGTTTTGTGTTAATTCTATTTAATCTTGTCGTTGTTCAGATTTGTGGCTTAAAAGTCTTTGAAGGAAATACACATACCATTATCTTACTTGTTCTAGTAGCCTCTATGGTTGAGTGCATTCTATTGTTTTTAGCACGAAGGGCCATTGATAAAGATGAAAAGTTAGTCCGCTCTATCGACCGCATTCGCTAAAGCGCCTCTTACTCCAAGTTCAATCGCCTCCAGGTTTTGAATTTTACCCTTGTCTATTTCAAAACGAAGCATTGTTCTTACTTTATGGAAGCCAGATATTCCTGCAGCTCCCGGATTCATGTGAAGGTGATTGTTTTTTTTATCCTGCATTACTTTGAGGATGTGAGAATGACCACAAATCAATAATTTAGGCTTGTGTTTTGTAATTAGGGCTCTTGCTTGGGGGTTATACCTTCCAGGGTAGCCTGCAATGTGAAGCATTAACACAGAAACGCCTTCACAATTGAAATAAAGTACCTCAGGGGCCTGAAGTCGTATTTCATGCCCGTCAATATTTCCATAAACCGCCCTAAGGGGCTTTAGTGCAGTTAAATCATCTAATACCTTGGGATTTCCTATATCACCTGCATGCCATACTTGATCGGCCTGGGAAATATAGCCAATTATTTTTTTGTCTAAGTGACCATGGGTGTCAGAAAGCAATAAGATTTTCTTCAATGAATTAAAATTAAAAAATTTAAACCCGCAGTAATTTTGCAGTACTCTTTGATTATTACATGTACTAGAGATATTTTAAATTTGTTAAAAATAATATTGGTATGCCTAAGCAGTATTGTCATGATTTTATGTTTGAAAGAGATTTTCCAGAGAATGTAAAAACAATTTTTTTTAACGGTAAAACTTATTCAAAGGAAAAGTTTAATTCCGAGAAGGCAAAGTATCTTAAAAGAAAATCAGCCAAACAACTCAAAGTTGTCTATTAAAGATTTTTTTGAAATACTGATCATTATTGGTTTAATATTGATTATTTTTCTATTCCTAAAAAAATAACATTGTTTTTAACATTACTTTTTTTTGTCACGAGTTTATCCCCAGTCAACGTTACTGCAAACACGGATTTTCAGTCATTCAATGATTCTATCAGAAAATACAAGCTAACGAATCCACAGAAAGCATTAGACTTTGCCTTTGAGGCATTAGATGCTTCATATTATGGCAGTTCCTCACCTGGGTTGTCAGGAGTCTATGCTCATATAGGAGAAATACTAAACGAAAGAGGGCTTCATGCAGCTGCTTTATCATATTTTCAAATTTCACTTGAAACATTTGAGACGATTCCTGTTTCTGAAAGAAATTTAAAAAAAGTAAATAAACCACCTTGGGTGCTTGTCAATATTGCCAATATATATTTTAGCAGCCCTATCAAAGATTATAAAAAATCCAAAGAATATAATCTCGAAGCTCAAGAGAATTTTCTGCTCTATGAAAATGAAGGAGATAAACAAAATGGTTTAAATACGGTTCGAGGAAATCTTGCCCTTATCGCGATTGTAAATAAAAATTATGATTTAGCTCTAAAGTATTATTTAAAGACTTTTGAGAGTAGAAAAATTTTAGACAAAAAAGAAGATCTGCTCTATTCTTATTCGCAATTAATTAATATACACTTAAGAACAGGGAATTTTTTCAAGGCGAATGAATTTTTAAAAACTGCAGATAATTTATATGAAACTCTGGTTTCAGAAAAAAGCTTTGACAATGGATCCTATATCCAAAGGAATTATGGTTATATCTACGCGCTTTATGGAGCCTATTATCAATCTGTAAAAGAATATAAAAGGGCCATTGAAATTTTAAATAAGGCTAAGCTAATATTGATTAAATTTCCTAACGAAACTCCTTCCATTTCAACTAGATTAGCGGAATGTTATATAGGACTTAACGATCTTTCCAAGGCTAAAGAAATTGCGATTGAAAATTTAAAAGTGAATAATTTAAGTCCAATTGAGAAAAAGTATAATTATAAAGTTTTAGAAAAAATATATAAATCTCAAAACTTAAATCGTGAATTAATAAATATTAAAGACTCAATAATTAAACTTGCAGGATTTGCTAATACCAACAAAATTATTGCGAATTTTAATAAACTAGAGACACAAATTTTACTCTCAGAGAAGCAAAGTGAGCTAAA
>CAJQQG010000019.1 GCA_905480425.1 uncultured Flavobacteriaceae bacterium | reverse complement strand
TCAAAAGTAATTAGTCTAATAGTCAACAAAATAACACCAACTTTAGACTTCCCAGAAATTACTAAAACCTACGGGGACTCAGATTTCACCCCTACTGTTACAACTAACAGCAGCGGTAATATAACATTTAGTGTTTCAGATCTCTCAATAGCTAGTTCCTTGGGAAGCTCTTTATCTATTGTTGGTCCTGGTCAGACAAATGTGACCGTTAATATAGATGAAACCGAAAATTATTTAAGTATTTCTGGAAGTACTACAATGACCGTAAATAAGGGAACTCCAACTATAATCTTTAATGATATAACAAAAGAAATTGACGATCCGGATTTTAATATTAACCCAACTTCAGATAGTAGTGGCTTGATGAGCTTCTCTATTGCAGACTCTTCAATAGCATCAATTAGTGGGAACACTATAAGTATTCTAAGACGTGGAACTACCACAGTCACAGTAAATCAAAGCGAAACAAGCTTATTTAATTCAGGATCAGCAACTATGATACTGACAGTAAATGGGGCTTCTTTTGATATTTCATGGTATGAGTCGAGAATTAGAAAAGCGTTTTCAATTGGTCAGTATGAGTTAAAAGAGCCCACCTATACATCCGATTATGATGGTGAGATAAGATATGTATCATCTAACTTGTCTGTAGGAAATTTCACAGGTAAAACGTTAAACTTTAATAAAATTGGAAGAGTCCTTTTAAGTGCTAGATTCGAGGGGTCTGATTATTATCAAGATGCAGTTATTCAAGTAGAATTTGACATATTAAAAGATAATCAGGTAATAATACCGTCAGAACTCCCTAATGAAACCCCACTTAGAGATTTTATATCGATACCCATACCCTTATCTGCAACATCAACTTCAGGTGCACCGGTCTACATTAAAGTTGAAGAAGGTTCCGCAGCTAATCTTTCAGGTACATTAGGAAATTACGAATTAATTACAAATAGTCAAACCGGAATAGTTTCTATAACATATTTCACAGTAGAAAATGATCATCCAAATTATTACCCTGCCGCATTACATTTCTCATTAGATGTAGTTAAGTTAAATCAGAACATAACTTTTAATCCTGAACCAGCTCTTGAGGTTCCTTACTCGGAAAATCTTGAGATTTCAATAAACGCAATATCTGACTCTAATCTTGATGTTAGTGTCAATAAACTAAATGTAAGTAACAACGTATTAGAAAATAATACTCTTTCTATTAATGATCTTGGACAGGTTTATATAAATGCTGAACAAGAAGGAAATCAGTTTTATAATCCTACAACAGCAAATAGGGTAATAACAATTATTCCTGCGCCAACTGAACTTTCTGATTTTTCGATTCCTGAAAAGTTTATTTATGACGATGACTTTGAAATTACTCCACCAACCTCTTCCAGAGATGGTGAAATTATTTATACCAGTGATAACCCTGAAGTTGCTGTTGTATCTGGAACAACAATATTTATTATAGGGATAGGTACTTGTAATATTACAGCTTATATGGAAAGTATAGATTTTTACACATCATCATCAATAAGTTCTGAGTTTGTTATAAAGCCAAGAGATACCGATCAGGACAGTGTTCCAGATGAAATTGATAATTGTCCCGATGTAGCCAATCCAAGCCAATTAGATGATGATATGGATGGAATAGGAAACGAGTGTGATCCTGATTCAAATGGCGATGGAATAAAGGATGATTTAATTTCAGTTTCACAACTTCTTACCCCGGGAACTACTGGGTCTGAATCAACATGGCAAGTACAAAACATTGAATTTTTCCCTAATTCAATTGTCTATGTTTATAATAGAAATGGCCAATTAGTTTTTCAAAAAAACTCTTATCAGAATGATTGGAATGGTACATATCAGAAGACAGGGAGCTTTTTACCGGCAGGGCCCTATTATTTTGTTGTGGAAATTTCTGATACAAATGAAATTAAAAAAGGATGGCTCTATATCAATTACTAGGGATATAAAAGATGAATAAAAAAATTAAAATTTCGAATTTTCAATTTGGCACTTCTTTTATTCTTAAAACGTATATAATAATTTCACTTTTATTATTCTGTACAAATTCATTTTCTCAATACAATGAGAATAAATGGATTATATCAGCTAGCTTCGATGCTGTCGACTTGTATCCTACTGGCATAAAAACAGATGCCCCATACTATCCTCAAGGAGGTATTTTTGAAGATTTATTCAATGTTTCTGACCACTGGAATTTTGGTGGGCCGTCAGTTTCAATTTCAAAATTGATTTATAAGGGTTTATACTTTGGTACTGAACTGTCGATTAATAAAATAAAAAAAATTGAAGGTCAAGATAATTTTGATTACACTTTCTATGGGGGACAGGTTTTCCTCAAAAAAACATTCTATTCTACAAAAAAAGCACGACCATTTTTAAAATTAGGCTATGGTATTTCTGGTATAGATAGGGGTTTATTTGGAGATACAATTCCATTTAGCCAATATTTTTCTAAAACTCTATCACCTGGTTTTGGAGTTCACTTTAGAATCACCAATAACTTTGGTTTTGAAATTTCTTCATCTTTTAATAAAGCGATAGATTTTGGAGGAATAACTCATTTAAGACATAAGGCAGCTATCTATATTGGTATTGGAGATAGAGATAGAGATGGGGATGGAATAATTAATAGAAAAGATAAATGCCCTAAAATTCCTGGACTTCCAGAATTCAATGGATGTCCAGATAACGATGGTGATGGGATTCCTGACCTTGAAGATAAATGTCCGAATGAACCTGGAGTGAAATTAAATAATGGGTGTCCCGAAAAAGATGAAGCATTAGATGAAAACAATTTGATGTCTGATAAGAATAAAGAATTACAATTAGAAGTGGTCAGTTCAACTTTTTCTAAAAATACTACAAACACAAAAGAGGAATCTGGTAATCAAGAAGTATTAGCTGAAAATAATTCGATGTCTAATAAAAATAAAGAATTACAACTAGAAGTCGTTAGTTCAGCTTTTTCTAAAAATACTACAAACACAAAACAAGAGTCTAATGATCAAATCAGCAAAGATATTTCGAATATTACCTTCTTAATTAACAAAAAACTAGATGAAAATAGAATTATATATTTCCCTGCGGGAAGTATCAAAATATTAGGGAAGAAAAACCTTGTGAAACTCAGAGGTATATTCAAATTGATTACTAATCAAAAAGATTTAAAAGTACTATTGGAGGGTCATTCTTCAGATGATGGAGATTCTCTTTCAAATTTGGAGTTGTCAAGAGATAGAGCAATTATTATTAAACAAACCCTTATTGATTTGGGAACAGATCCAAATAGAATTAAAATAAAAGCATTAGGAGAGGAAGAACCAATTTTTGATAATAAATCAATCAATGGTGATAGGTTTAATAGATCTGTTTTAATCACACTTTACCAAGAATAAAACAAGCTACTAATGAAATAAGTGAAGACTTGTCTTTGTTTATAGATTAAGTTCAAAAA
>CAJQQG010000018.1 GCA_905480425.1 uncultured Flavobacteriaceae bacterium | reverse complement strand
CAATATCTTGATTAAAGGCTGTAGCATTTTTAAACATATTACCAAAATGTCCACCTTGCTTGTTTACATCCCAATTCTTAATACTATCACTTCCCCCATTATTAAATCCATCGTTATTAACAAACATGTAAGACCAAGAACCCACATTAGAGGTGTCCCAACGCCCAATATCCTGATCAAATAAATCAGCATCTTCAAACATATTCTTAAAAGTTGTCACATTTGAAGTGTCCCAATCTCCAATATCTTTATTGAATACTGAAGCTCCATCAAACAATGATTCCATTGAAGTACAACTTGAAGTATTCCAATCTCCAATATCTTGATTAAATAAAATGGCCAATCTAAACATACCTCCCATATCAGAGACATTTGATACATCCCAATTCTTAATACTATCACTTCCCCCATTATTAAATGCATAAGTCTGCTTAAGCATTGCCTGCATATTCACGCCATTTGAAACATCCCAACCCCCAATATTTTGATTGAATGCAAGAGCATATTCAAACATTCCTCTGAAAATAGTCACATTTGAAGTATCCCAGTTCCCTATATCTTGATCGAATGACGATGCCCTATAAAACATAAATGACATATCTGTCACACTCGAAGTATCCCAAAAACTTATATCAGAGTTGAAAGAATTGTTATTAAAGAAATTGTATCGATCGCTATCTGCGGCAGTCCCATTTCCAATCATACTCGTAACCAATGTTGTACATAAATTAACATTCCCTGCTGCTATTTGACCTGCTATGGTTGAGTTGTTTACAGCAGTATATGTTGTGCCACTAATAGTTGTAGAATCTCCTACGGTGGCATTTGGACATTTACACGTATTATTTTCAAAGTATATTGTTTGAGATATCGTAAAGGTGATACTGGTGGTTCCTGCGAAGGCATTACCTGAGAGATCAGTTCCTGAAACGGTGGCTGTAACGATACCACTAGTGGTGGTCGATACCGTCCATGGATAAATCCAAACAGCAGCAGTTGAAGAAGCAGTCATCGCTACATTAGAGACTTCTCCTGTTATATTAATGGTGGGAGTTACCGCCATCGCCTCACTAAAAGTGGCAGTAATGGTAACCACATTTGATCCGGAAACTATATTATCTGAATCGGTATCTGTTAAAGCTACGGTAGGTCGAGACCATTGATATGTTCCTGAAGCAGTTCCAGTAAGATTATTTCCACTAGAGTCAATTACAGATGAACCAGGTCCGTCATCTAACTTATAATACAGTACTAAATTTGAGTTTTGACTTTGAGTTGAACTTTTATTACTATTTATCTCTTGTGTTGTTCTTTGTACATTCCAAATTCTAGCTTCATCTATACTTCCATTAAAAAAACCCGAGACATTACCGCTGCTTATTCTAGCACCTAATCCTATAAGATTTCCTCCCCCTGTAATTAAAGAAGAAGAAGATGTGTTTCCGTCTAATTGTCCATTAAGATGGATACTTAAAGCACCATTAGCCCTTGAATAGCTATACGCAACATGATACCAAGTATCAAGAGATAAAGAACTAGATGATGTTACAATAGGCCAGTTTCCATGATATTCTACTCTATATCTTCCTTGTAATTTAATATTGCCATTATCATTAAGTAGATAAAATTCACTCCAAGTCCTTCCGAAAATATGAGTTTTATCACCATTGTTTGATGGCCCCGAACTAATTTTTATCCAAGCTTCAAAAGTAAAGGCGTCATTAGTACCAAAATTATTAGAAGAATCACCTGGGATTTGAATATGGCCTGATGACCCATCAAATTCTATATAATCTGATAAAATAGGACTTTGAGAATAAACTGATGAAATACATAGTGTAAACAAAAAAAATAACGGTAAAAACCAACTCTTTTTCATAACTAAAATATAAATATCAATTCGGCCATTAACTCCCGGTTTAATTAGATAAAACGATTTATGGTTTTATTGAAACTTACTATGCGCGCATAATAAATACTTTTATTTATGTAAATATAATTGGTTATCATACAATTACAATCTAATTAGTTGACTAATCGCACCTATATGAAAAAGTAGTTTGGAAAATTATGTGCCAAATACTAAATTAAAATTATATGTTTAAATGTTTCAATTTTAGAGATGAATACCCCCATCTATCATTGTAGGCCAGGTAATCCTGTTCTTTCAAAAAAAAACACTTTTTATATAGCATAAAAAGTGTTTTTAAAAAAAGTACCTCGGGTGGGAGTACATCCTATGCAAACATGCGCTTTGACGATCTTACCATATTTAGCTGTATAACTTATTATTTACAGTACTTTACAGAGGGTATTAGATAAATCTATTCTTGCAATGTATTTCATAAAATGGTATATTATTGCAATATTTGTTGCCAATGTGTTGCCAAATAATTAAATTTAACGATGTCTTCATTCTCATATAGGATAAAATCGAAAGATGATAAGCAGGTAAGCATCTATATTTCTTTCAGACCTCAAAACTCTAAGTCAGTTTTCTCTAGGAC
>CAJQQG010000017.1 GCA_905480425.1 uncultured Flavobacteriaceae bacterium | reverse complement strand
CATTCAGATACTAAAGGCATATACTCTTTACCAAAAGCTACTTGTTCAGGTATTCTAAAAGGTGAACCAGCATCTACCCATTGTTGTTTATTATTACATTCTTCAGCATCACACTTACAAGGGTATACTTCGTTATATTTATTATCTATCAAGGTTAATTGGGGATTATTTTTTTTCCTTTAGTATTTTTATTTGTTTAGATACTTCTTCCGCTCCAAACGTTTTTTGGTCGCTCTTACTTCTATTGGTTTTTGACAAGTCATATGCTTCTTTCAATAAGGCTTTATATTTAATTTCAAGTTTTTCTATTTCTGTTTTCTTTTTAAATATTCCAAACATATAGTTTATTTTATTGATTTTTAAATTATCGCCAAAACTACTAATTCCATCCCACACTTTTAGTGAATTCTTAATACTGACTTCACCTTGTGTTTAAAACTTTAAAGTATACCTAAAATCTTATATCCCAAAAAAGAAACCAAATGCTATTATTAATAGACCTTGTATAGTGTGACCATCCCCAATTATATTGTAAACTCCAAATCCGATTAATACCGTAGTAAAAATGGGTGTTAGTAGAGATAGGTGATTAAATTCTTTTTTCATAATAATTAAAGTAATAAAATATGGTAAGAATAGCAGGACAACCAAATAAACTTAACACAGAAGTAAAAGAAAAACCATAACTACTTATAGCTTCTTTAAGCGTAAATGAAAGACTCTAACCAGCGCATTAAGATGCTTCAGCCCTACAATAGACTCTACCAAGACTGAAACAAGCTACTTATGAAGTAATTGCAGACTTACCATTGTTTGTGTAATAGATTGAGTTATTTATAATAGGTATATTGAACTATCTTAAAATCAACACAATGAAAAAGTTACTTCTTCTTTTGCTGTTTATGCCATTTATTGTCATTAGCCAAAAGGCTTGTAATGTTTTTGGCAAAGTAAAGTTTGTTGAATATGGAGAAGACTACAAGGTCAAATTTGTCGACTATGGTGAGGATATTAAATTTAAATATGTTAGCTATGGAGAAGACAAAATTGGAAAATGGAAAGCTGTAGATTATGGAGAAGACTATAAACTAAAAGTAGTTAAATACGGTGAAGATTTCAAGGCAAAAGAAGTTGATTACGGAGAAGGATGTAATTAAACAAAAGGCATATCATCTTCATTAAGTTCTGGGATTTGTGGTTCTTTTATAATATTTATAGATTAGAGTATTATTAATCATAAATAAATTAAAATGAAAAAAACAACCTGTTTATTAATATTGCTTTTTTGTTTCATAGGAGTAGGTTATGGACAATTTAAATACAGCAGCGAATTCCCAGTTAATTTTAAAATCAACAGTGTTACTATCGGTCAGGACGAAAATATTGTAAATGTTTCAGGTGATACGCCAGATGGTAAATGGACAGTTAAAATGACTTGGACTTTCACAAATTTATTAGAGACTAATGGAAGTGGAGAATATACAGCTTTTGGCTGGGCTCAAGACGGCGAGAACTTTTTATCTACAACTGTCAGAGGTATTTGGAAAAGAGAAGGAAAAGTTTTTGATATTAAGCATTTTGAGAATGGTACAGATGGGAATCAACTTCTTACAACAGGGACTTTTGATTTTATCAATGACACATATAAATGCAACGTTAGGGTAATTGAAGATTAGACATATCATCTTCAATAAGTTCAGAGACTATAATACACTCTAACAAGAATGAAGCAAGCTACTAATGATATAAGTGAAGACTTGTCTTTGTTTGTGTGATAGATTGAGTTATATATTTTCATTACATTTAAGTATCTTTAAATCAACATATTGAAAAAACAAATAATCATATTTATTTTGATTCCATTTCTAGCATTTGCTCAATGGAATTATGGTAAATTAAACAATGAAATTGGCACTTATGCTGTGGGGGATATTAATTTTATGGGATTTGATGATTTTGAATTTAAATTAATTAAATCAAAGAATAAAGATTTAGCATTATCAATAAATAGTGAATATTTTATAGAAGATTATTATTATGTAGTTATATCGGTGTTTAACAAACATTTTAGAATATCAGAATTTGAAATTTTTGAAAGAAAATTTAACATTATTGAATTACAAGATTTAGCTAAAAATGATAAGTACACAGTTACTGAATTTTTAAAGTTTCTAAAAAGTGATGATGAATGTATTGTTACTATAAAAAATAATAATAAAATAATTCAAGGCTTTAGTTCATTAAAAGAAAGTTCTCTAGCAATTAATTATGTCTTGAGACGATAACTTTAATTTTATAATTTCTGTAATTAAACATTTTAAAGTATTCTCTTTGACTTTATAAAAAATGACCTTGATTCAGAGCTTATTTTATTTATTAAACCATTATAAATAAATCAAGTCTAAAATGTTACTACTACATATTTTAAATTAATACTTAAGTTTTAAATGAAAATATTATCAAAATTATTTAAAAGATTAGTGTATGTTTTCTTAACCATTCTAGGGACACTAGTTTTAATTTACTTTGGATTTTCCATAAAATGGGCGAATGAAACTTCTGATATTGAGGCATTATTAGGAGATGTAGCTCCAAAATTATTGATCGACGGACATAATCACCGTGATTTAAATAAAAATGGAATTCTAGATGTTTATGAAAATCCAAATGAATCAATCCATGACAGAGTTGAAAATCTTATTTCACAGATGACTATTGAGGAAAAGTCTGGGGCGATGTTTTTTAATATGATTGGAGTAAACGAGGACGGTTCCATAATGGAGCAGCCTAATTTTTCTGATCCATTTAGTTTTTTAATGGGATCATCTTTAGAGAAGTTAGTAATTAAAAAAATGAATCATTTTAATACACGGGCTTCTTATGATAAAGAGAAAATGTTATCCTGGTATAATGCCATTCAAAAAGTAGCAGAGCGATCAAGATTGGGTATTCCAATTACCATAGCCTCTGATCCACGCCATGGAGTTCCTGAAACTTTTGGAGCTTCAATTTACACTCCTTATTTTTCCAAATGGCCATCAGCCCTTGGAATGGGTGCTACACGAGATAGTTTATTAGTCTATGAACATGCTAAAATTGTTAGAGAAGAATATAAAGCTATTGGTATAAGAGTTGCATTAGGACCTATGGCAGATATAGCAACAGAACCCCGGTGGACTAGAATAAATGGTACTTTTGGTGAGGATGCAGAATTAAATTCAAAACTTATTACAGCATACATTAATGGTATCCAAGGAGATTCGATTGATGTAAATTCTGTAGCAGCTATGGTTAAACATTTTCCTGGATCAGGACCTTTAGATAAAGGAAAAGACAGTCATTTTCCTCCTGGCATTCAATCCTACAGAGGTAATAATTTTGAACATCACCTTAAGCCATTTGAAGCAGCTTTTAAAGCAGGTGTTTCTTCTGTAATGCCATTTTATAGTATTCCAAAAGGAATTACTTCAGAAGATGTAGGCGCAGGATATAATAAAGATATTATTACTGGTCTTTTGAGAGAACGGTATAATTTCAAAGGGATTATTTGCACAGATTGGGCGATTATTTCAGATTTAGAACCACTGGGAATTAAATTTAAACCCGCTTCTGCTCATGGTGTGGAAAAACTTAACACTGATGAAAGGTTAGTAAAAATAATTGCTGCAGGGGTAGATATGATTGGTGGAGAATCACTTAGTCTTGAGCTAGCTCAATTAATTAAATCTGGAAAAATAGATGAAAGTAGAATTGATGAATCACTTCGTAGAATTATGGATCAGAAATTTAGACTAGGACTTTTTGATTCCCCTTATCTTAACTCAGAGGCATTAAATAGTTTAAATAACCCTGAATCTATTTCTAAAGGAATTGAAGCTCAAAAAAAATCTCTAGTGCTCTTAAAAAACGTAAATAATTTTTTGCCCTTACAAAAACGAACAAAAGTATACTTGCATGGCTTTGACTCCAATCCATCAAGTGAATTAGAAGTAACAAGTTTGGAAAACGCGGAGGTAATAATTGCTAAGGTAAAGACTCCAAATGAAGGAGTAGAGTCAGAGTATATAATGGAAAAGCTTATGGGAGGAGGAACTTTAGATTTTTCAAACGAAGTAATCGAAGAATTACGTCCTCTATTTAATTCAAAGCCCACAATACTAGTAATGAATCTGCAAAGATCAGCTGTCTTAACAAAAATTGAAGATTTATCAAAATCAATTATTGCTGATTTTGACGTAGACGAAAAAATTATTTTAGAACTTATACAAGGGAATTTCTCTCCCACAGGAAAACTTCCTCTAGAGTTACCATCTTCTATGAAAGCAGTTGAAGACCAACTTGAAGACCTTCCTTTTGATTCAAAAAACCCTTTATATGAATTTGGTCATGGTCTGAGCTATAAAAATAAAAAAGACTAATTTTAATGAATTAAAAAACCAATTATGTTTGATTTAAAAAAAACATTAACATTGTTTACCCTTCTATTAATATTCTCATCTTCTGGATGTTCGGCTACTAAAACCACAACAAATGAAAAAGTAAAAGTTGAAACTCCCTCAAACGCAAATATTAGTTTACTCGATCAATTAAGAAGATCTCCCGGACTTATTATTCGTGGCAGCGGTCAAAATGCTCAAATATTTTTGAGAGGAATTTCAAGTATAAATAGTCCGAAAGAGGTACTTTTTATTATAAATGGAACCCAAGTTGGGAGTTTTTCTAGAGGAGCTTCTTCTCTTAGTCCACAAGAAATAAAACGTATAGAAGTTTTAAAAAATCCGTCTGATATCGCAGCTTATGGAATTATGGGATCAGGTGGTGTAGTTCTAGTAACTACAATATGATTTTTCAAAAATTCATATAGTAAAGAAATCATGATTAGTTATTGGGAAAAATCATCCTTAATTAATTATGATCTCATCGTTATAGGTGGAGGAATCACAGGTATGTTCTGCGCTCTATCATATCGTAAAATTTATCCAAAAGCTAAAATAGCAATACTAGAGCGTGGTCTTTTCTCTTCAGGGGCAAGTACTAAAAACGCTGGCTTCGCTTGCTTTGGCTCTTTGTCTGAACTCCAAGATGATTCTACAAAAATGACTGAAAAGGAATTGTTAACTGTCTTAAAGCTCAGGCTAGAGGGTTTACAACTTTTACGTGAAACTCTAGGGGATAAAAATATTGACTATCAGCCTAATGGCGGGTTTGAATTATTTTTTGAGGAGCATCCAAAATCACTAGACTCTTTATCTTATTTTAACGAATTGTTATTTCCTATTTTTAAAAAAGAGGTATATACCCTTAAGAATTCAAAAATCAGAGATTTTGGTTTAGATAAAACCCATGTAAAACATTTGGTAGAAAATTCCTTTGAGGGGCAACTAAATACGGGTCTGATGATGCAGGCTCTTAGAGCAAAAATCAATACTGAAAATATTTCTTTTTTATCTAAGGTAGAAGTATCAAGTTTTGAGGAGTCTAAAGAGAAAAGTACACTTCTTGTTTCAATTCAAGGGCAACAGATTAAATTAGAAACACGTAAAATAGCAGTTTGTAATAATGCATTTGCCAAACGTTTTTTTCCAGCACTGGAACTAAATCCTGGCAGAGGTCTCATATTCATTACAAAACCTATTAAAGACCTTAAGTTAAAAGGATCTTTTCACTATAATGAAGGCTATTATTACTTTCGTAATATAGATAATCGTGTTCTCTTTGGAGGAGGTAGGGATTTAGATATTAAAACAGAAACCACCACCTCTTTTGGGGTTAATAGTCAAATTAAACAAAAACTTTTAAAAGATTTAGAAACCTTTATTCTTCCTGGCCAATCGGTGCCAATTGAAATGGAGTGGTCAGGAATTATGGGTTTTGGTTCTAAAAAAACACCTCTTCTTCAAAAAGTGGGAGATCATATCGCTATGGGAGTTCGTCTAGGAGGAATGGGAATTGCCATTGGGAGTAAAATTGGAAAAGCAACAGCTGAATTATTACAAGAATAAAATCTTGATTTATACTTTAATTAACATAAAAAAGATTTGTTTTTATACCTTTATCTAATGCGAAATATTTTCTATTATTTTGGTTTTTCATTTTTAAAACCAACACAATATTGGCCAATAAGAATTATAGTTGCACTATATTTTATAGTTGTTTATGTAGGCCTTATTTATGATCTCACAACAGCGAAACCTATATACTATTCCAACAATAGTCAATATTTAAATATTCTTCTATCGGACGATTATTTCTATTTTATTTATATTATCCCCGTTGTTTTAGTTTTTGTTGTCTCATATTTATGGGAATTTTTCTTAACGGTAGATAGAAAAAAGATTAACAACAAATAAATAGTTAATAAAAAAAACCGCCCTTATACTATGGGCGGTCAAACAAATAACTAACTTTTTATAAATGCATATTTCTTTTTGGATAACTAAGCCTTGGAAATTTATTCAACATTTATAAATAAACAAAATTTAACAAAATTACTTTTTTATTGAATTTTCATCAAAGATATATTGAAATAAGTAATTATATCATCAATGAAATTCCTATAAGCTCATTTTTATTAAGAATTCAATAAAGAATACTTTATTTTACACATTGTTTAAAAAAAAGAATGTAAAATGGAATAAATATATTTTTTCTCCATCTGGTTTATAAATAATTAAATGTGTTAATCAATAATTTCTCTACTCCCAATTAATTTAATAATAGCTAAAAGTTAAGCAAGGTTTATAGAGTCTTTTTTAATCCCTTTGAACCATCTTTGATTTACCATCTAGAATCCCTAAGTTTGAATAGCAGCTAATTCCCATTTTATGAAACCTTTTTTTCTTTTTTGCAGCATATTTTTTTTTGGTGCATGTGTTTTTAATAAAGAAATAACGCCTCCAAACATTATTTTTATTTTAACAGATGATCAAGGATATGGAGATTTGGGGATTTATGGTGCCACCGATATTGAAACCCCACACATAGATCAACTGGCTATAGAAGGTGCAATGTTTACTTCTTATTATGCTACTCAACCTGTATGTTCTGCATCAAGAGCTTCAATTCTAACAGGATGTTATTCAGACCGTATTGGTATTCATAATGCCTACAGTCCAGGGTCAAAAGTTGGTCTTAACCCTGAGGAGACGACCATAGCTGAACTACTTAAAGAGAAAGGTTATGCTACTGGAATATTTGGTAAATGGCATTTAGGAGATGCGCCTGAATTTTTACCACGTAAACATGGTTTTGATGAATTTTTCGGGATTTTATATTCAAATGATATGTGGCCAAAACATCCACAACAAGGAACTGTTTTTAATTTTCCAGACATTGAATTATATGAAAATGAAACTCCGCTATATATTTTAGAAGATCAAGCTTTTTTGACCAAAGCATTAACTGATCGAGCTATTAGTTTTATTCAACGAAACAAGGAACAACCTTTCTTTGTTTATCTACCTCATCCACAACCTCATGTACCTCTTTTTGCAGCCGATGCTTTTATAGATACTCAAGATCGAGGACTTTATGGAGATGTAATACATGAAATTGACGCCTCTGTAGGAAAAATCTTAGCTAGCCTAGAAGAAGAAGGGCTTGAAGAAAACACCATTGTTATATTTACTTCAGACAATGGTCCTTGGTTATCTTACGGTGGTCATTCTGGATCTTCTGGAATTTTTAGAGAAGGAAAAGGAACTAATTGGGAAGGAGGCCACCGAGTGCCAGGAATTATTCGCTTCCCAAATAAAATTGAGCCTAATACACTTATAGAGGCCCCTGCAATGGGAATTGATTGGTTACCCACCCTAGCTGAATTCGCTGCTACTAAAATGCCTAAACTAAAAATTGATGGTGCTTCATTGGTTCCACTTTTGACTGGAGCCATTAACTCTTCTCCTCATGATAATTTTTTCTTCTATTACCGAACTAATGAATTACATGCAGTTCGTCATAAAGATTGGAAACTGTATGTTCCTCATACCTATCGTTCCCTAAATGGAAGAAAAGGAACCAATGATGGTTTCCCTGTTCCTTATCAGATGAATGAAATTAATACTCCGACTCTATACGACCTCACTAATGATCGAAGCGAACAGTATGATATTGCTTTTCAGCACCCTGAAATAGTCAAGAAAATTTCTAAAATAGCTGATTCAATCCGCCTTATTTTAGGAGATCAACTTTCGGGAATTAAAGGAAAAGAGGTACGTCCAGTGGGTCGAATTGAAAACTAGTTTTTATCTGCCCAAGGACCATGATATTTTTTATTATGTTTTTTATCTTTTCGCTCAAATCCGTGAGCTCCAAAAAAATCTCGTTGGGCTTGAATTATATTAGCATTACTATTCTCTTGTGTTATTGCTAAAAAATAATTCCATGCCGCATTATGGCAAGAAAAAGGAATACGTTTTTGGATTGCAGTTGTAATTGAAATTTCCCATGAGGCAATACCATTATTAAAAAATTCTGTAAACGCAGCTGCATTCAGCAGCGTGTCATTTGCTTTAAGAACATCTACAAGAGTATCCATTAATCTTGATTTAATAATACAACCCTCAGACCAAAGACTTGCAATAGAAGCCAACTTTATTTTCCAATTATTTTTAATAGCGGCTTCTCGAATCATTTCAAAACCCTGATGATGATTGATAATACGTGAGAGATCATATGAAACTTTTAAAGCGCTTAGTGAGAGCGAAGTTGAAGTCGGTTTACCCTTAAAAGTCTTACTTAACAGAGAGCGTTGCTTTTTATTGGATGAGGTAAATCGAGCATGTAATGCTGAAGCCATTAATGAATTAGGACTTCCAAGCTCTGCACCCTCAGCAGTTGCCCAAGCTCCAGTTCCTTTGTTAGAGGCTTCATCTTTTATTAAATCAATAAAAGGACGTCCTGACTCGTGGAAGCCCAGAAGTGATGCTGTAATATCTAAGAGATAGCTTTCACTTTTGGTTTTTTGCCAATCTTGGAGCATTTTTTGAATGGTTTTTATACTGTTAGACGGATCTGATAGCGCTAGTGAAACCACCTCTGCAAGTAACTGCATCTCCGCATATTCAATACCATTATGTACCATTTTAACAAAATGACCTGCACCTCCAGAACCTACAAAATCGCAACAAGGAACTTCTTTAGAGTTTTTTGCAGCTATTGCACTTAGGTCGTTTTTAACAAGTATATAGGCCTCTTTATCACCCCCTATCATTAAAGCAGGTCCTTTTAGCGCCCCTTTTTCTCCTCCAGAAACACCCATGCCTAGAAAATGTATACCAGCTGCTGAAAGTTGTTTTGCTCTTTTTTCGGTGTCTTTAAAATGAGAATTTCCACCTTCAATAATAACGTCTCCTTGAGTTAGTAATGGAATTAATTTTTCAATAACTGTATCTGTGGGATTTCCAGCAGGAAGCATCAATAAAATTTTTCGAGGGTTTTTTATTGATTCAACAAAAGAGGGTAATGAATTAAAAGGAATGGCTTTTTTAAGTTCAGAATACTGTTTGGTATGAGACAAAGCAACTCCTTCTTCGGAACCTTTTACCTCTCTATTATAAAGTGAAAGGGAGGTGCCTTTATTGGCAAAATTTCTACTTAGACTCGTGCCCATTATACCGAGTCCAACAATACCCCAATTGGTTTTATTGCTCATCTTAAATAAGGTTTAAGTTGATTAATTTGTTCTTTAGTAGTTAACGCTGCTTCTAAATGAATTGCGTTACCGGGAACTTCTAGTATTTCTAGTTGACTTTTAAGAAGTGAAGCTGGCATAAAGTGCGCACGTTTTTCCAGTCTTTTTTTCAGGGTATTAAGATCAGAATGTAAATATACCCATAGTATTTTTTCTGAGATTATCCCTTTACTCAAATCCGATCTATACCTCTCTTTTAAAGCTGAACAAGCAACAACTACTCCGTTTTTTTCAGACGCCAAAATCTCTTTATTTAACTTAACTAACCAAGGTATTCTATCGTAATCATTTAAGGGAGTTCCTCTCTTCATCTTTTCTATATTTTCCTTTGAATGAAATGCATCTCCTTCTAAAAAAAAATGTTCTAAAAAGTCTGCAAGTGCTTTTCCAAGAGTAGTTTTTCCACACCCACTGACACCCATAATAATAATAATTTTTGACACCCGCTAAAGGTATAAAAATGAACGTATCTATAAAGACTCTTTCGAATGCCTTAAAGAGTATCCCATGGAATTGATTGTTTTTTTTCTGCGGCTAGTGTTGCTAGCGTTAATATTTTAGAAACAATTAAGTTATTTTCAACACTATACAATCCGTTTGGTTCTATAATTCTATTTTCGTGAACAACCTCATAGAGCAATCTAAATGGATCTTTTTGATAGTCACTAATAGGAGCAGGCTGGTGTGTCTTAACACCTTCTTTTTCTGTTGTCATAAGCTCCATTTGATTACCGTTTATACAGTTAATATAGCCTTGAGATCCATAAATTTGCATGTCTTTACGGTTATGCGACCAGTTCCATGATGCCTGAATAATGACTTGGATTTTTTCGTATTCTAAAACAATGGTAGTGTCATCATCTACTTTTGGATAAAGTTTAGGTTTACTTTGTTTAGCGATACAACTAACATGCAATGGAGTTTCTCCCTCCAGCATCCATGTAACAATGTTAGCCCCGTAACAACCAAAATCTGTAAGTGCACCTCCACCATTTAAAACTGGATCTGTAAGCCAAGATAAAAATTCTGGGGAACACCCAATTTCTACAGGACCAGGGTGTCCAGTATTAAAGACCATTTTTGTAAGATTTCCCACCATATTTTGAGTCATTATTTTCTTTGCTTCATAGGTGCTTTCATACCATGATGTTTCATAATTTATAAGCAAAGGGACTTCGTGTTTTTTAGAAAGTCTAGCCATTTCTAGTGCTTCATTATAATTTGTCGCCATTGGTTTCTCAAGCATTATAGGAATTCCTCGAGGAGCAAAAAATTTAACTACTTCAAGGTGTTCTTTTGTTTCGTTAAAGGCAGACACTGCATCTAGATTTACATTAGAATATAAAGCCTCATATGTTTTAAAAAATAAAGAATCATGAAGTTTATATCGCTTTTGATATTTCGCAATCGCTGTTTTATTAGTTTCAACAATTCCAACAATACTTACATCTTCTTTTTTTCGATTTAAAATCCAACTTACATGGTCATGAACTAATCCAATCACCCCTAAACGAAGTTGTTTTTTTGAGATGTTTGCTTTTTGAGAGATTGCAGATGAAGGAAATGTTATCAGTGTAATAAAAAAAAAGAGTAGTAGCCGAGTATACTTTGTAAAGTATGTTTTCATAATTTTTGTAAATTGAAGTATTAATATACTCAATTTTCTCAATGACTTCATTTAAACCATTTTTAATTTGCTTGATACTTTCTTCTTTTCTGTACGCTCAAGAGAAACCCAAAAAACTGTTAGTTATTTTTGCTCATCCGGATGATGAGCAATCTGTAGGACCCCTTTTAGTCAAATATGTTGAGGAAGGTGTAGAGGTAACCCTTGTCATAGCAACAGATGGTCGCCTAGGGGTTAATCAATATAATGACTATGAAGCAGGAGATGCTTTGGCAGATATCCGTAGAAAAGAAATGCGTTGTGCAGCTCAAGTTTTGGGTGTTAGTCTGAGACATTTAACCTATCACGATCAGCTTAAGGCAGCAGAAGGATTTGACGGACATATTCCACATGTTCAACAATTAATACTTGATATAAAAGATATTGTTACAGAAATTCAGCCAGATGCCATCATAACCTGGGGGCCAGATGGTGTGACTACTCATATGGACCATCGACTTATAGGGGCTACGGTAACTCAAGTTTTTGTTTCTCAAACTTGGAAATCACCAATGGATTTATATTATTTTGGAGTTCCTTCAGATTTTATATTAACCGCCAAAGAAAAAACATTACGAGGTCAAGACCGTAAGTATTTGACAGCTCAAATTCCATATACTCAAGCTCATTATGACAAAGCTTATCAAGCATTATTATGCCATAAAAGTCAGTATCCCGCAACTGTAATAGCTAAAATTAAAGAGGAACGTTCTCAAATGGGAAAGATTCTCTTTTTAAGACAATTTCAAGCACCTAATTCAATAAAAAAGACTCTCTTTTAGATTGTAAAATAATCACTCTAGAAAAGGGAGAGTAGTTTTATTTTCTTCAACTGTTTTCAAAGGAATTTTAGTGTTCCAAAGGAAGACTCTTTTTAAACTGGGAATTTCTTTTAGGATTTGAAAAATTTCTTTATTTACCTGGGTACTATGTAAATTCAAAATCTCTAGGTGTGTTAGTGAGACCAACCCTTTTAGATCAATTGTTTTTACATTTGACTTTTGAAGATTTAAACGGGTTAGGTTCTCCATTTTGCTTAAAATATTTAATTCTCTACTCGAAAAATCACAGCTACTCAAATTGAGCCATGTTATATAAGGTGCGTAGATCATTAAAGTGGCAAGTGATTTTTTTGTAAGCTTTTTACCGTCATATTTTAGATCTAAAAGAGGATTGTCTTTTGAAAGGTTTCTCCAAGCAAAATTAGCATTTTCTAATGTTTCATAATCAGTTTCAGCTAAGGGGCTAAGTGAGACTTTTTCTACCCAAGGTTTTTCTCTAATATCCATTCCATAATAAGATAAAAGGAGTTTTTGAACGCTACTTTTTGGACTGATTTCTGCAAGTGTTTGTGAGTAGGATGCACCTTCTTCTATCCACCATTCCATTAATTGAATTTCTTGATAGGTAAAAGGCGCTCCAGAAGGAGGCATAAATTTAGTATCGTTTTGGGAACGCGTAATTCGCTCAAAAATTAAACTCTTTTCGAGATTAGCGCCAATAATCCCAGCTCCACTTTGCCCTCCTTTTGTTAACCCTTCAATGGAGGCCATATTTAACCCTCCACTATTAAGATCATTATTGTGACAAGCAATGCATTTTGCGCTCAATATGGGCTCAACGATGTCTTTGAAAACAGTAATAGAGTCTAATGATACATTTTTAAAATCAACAATGGTCTCTTGGCTTTTAAACTTTAGTTTAAGTGGCTCGGGGACGTGCTCATATAAATAATCTGGTCCATGTGTTAAGCTCCCTCCCAAATGTCCTACCAATATCAAAAGACCAAGGATGATAAAATTATTTATTTTTTTTATTATAGAAGGGATAGAGAAATTTTGAAGTCTAATAAACCAACCAAGACCGCTAAATAAAACGAGCAGAATCCCAGAAACCTGATGTGGTTTTAAATCTGATTCAATATAGTAACCGTTTTGAGCTAATAACCATCCCATAAAAGCACTCATTGCAGCAGAGATAAATGCTAAAAACCATGTAATGGAATATACATTATAGTAAATTTTATTTTTCTGAAACCATTTTAAATCATACAAAACAGCTAGTAATATAAACCCAATGGGCAGATGAACTAATAGCGGATGAAAACGTCCAAAAAAAGTTGTAAGATCTAGACTTATCATGTTAAACCCTTATTAGTTTAAGCGGGTAGGTTTTTCCAGAGTTCCATTGAGGGACATAAATATTTTCATCGTCATCTATGCAAACATCATGTGGATTAAAGAACGTTTTTTGATCATATTCTGGAGCTAAAAAAGCATTGTTATTGTATTTGGGAATGCTTCCACCCGGAAGTGAAACTACCTCATTTTTTGTGTTAAGTACAGCTAACATCCCATCGTATTCGCCCCAATCTTTCGTGACAATTACAGCAAAATAAAGCATATCGTTTTTTAGGACAGGTCTACAAATATAACAACCAGGTAACGAAATGGTCTCTAGGTAGTTACCATCCATTGTAAATCGTTTAAATTCGTTGGCGCTACGAGATGTAATTAATAAAGTAGGTGGTTTGCCCTCACGCGAATCAATTGTAATACCATGGCAACAGTCAAACTGATGTGCTTCAGTTCCTTTACCACCAAAATATCTTATAAATTTTCCTTTGGCATCATATTGCATAATATAATCTAAACCATAACCATCTGCAATATATATGTCCCCATTAGGAGCGATGGCTGTTTCAGTTGGTTTGAATTGAGTATCTTCTTTATAGGCATCCACTTCTTTTGGTTTAGAAAATTCAAGAAGCTTTTCTCCTTTAAGGGTAGTTTTACAAACTTTATGAGTTTCAGGATCTGTAATAAACAAAAATTCCTCCCCCCCTTCATCAATTAATGTTAGACCATGTGCTCCAGGATAATCATTTCCCCATCCATCTAGAATTTTACCAGATTGATTATATATCAGAATATTATTTTTTGGATGGGTGGTGGTCATAAAAAGTCTTTTCTTTTTATCCATCACCATCTCGTGACAATCATTTACAGGAAATTGAGAAGGGTCTTGAACCCCCCATGATTTATCCACTTTATATTTATATTCACCATGACCAATAACAGGATTATCTTCTTTTGCGGGCTTTGTAATCACAAATATATTTTCAAAGGGCATGATAGTAATTCCAGCAGCAATTCCTGTATTTTTTATAAAATCTCTTCTACTTTTTTCCATAATTAAATCATGAGTTAGGCTAAAATATCATTTACAACACTACCATGAACATCCGTAAGTCTGAATCTTCTTCCTTGAAATTTAAAAGTAAATTTTTCATGATCAATACCCATAAGGTGCATAAGAGTTGCTTGAAAGTCATGAACATGAACTGGATTTTCTACAATATTATACCCAAACGCGTCGGTAGCACCATAAGTAATACCCTTTTTAATTCCCGCACCAGCCATAAAAATTGTGAAACAACCAGGGTGATGATCACGAGCATAATTTGTATCGGTTAATTGTCCTTGCGAGTAGTTTGTTCTTCCAAATTCACCACCCCATATTACAAGAGTATCTTCCAAAAGACCTCTTTGTTTAAGATCTTTAATTAGCGCTGCAGTTGGCTGGTCAGTTTCTTTACATTGAGTTTTTATATTTTTCGGGAGGTCACCATGATGGTCCCATCCTTGATGATACAGCTGAATGAACTTAACATCTTTTTCAACTAGACGCCTTGCTAGTAGGCAGTTTGCAGCAAAGGTACCAGGCTTTTTACTGTCTTCTCCATACATATCATAAATATAATCAGGCTCTTCAGATAAATCCATTACATCTGGTACAGAAGTCTGCATTCTAAATGCCATTTCGTATTGACTTATTCGAGATAAAATTTCAGGATCACCAATATCCGCATATTTATTTTGTTGCATTTTCGCTAGATATTCTAACTGTTCTTCTCTCAATTGCTTGGTTACTCCAGGTGGATTGTCCAAATAAAGTACAGGATTTTTTCCTGATCGAAATTGTACTCCCTGGTGTTGCGATGGAAGAAAACCATTCCCCCATGAACGGGAGTAGAGTGGCTGCCCATATTTATCTTTTGTTATTAAAACAACAAAACCAGGTAAATTTTTATTGTCACTTCCCAAACCATAACTCAACCAGGAACCAATAGAGGGTCTACCTGGAAGTTGAGAGCCTGTTTGGATTAGACTTACCGCAGGGTCGTGATTAATAGCATCTGTATGCATAGATTTTATGAAACACAACTCATCAGAAATTTTACTGACCTCGGGCATTAAATCACTCATCCAGGCACCACTATTTCCATGTTGATTAAAATTAAATAAACTTCCTGCTAGGGGAAAAGAATTTTGTCCAGCAGTCATTCCTGTAAGTCGTTGTTCACCAAAAACACTTGGAGGAAGCTCCTGTCCTTGCATTTTATTGAGCATTGGCTTGTAGTCAAACAAGTCTAATTGGGAGGGAGCACCACTTTGAAATAAGTAAATTACGCGTTTTACTTTAGGCACAAAATGAGGTAATTTTGAGTTTAGAGTAGTTGAATTACTAATCCTATTTGAGGCATATAGATTTTCAGAATTCATCATACTCGCTAAACTGAGTCCTCCCAAACCTAAGGTGGTTTTGGTTAGGAAATCTCGCCTAGAATAGTCCGAGTGATCGTGATCGTGGTTGCAATTCATGGTTTAGTATTTGTAATAGGACTCATTCATGTTTAGTAGTGTATTAGCAACAATGGTCATAGCCGCTACTTTATCCACTTTTGACTGTTGTTTGTATTTGGTATTCCCAACGTTAACAACCTTGTATGCCTGTCGTTTATTTTTTTTGTAATAGGCACGTTGATTTTCATAGAGTTCTTTCATTAATTGAATTTCTTGAGGTTCAGGAAAACGAGAGGTAGCAAGTCTAAATCCATAAGTAATTTGTGCCTCTAGCGTATCTTTAGATTCTGCAAAAATGCGTTCTGCAAAAACCCGCGAAGCTTCAAAAAACTGAACATCATTTAAAAGGACTAATGATTGTAATGGAGAAGAAGTATTCTCTCTTTTGACCGTACAAATTTCTCGTGAAGTAGCATCAAAAGTTGTTAATGAAGGGGGTGGGGAGCCGCGTTTTATAAACGTATAAATACCACGTCTATATAAGTCTTCACCTTCGGACTCTCTATACTCCAAAAGACGCAAGGAGAAAGTATTTTTTTCTTTCCACAAGCCTTCAGGCTGGTATGGCTTTACACTTGGTCCCCCAACTTTTTCAGAAAGCAATCCACTTACGGAAAGGGCATTATTACGAATCATTTCGGCAGATAATCTGCGACTGTTCCCTCTAGCTAGAAGTAAATTATTTGGATCAAATGTATTTTTTTCTTGGGAAAACTGTGCTCTTTGTTTATAGGTCTTGGACAAGACCATTTTCTTAATAAGGTCTTTAACGTTCCAATTATTTTCCTTAAATTCTACAGCCAACCAGTCCAATAATTCAGGATGTGATGGTAAAGAACCCTGAACACCGAAATCAGTTGGTGTATCGACGAGGCCATTTCCAAAAATCATTTGCCAATACCTATTTACTGCTACACGAGCAGTAAGAGGATTTTCATTATTGAAGAGCCATCTTGCTAATCCGAGTCTATTTTTTGGCAGTTTCTTGTCCATTGCAGGAAGTGCTGACGGTGTTGTTGTTTCAACTTTAAGCGAAGGTTCGGCATAGTTTCCACGGTTGTATAGGTAGGTAGTACGACCTTCTTCAAGCTCTTCCATAACCATCACTTCAACAACAGGATCAATAGCTTTTCTCCAGGAGCTTAGATTTTTTCTTAACTCTTTATCGACAGCAGTATATTTAGGGTGATTTTGAATCCAATGTTCTTTTAATAAACTTTCATTAGGCAAAGATTTTTCTTTTTTATATTGGTTAAAAATAAATAATGCTTCTAATGCCGATAGGGCTTTATCATAAATTTTAAGATCATCCATTGTTCCAATAAAAAGGCCATTATCACCTGTTGATCCCTCATAAGTTTTACCAATTAGTACGGCGCGTTCTTCTAGATTTATTCCGCTAGTGGAAACAGGTTTAATGGATTTCGAAAGATTATTAATTTTAGTTTTAACTAAAAAGGGAGTTCCATTTTTAAATAAGCGAACTCCATTGGCTTTTCCATTACCATTATATGAAAAACTAAGATGGGTCCATTCATTGACTTTTATACTGTCTTTAGAACGAACATGAATCATATTCCCTGGGGACATATTCACCAGGCGGAAATTAAGATGGTTTTGATCATCTAGATAGAAATCCCATCCTCGCCACCAGTTATTTTTTCCACCTGTAGTTCCTAAAATATATTGCCGTGCGTTTTCTTTTTGTTGTTCCGTATTTATCCATATTGCTGTTGAAAATTGATCTGTCCATTCAAAGCTTGGAATTTCTTTATCAATAGAAATTTTATCGTAATCACTTTTAAAACGTATAGCTTTTCCTTTTACACCCTTCACTTGAAACGGAGCTTGATTTGATTTTACATTTTTATTATTATCAGTTATGAAGTATTCTGGGGTTACAACGGTATTATTAGAAATAACAAAAGTTGAGTTTTTACCAGATCTTATTGGTGTTATTTTATCAAACGGATAGACACCAATCAAGTTTTTTTCAAGTTCTTTTTCTAAAGGGAGTTTTTCTATGTATTGATAGACTTCTGCTAATTCTTTTTTGGAGAGATCTAGTTTTATTTGTGTTTGGCTAATAAGAGTTTTTAATTTTTCAAGCTGTACTTCTTGATTTTCTGTTGGCAAGTATAGGAGGGGGCCAAAATCTCCATCATCCCCTGTCATCCCTAATTCTCTTACATTATTAAAAAAAGCACTTAATTGGTAATAGTCTTTTTGAGAAATTGGGTCAAATTTATGATCATGGCACTTTGCACAAGCAACGGTCAGTCCTAAAAATGCAGTACTAAAAGTTTCTGTTCGATCAAAAACATAGTTTAAACGCCACTCCTCGTCAATAATTCCTCCCTCTGCAGTCATGGGAGTATTTCGATTGAAAGCGGTTGCTAGTTTTTGTTCTTTGGTTGCATTCGGCAGTAAATCTCCAGCTAATTGCCAGGTAACAAACTGATCATAGGGCATGTTTTTCTTAAAGGCATCAATCACCCAATCTCGCCAAGGCCACATAGTTCGAAGGCCATCAGCATGTAATCCATGAGAATCTGCATAACGAGAAAGATCAAGCCAGTCTAACGAGAGGCGTTCAGAAAAAGCTTCAGAATCCATTAAACGCTCCACTAAGCGCTCGTAACTCCCTGGAATGGTATCTTTTAAGAAAACATCTATTTCAGAAATGGATGGGGGAATTCCTGTTAAATCAAATCGCAACCTTCTAATTAAGGTTTCTTTGGTAGCCTCTTCTTCAAAGCTTAAATCATTTTCGATTAATTTATCTGAAATAAATTGATCAATAACGTGTTTATTTTTTTTTACTGAAAGCGGAGATGCTTTGGTTTTTTTAGCGGAAGTAAATGACCAATGTTCTTTCCATTTTGCACCTTGTTCAATCCACTTAATAAACATCGCTTTTTCTCTATCTGAAAGCCGTAGATTAGAATCTGGAGGGGGCATTTGAACGTCAAGATCTGTGCTTACAATTCTGTGGGCAGCTTCGCTTCCATAAACACTTCCTTTTGAAAAGGCACTATTACCACTTGCTAATTTAGCAAAAGCGAGTGTTTCAACATCTAATCTAAGGCCTGCTTTTCTTGTTTTTTCATCAGGTCCATGGCACTTAAAACAACGATCTGAAAGTATGGGTTTTATATGATAATTAAAATCTACTTCTTCTGGAAGTCCTGCCATTTCTTGATTTATTGTCTCTGGAATTTCCAAGGAACAACTACAGAAAAGAAAAATAAGGCCCAAGCAAAAGCCCAGCAAACCATAAGAAATACTCTTCGTTATCTCATTTTTCATGAAGTTATAGATAATTTCATCAGTCTAAGTTAAAAAATTATTCCAAAAGAATTGAAAAATAAGCTTCGACTAATTGCAGCATTAAGTATAAAAGAAGACTAATTATAATCTAAATTGTTGTCCTTTTCTGGCAATATGAAATCCTTGTGAAAGTACCCATTGGGTGGCTCTACTTTTTGGGTCAAGTAAAGGATTTGTATGATTCATGTGAATAAAGTAAACTTTGTTTTTTAGCTCTTGAGATACAGGATCTAAATAAGCAATGGTTTCCTTAACTAGGGGGTGAGGAATTTTTTCCAAAGGGCGATAGTTTATTTCTACTGAATCAAAAAAAGTAGCATCTAAAAAAGCATAGTCAACCGATTCTAAAATGGCTTTTAAATTTTCACTCCATTTAGACCATTTATCTATATCTGGAATAAAAAGAACTGTTTTATTAGGTCCTTGAATTCGATATCCTACAGTTTCAGAAAATTCATCACGGTGCGGAACAAGAAGTGGAGTTATAATTATTTCACCTTTAAAATTCATCGATTCATTTGCCACTATAGGGAATAGCTTAATATTTGCAAGACTTATTAATTGGCTCCAAGGCCCGTTTTTTTTTAAAAAATTTGCCATTCTAGGCATAACATGTACAGGAATGTTTTTAGCGCCTAAAGCCTCTCTTCCCAATTGTAAAAGTCCAGCATAATGACCCATGTGGGCATGGGTTAAAAAAATTGCTTTTGGTGCGCTAGGGAGCATCTTCCATTGTGAAATTATATCGGGAGTAGCCTCAAAAAGGATATTAAAATTATTTTTTGGTTCAATCACAGCAATCGAAGTAACTTTTCGAGCTTCTTTTTGGAAAACGGTAAGTGCTTCACAGCAATTTTTGCTACAGTCTAAGTGCGGAGAACCGCCGTCTTGAACTGTTCCTAAAACAATTAAATAAGGAGTATTATTCGACTGTTGGGCAGATGTATGTAAAGGAATTATATAAAAAAAGCCTCCTATTAAAAAGGCTTCAAGTCGCGTAATTTTATCCCTCAGGATCAATTTAAAGAATTTATTGTTTTTATTTGAATAACTCCTGCACGACCTTGCTGACCCCATATATTTGTTTCTGCTAAAGATTCAAAAACGGTTACTTCACGTATGTTTTGAAGTGCTAATGAATTTGGAGGAAAATTATATTGTTGTCCATCAATAATCCAAAGTGGATAAGCTTGTGAATTAGAAAACGACTCAGACTGTCTAATAATAACTAAACCACGTTGGGTGTCAATTCTGGCAGACCCTAAATGTTCTCGAATAGCCATTACAACATTTGGAGCATTTTCATTAATTCCCCATGCATTTAGCCCTCGTTTTTCATAGCGTACTTTTTGTTTTTCAAAAGCTTTTAACTTTTTAAGAGCTCTCAATTCTTTTTTAGTAAGCTCTTTAGCCTCAATTTTTGTTTGAGCAACCGTATTAAAGCTAATTAAAAAACATACAGACAGAAGAAAAATTTTTTTCATTTAAGAGGATTTGAGATTTTAGTTAATTAGTTTAATAACATTTAAAAGGCGAAAATAATTGAAAAATGTTACATCTCTACTAAATTTAATTTAAGATTCTATCTTCCAAATAAATTTGAGTATTTTTATAAAAAAATTCAATGAAAAAGATACAATTTTTAAAAGCATCTGTTTTTGCCATTACGTTAACATTCTTTTTAAGTTGTGGAAAAGAAGAGGCCACACCCATTGACAATAGAATTGTTGGCGAATGGACAATTTATTCTTTCACTGACGAAGCCAATGCTACTATTATTTGGGACGAACTAGAAGCATCTTTGGTAGATTTAATTCCCGAATACTCTTGTTTAAGCTATACATTATCCGTTAACGCAAAACTTGCAACAGAAAGTTTTGTTAATGTAGATGTTGAGAGCCGAGGTTGTTTAAGTCCATCCTTAACAATTTTTACATGGGCTATCGACCCTGAAACAGATTTATATGATTTCACTCAAGGAGCACAATTTATCACGAACTTAGTTACCTACTCGAATAATGACAATCGCATGAAATGGACTAATCAAAAAAGCGGCGAGGTTAAGGTTTGGGATCGAATAGGAGCTGAAACAAGTTCAGAATAAAGATAAACTACATAGTAATTTAAAAATAATAAAAATGAAAAAAGCACTTATACTCTCCGTAATATTTTTAATAGCCTCATGTGGTGTTCAAAAAAAAATAGCTGTAGATCCTTATGTTGGAAGCTATGACTTTACGATGTTTGAATTACCTAGTATGGGTGATGTGGATGCAAAGCTTTTTATTAAAAAAGAAGATGGAAGATACATTTCTGAAATTACTCCCGCTTCAGAAGACCAAGCCCCAGTTGAATTTGAAATAGACTCTACAACTTTTGAAGATGGTATTTTTACCATAGAGGGGTATGGAGGAGGATATGAAATTTATTTTGAACTTACCATTGAAGGAGACATTCTTTCAGGCTCTTTGATGGGAATGTTTGATGTATCTGGAATACGGGCTAAAGATTAATATAGCTTAACGAAAACAAAAAAGACCTTCTCTTTAAAAAAGAGAAGGTCTTTTTTCAAGTAGTATTGAAAAAAATTAAATGTAAAAAAACCAAAGTAGTAGTACAGCTTTTTTAAGTAGGCCAAATGTCAATAAAATGAAGTAGGTTTTTTTGTAAGTTTTTTTCATTGATTATCTTTATTTTTCATTCCTCTTACAGCAGCATAGAGCATCCAAATCACAAGGGCAATTGCTCCATACACCAAAAGATTTCTAATAAAATATCCCATAGCCTTAGCTTCGTTCTTTAATCTCGATTACAAGCCCAAATAACAAGCATACTGCTAAACTTCCTAGAACAATTCCACCAACACCCATATTTTTTTATTTAAAGGTATAATTTTTTCGGAACGTGCACCTTGTTTTTTTTAAAGTCTCTAGTATTTTGTGAGTTTTTTTTTACTTTTAAGAATCTAATAATATTTAAAAAACCCAATCTATGAAAAATATAGGCAGAAGAAATTTTTTAAAAAAGACTTCGCTTTCAGCGGCTTCCTTATATTTAGCTGGTAGTGTAGGATGTTCTGAGAAAGAAAATAATCTTTCTGGCGGCAAGTATATGGGAGATTTTTCAGCTTCCAAGCTAGACACTGTCCGTATTGCTTTAATAGGGGTAGGTGCCAGGGGTAGTGGTCATGCAAAACAGTTGGCAAGTATTGAAGGGACAGAAATTGTCGCCATTGCTGACGTGTATGAAGATTTAGTAGATCGTTCCGTTACTTCTTGTGAAGCAATAGGAAACGAAAGGCATGGTGACATTGTGCGCTATTTTGGGGATGAAAACATATGGAAAAAAATGCTTTCAGAGGTTAAGCCTGATGCTGTTTTTATAGCTACTAACTGGAGAAATCATGCTCCTATGGCCATAGAAGCTATGAATCAAGGAGCTCATGCCTTTGTGGAAGTACCCATTGCGGTTACCCTTAAAGAAATGTGGGAGATTGTTGACACTTCAGAGCAAACGCAAAAACACTGCATGATGATGGAAAACGTTAATTATGGGCGAGATGAATTACTTTATTTAAATCTATGCAGACAGGGTCTTGTTGGAGAAATACTCCACGCAGAAGCAGCCTATATTCATGATTTGCGTTTTCAAATGGAAGAGCAAGAGCGCGGGACAGGATCTTGGCGAACGCATCATTATGCTAAGCGTAACGGAAACCTGTATCCTACTCATGGCTTAGGACCAGTAGCTCAATATATGAATTTAGGAAGGGGAGAGGATCAGTTTAATACTTTGGTTTCATTTTCCTCACCAGCACGAGGAAGAAAAGCCTATGCAGAAAAGAACTATGCAGCAGATCACAAGTGGAATGCACTTGACTTCAGCGGGGGTGACATGAATACCTCCATTGTTAAAACCACCTTAGGAAAAACGGTTATGATTCAGTGGGATGAAACAAGTCCAAGACCTTATTCGAGACTTAATTTAGTGCAAGGAACTAAGGGAGTCCTTGCGGGTTTTCCAACCCGTGTGGCACTTGAGGGAGGAATTGAAGGTGCTACGGACAGTCATCATCGTTGGGCGCAAGGAGAACAATTAGATGGACTTTATCAAAAATATGAGCACCCTATGTACAAACGATTAGGGGCTTTAGCGACTAAAATGGGAGGTCATGGTGGGATGGACTTTATGATGTTGTACCGCATTGTAGAATGTTTGCGCAGCGGAAGTCCGCTAGATCAAAATGTATACGAAGGTTGTTTATGGAGCGCGGTATCTCCTTTAAGTGAAGCTTCTGTTGCACAAGGTGGAGTGCCACAAAAATTTCCAGACTTCACAAGAAAGCAGTGGAAAAACACTCAACCCCTTAATATTATTTTATAACAAACATTTATAAAAATCATCTATTGATTAAATCAGAAGCCTCAGCACGAATTTGCTTTTTTGGAGATCATCAAGACTACCTTAATTTACCTGTAATTGCAGGCACAATTGATCGTAAAATTAAGATAAAAGCAACCCCAAATATAACTGCTACTTATTTTTTACAATTACTTGATTTAGATAAAACTATCACAATTGATCTAAACAAAAAAAATAAGTTAGTTTCTTCAGGAGATTACTACCGCTCTTCTATGGAAGTATTGCAAAAGGAAGGTGCTCAATTTAAACAGGGTTATGACATTGAAATTTCTGGAACGATACCTATAAATGCTGGAATTTCAAGCTCATCTGCTCTAGTGGTTGCTTGGCTTAGATTTTTAGTACAAGCACAAGAGGTACCCTCACTATTAAGTAATAAGACCCTTGGAGTATTAGCTTATGCCGCAGAATCTCTTTATTTCAAACAACCTGGAGGTCTTATGGATCAATATACCATCGCTCAAGGTGGGCTTTTGTTCATCAATACCAAAACAGGGTTTACTACAAAATTACCTGCTAAGCTTGGAAAATTGGTTGTTGCCGAATCTGGAATTTATAAAGAAACATACCGTATTACAAAATGCAAGAACTTTCGGTCAAAATGCTCTAGAAGTTGTTCTTAAAAAAGAGCCAAATTTTGACATTCATGCAGCAACTGTGACCTCTTACAATAACTATCTTCAATTTGTTCCTGAAGAATACAAGAATCATTGGTATGCAGCAATTCATAATCACCTCTTAACTCAAGAGGCAAAAATGGCATTACAAAAAGACAAGCCTAACTTAAAAGCCATAGGTACTCTTATGAATGCACACCAAACAATATTAGAGGAGCGAATTCAAAATACACCTACTATTATGAAGATTCAAATGGATGCTGCTCGTTCTGCGGGTGCTTTGGGCGCAAAAATAATTGGTTCTGGAGGAGGAGGCTGCATGGTTGCGATGGTTACTGAAGATACTCTACAGCCTGTTATTAATGCTTTCCTTGCAACGGGTGCAAAAGTAGCTTATGAAGTGAATTTAACTAAATCATAAAATGGATAAAAAATTAATTATTATGGCTGGCGGCGCTTCTTCAAGAATGAAGGGTTCTATAGAAACATCCGAACTAACACCCGAGACTAAAAAAATAGCCAGTAGTGCTCATAAAAGCCTAATTCCATTAGGCTCTAAACAAAAACCTTTATTATTTCACCTCATTCAAAATGCAGTGAATGCTGGTTTTAGAGAGGTATATCTTATTACAAGTCCTGAAAATGAAGCCTTTAGAGAATGTGTAGGATTAGCAGCGAAAAATAATCATTTTGCAGGAGCACTTGTGCATTATGCAATTCAGTATCTTCCTAAAGGAAGGAATAAGCCCTTAGGGACAGCCGATGCTGTTCAGCAGGCAATGGAACAACATCCAGAGCTTAAAAATGAGTCTTTTACTATTTGCAATGGGGATAATTTATATTCTGTTCATGCTTTTGCATTATTGTTAGCTCCTAGAGATACTCCCCATTCTTTAATAAGTTATAATCGTTCGAGTTTAAATTATAGTTCCGCTCGTATGTCTTCATTTGCAATTATTGATATAAGTGAGGAAGGACTTTTAGAAAATATTATTGAAAAACCAGATCCTGAAACTCTTAAAAATTATGAGGACACTTCAGATTATATTGGAGTAAGCATGAATATTTTTAGTTTTAAGGGAGCCTTATTATTTCCTTATTTAAAAAACTGCCCCATACACCTTGAGCGTAATGAAAAAGAGCTTCCAGAAGCTGTGAGAATGATGATTAAAGAGTCCAAAAACAGGACTCGTTGTTTTAAAGTTTCAGAGCATCTTCCTGACTTAACTTCTGCAGAGGACCTTAAAAACTTTTCAAATTTATAAGTAATGAAAACCATCATTTAAGAGTAGATGTAAAATTGACTAAAACAAAACGAAATGAATAGTTTTTTTTCAAACGATAGAACTTTCACAAGACTAATAGGTAAAATTATTTTATTGGTTTTTTGGAATAAAACCATATTATTTACTGTCTTGTTTTTTGCCATATCATCCTGTACTTTTTCTATTAATATTATTGAAAAGGTTTTAAAAAATTCTGATCCTAGCATTCAAAGAATAATAAAAAATGTGGAAGCACACGAAATTCAAATCTTACTTACTGAAGTTGTCAAAGACGCGAAAGGAATCCCTATTTTTTTGGAAACAGAATATAATGTTAATGAAAATAAGTATTTCTACCCTGCAAGCACTGTAAAACTTCCTATTGCAATTTTAACTCTTCAAAAAATAAAAGAATTAAATGCTCAAGGAATTCCAATTAATTCGACTACTGCTTTTGAAGTTAGAGATCAAATTGGGAAACTTGTCATAAGATCAGATAGCACTGAAGAAATGGGAAAAGTAACCTTAGCACATTTGATTAAGAAAGTGTTTTTAGTAAGTGATAATCAGGCATACAACTACCTTTTTGATTTTTTAGGGCGAGATTACATTTACCGTGAGCTTCAAAAAAAGGGTTTATCGTCGGCTCAAATACAATATAAGTTTTTGGAAGGTGCAGATAATAACAATACTTGGGAATATACTTTTTTTGATGAAGTTGGCACTAAAGTTTACCATCAAGAATCTTTAAAAGCTACTTTGGTTCTTCCTACTCCTAAACTTGAAGGTATTTTAAAAGGCAATGGATTTATTTCAAATGGAGAATTGGTGAAAAAACCTATGGATTTTACTAAAAAAAACACTCTTTCAATTCGTGATTTAGATGGTATTTTAAAACGCTTAATTTTCCCGGAATTATTCCCAAAAATAGCACAGTTTGATCTTCAGCCTGCAGATTACAATTTTCTAAAATACTGGATGAGTCGTTCAACTTTAGAAAGTGAATTCCCAAATTATAATGATCAAGAATATTGGGACAGTTATGGTAAATTTTTGATTTATGGAGATCAAAAGGGAGTTATGAATAACGGCCTTAGAAGCTACAATAAAGTAGGGTATGCATATGGAACACTTACAGATGTAGCTTATATTCAGGACAGAAGGAATAACATAAATTTTTTTTTAACGGCAACTATTTTAGTTAATGAAAATAAAACCTTCAATGATAATATTTATGAATTTGAAACTAAAGGCATTCCTTTTTTAGCATCATTAGGCCGTGGGATTTTAAAAGAATTTCAAGAAAAAAAGAAAGGATTATAACAAGCCTAAAGCAACTAAACGCTCGCGCAAAAATTCTCCAGCTTCAATATCATCATATAACTTGGGATTTTTTTCATTAATCATTTGAGGGAGGCAGTTAAGCGGCATTTTTGGAATTGGATGCATAAAAAATGGTAGGGAATACCTGGCCTTACCCCACTCATCTTTAGGAGGATTTACTACCCGATGAATAGTGGAAAGTAAATGATTGTTGGTCAACCGAGAAAGCATGTCCCCAATATTAATCATTAATTCTCCGGGAGCTGCGACAGCATCAATCCATTCTTTCTGACGATTTAATACCTGCAATCCACCTCCTTGTGAACCCATAAGTAGGGTTATTAAATTAATATCCCCATGGGCTGCAGCACGTTCTGCTTCTTGAGGCACTTGGGTAATCGGGGGGTAGTGAATGGCTCTTAAAATTGAATTTCCCTCAAGAATG
>CAJQQG010000016.1 GCA_905480425.1 uncultured Flavobacteriaceae bacterium | reverse complement strand
TTGCTCCCCCTCAAGGACTCGAACCTTGGACCCTCTGATTAACAGTCAGATGCTCTAACCAACTGAGCTAAGGAGGAATGTTTTAATTGGTGGGCAAATATATATTTTTTGTAGCATAATACAAACCCTAAAAAAAATTATTTTAATTAAATAGTAATCGGTACAAATCATTCCCGTTAGCATAGAGTACTAAAGTAAGCAATAAGAAAAAGCCAAACATTTGAGCATATTCCATAAACTTATCATTCGGTTTACGTCCTGTTACAATCTCATATGCTAAAAACATTACATGACCTCCATCTAGTGCAGGTATGGGTAGGATATTCATAAAGGCTAAAATTATTGATATTAAAGCAGTACTTGACCAAAACCCTTTCCAGTTCCAGGTCCCTGGAAACATACTGCCAATAGCTCCAAACCCTCCTAATTGTTTGGCGCCTTTTTTTGTAAACATGTATTGAAATTGAGATACATAATCATATAAAGTCCAATAACCATAATCAAAACCTTCAATAATACTTTCATCTAAGCTTAACTTTTCATTGGTATAGACTATAGAATCTGTTCTAGGATAAACTCCTAATACCCCCTCTGGGGTATTAATTTCTATAGATTGTATCATTTGATCCCTTTCTATTACAACACTAAGGGTTAGTTGTTTTTTCTCTTCCATTAACTCTTGAAAATCACCCCAATGAACAATAGAAATCTTATTTACCGACACCAAACGATCATTGTATTGAAGACCAGAGATTTCTGCGGGAGAGTTGGGCGTAATACTGTCTATAAGAGCTGGAAATAAGGGAGTCAGTGGCCTCATTTCTTCGGATTCAAACATTTTCTGACCAATATTTTCAGGGATATTTATAACCCTAATGCCTCCAGAAGCGCCTTTTACAGTAATCTTTTTGAGGGGTCTTAAAAATAATTGACGGTTAATATCCATAACATTATCCAATATTTTCCCATCAATGGAAACCAGTTGGTCTCCTTCTTCAAAACCTATTTCTTGAGCTACAGGTGAGGGTTGAAATCCTAGAGGAAGTTCCTCAGTTGTTAAAGTATTTTTACCCCAAACAAACAAAATCATCATGTAAATAAGGAACCCTAAAATTAAATTTACTGTTACACCACCAAGCATGATAATTAGACGTTGCCATGCTGGCTTTGCACGAAACTCCCATTCTTGCGCAGGTTGTTTCATTTGTTCGGTGTCCATACTTTCATCAATCATTCCGGATATTTTTACATATCCACCCAAAGGCAACCAACCAATCCCATAGGTAGTGTCACCTATTTTCTTTTTGAACAAAGCAAATTTTACATCAAAAAACAAAAAGAATTTTTCAACTCTTGTCTTGAATATTCTTGCAGGGATAAAATGGCCTAATTCATGGAGAACAATTAATAAGGACAAACTCATTAATAACTGAATGGCTTTTATAAAAAAGGGACTCATAGCTAAATTTTAATTCCTACAAAAGTAGCATAATAGCATTCATAATAAAATTACTGCTGTGATAATTAAGATTCTTTTAAGGTTCTTTCTAGATTATCGATTTTAAAACCCGTAAATTTGTTATATATCAAGGGATATGCAGTTTTTTTTTAAAAAATATAAAATATTTTTAAGGGTCTTATTAGTAGTCTCTACAATTATTCTTGCTCTTTTTTATGACGCTTTAAAACCAAAAAAAGTGCTTCCAATCTATCAACCATCAATGGTTAATTATGAACTCGTGGATAGCACTCTTCAGCATGTGAAAAAATATCATAAAATCGCACCATTCTCTTTTGAAAATCAAAATGGTAAAACCATAACTCAGGATGATTATGAAGGGAAAATATACATTGCTGATTTTTTCTTTACAACCTGCCCTACTATTTGCCCAAAAATGACAGCTAACATGGTGAATATTCAAGAAGAAATTTTGAATGATTCCACTGTTATGTTACTTTCTTATAGTGTAACTCCGAAAATTGATTCTGTTCCACAACTTAAAAAGTATGCTATAGAAAAAGGAGTAAACGATGAAAAATGGAATTTACTTACTGGAAATAAAAAAGAAATATACACTATGGCAAGGAAATCTTATTTGGTTGTTAAAGAAAATGGCGACGGGGGACCTTATGATATGATTCACACAGAAAATTTCATTTTGGTAGATCCTGAAAAAAGGATACGTGGTTTTTATGACGGTACAGATACTCTTGCAATGAGAGAATTGCTTATTGATTTAGAAATTCTAAAAGATGAATTCTTTCCAAGTAATTTTTTAAGAATAGCACTTTTTCAGTGAGTTATTTCATTACTTTTGTTCTTTAAAATGATTCTAAACAATGATTTCATTAGATCAATTAGAGAAAGGTGTTGTTGCAGAAATTGAGCATATTGAAACTGATTTTTTGCCACTAAAACTAATAGAAATGGGCTGTTTGCCAGGGAATGAAATTACCCTGATACAAAAAGCACCCTTAAATGATCCATTGTATCTTAAAATCGATGAATCACATCTAGCCATCCGAAAAGAGACGGCTCAGCATATTTTCGTTCGATTGATAAAGTAAATCATGAGTAAATCGTTGAATGTAGCGTTATTGGGAAATCCAAATACAGGAAAAACTTCTGTTTTTAATCAGCTCACTGGATTAAACCAAAAAGTGGGAAACTATCCAGGAATTACTGTCGAAAAAAAAGAAGGGGTCTGTAAGCTTAATCATACCTCAAAAGCACATGTCTTAGATTTACCGGGAACCTATAGCCTTAATGCTTCTTCGATGGATGAAAGCGTTGTTATTGAGCTTTTACTCAATAAAAACAATAAAGATTTTCCAGATGTTGCGGTAGTAGTTACTGATATTGAAAATCTAAAACGAAACCTTTTACTTTTCACTCAAGTTAAAGATTTAGAAATTCCCACCCTTCTGGTCATTAACATGTCCGATCAAATGAAGCGTAAAGGAATTACAATAGATATTGAATCCCTTGAAAAAGAATTAGACACTAAAATATCTCTAATTAGTACTCGTGACAATGATGGGTTATCAGAGCTTAAGGCATTGATTTTAAACTATAGACAGCTTTCTACCAAGTCCACTATTTCATTAGCTTCAATTGATGATGACTATTTTAAAAGACTTGAAAAGGCTTTCCCTACCCAATCTGTATACAAGTTGTGGTTAGTAATTACACAAGACGTTAATTTTGCTAAAATTGATAGAAATAGGTTCCACGATGATACTAATTTTAAAATTCAATCAGATTCTGATTTAAAGCGTCTACAACAAAAAGAAACGGTTAAGCGTTATCAATTCATAAATAACTCACTTAAAACAACTCTTAGAGTAGATCGGAATTCAGCTACCGATTTACGCAGTAGGTTAGACCGTGTATTAATTCATAAATTTTGGGGATATGTTATTTTTTTTGGAATTTTAATGACAATTTTTCAATCTATTTTTGATTGGAGTAGTATTCCACAAGATTTTATTGACAGCTCTTTTGCCGCATTGAGTGAATATATTAAGAATCAATTTCCTCCGGGAGTTTTTACAAGCCTCTTAGCAGAGGGAATTATTCCTGGCTTGGGTGGAATTGTCATTTTTATTCCACAAATTTCCTTCCTATTTTTATTTATTGCTGTCTTGGAAGAAACAGGTTATATGAGTAGAGTAGTCTTTTTGATGGACAGGGGTTTAAGAAGAATTGGCTTAAGCGGAAAAAGTATAATACCACTAATTTCAGGAACGGCATGCGCAATTCCAGCTGTTATGGCTACCAGAAATATTGAAAACTGGAAAGAACGACTAATTACTATTTTAGTAACCCCATTTACCACTTGTTCTGCCCGCTTACCTGTTTATGCAATTTTAATTGCTTTAGTCATTCCTGAGGGTTCTTTTTTAGGATTTAATTATAAAGGGTTAACCCTCATGGGTCTTTATTTAGTTGGATTCGGAATGGCTCTTTTGTCTGCTTGGATTTTAAGTATTACTCTTAAAATTGAATCTAAAAGTTATTTTGTTGTTGAAATGCCTAATTACAAACTTCCAATGTTGAGAAATGTTGGAATTACAGTTTGGGAGAAAACAAGAACTTTTGTAACAGAAGCGGGAAAAATTATTTTAGCGATTTCTATTTTATTATGGATAATGGCTTCTTATGGTCCTGGTGAAGATTTTTCAAACGCCCAAGAAATAGTTCAAAAGCAATACCCTGATTTATCGGGAGAGATTTTAGAAACAAAAATTAATTCTTACCAATTAGAGCATTCTTTTATTGGGATTTTAGGAAAAGCAATTGAACCTGCAATTACTCCCTTGGGATATGATTGGAAAATTGGAATTGCTCTAATTAGTTCTTTTGCAGCACGCGAAGTATTTGTGGGAACTCTGGCTACAATATATAGCGTAGAAAATGGTGCAGAAGAAACAATAAAAAACAGAATGGCTTCTGAAGTTCGAGCGGATGGAAAACCTTTATTTGATTTAGCAAGTGGTATTTCATTAATGCTTTTTTATGCCTTTGCAATGCAATGTATGAGTACCTTAGCTATTGTTAAAAAAGAAACTAACTCATGGAAATGGCCCATGATACAGCTTTTTGGGATGACTTTTTTAGCTTATATAATTGCTTTTTTAACCTATCAAATTTTAAGTTAATGGACTTTATTCAATCACTTTTAGTTTTTCTTTCAGGAGGTTTAGCACTTGTGTTTTTATTAAGTAAATATCTGTTGAAAAAGAAATCTGCAAAAGATTCAGACTGTGGACCTGATTGTGGGTGTCATTAATAATTTTATTTTCGTGATTTCCTCAGGTTATTATAAATGATATATATTAGAGGAAACAAATTGAAATAACTTATTATGACAAATAGTAACAGACTCTTTTACGGAAGTTGTTTTGCTCTAATTACTACAGCTTTTTCATTTAGTATCCGTGCAGGTATTCTTCCTCAACTAGCTGAAACCTTTAGTTTAAGTGGCCAGCAATTAGGATTTATTAATTCAATGTGGTTTTTAGGCTTCCCTATTTCTATGATTTTAGGAGGGTTATTTTACCATACTATTGGACCTAAAAAAATCATGCAATTCGCATTTTTAACTCATACCTTAGGGATTGTCTTAACTATTTTTTCTGGAGGGTATACTGGCCTTTTAGTGTCAACTTTATTGATAGGAATTGGAAATGGTTGCACAGAAGCTGCTTGTAATCCAATGATTGCAGACGCTAATGAAGGAAAGAGAATGAACACTCTTTTAAACAGATTTCACATGTGGTTTCCAGGTGGAATTGTTCTAGGTAGCTTAATTTCTTTATTAATGACTAGTCTTGATTTAGGCTGGCAAGCACAAATATGGGTAATTATGATTCCAACTCTAATTTATGTTTATTTATTTTTTGGGCAAGAATTTCCAAAGCCAAAAATGGAAAAAGTAGCTTCGATTGGAGAAAACTTTAAGGCCATGTTATCTCCACTATACTTATTCATATTAGGATGTATGGCCCTCACTGCAATTTCAGAATTTGGACCTCAACAATGGACGACACTTATTTTGAGTAATAGTGGCGCTCATCCCATGGTTATTTTAGCCCTGATAACAGGCCTTATGGCTATTGGGCGTTATTTTGGAGGAGATATTGTTAGTAAATTTGACCAAACTGGTGTTTTATTAGGTTCTGCTATTCTAACTGCTATTGGGATCTTTTTGTTTAGTACACAAACAGGTGAAATGGTTTATGTTGCAGCTATTTTCTTTGCCTTAGGTGTTTGTTATTTCTGGCCTAACATGATTGGTTTTGTTGCTGAAAAAATACCATTAAGTGGGGCGCTAGGGATGTCAATTGTTGGAGGAATGGGAATGTTCTCCAGTTCTATTTTTCAAACCATCATTGGAGGATGGATTGATTCTTCAACTGCAGAACAAGCAGCACTTGGACTTACAGGAACTGCTTTAGATTTAGCTGCAGGACAGCAAACATTAACAAATATGGTCAGTTTTCCAGTAATCTTAATTGTTTTATTTACGATTTTATATTTCTGGCAACGCAACACAAAATCAACTGAAGCAGTATAAATCGATCGTGTTTTAACTATTAAAAAAAGCCACCTGAATAGGTGGCTTTTTTTATGCATTCATTAATGTTTCAATTTCTTCAATTTCAATAGGAATGGATTCCATCAGGTTAACAGGAGCTCCCGTTTTTTGAATTACTACATCGTCTTCCAATCGAACTCCAAAACCTTCTTCGGGAATATAAATACCAGGTTCTACGGTAAAAACCATATTAGATTCCATAGGTAAATGAAGCAAGCCATAATCATGAGTGTCTAAGCCCATATGGTGTGATGTACCATGCATAAAATACTTTTTGTAAGCAGGTTTTTCAGCAGTTTCATTTTGAAGATCAGCTTTATCTAAAAGTCCTAATTTCAGTAATTGATTTGTCATTATTTTACCAATTTCTATATGGTATTCTTTCCAAATAGTTCCTGGTATCAGTAATTTTGCAGCTTCTTTTTTAACATCCAAGACCGACTGATAAACTGCTTTTTGTCGGTCACTAAAGGTTCCTGATACAGGTACAGTTCTAGTTAAGTCACTTGAATAATTACCATACTCTGCTGCCACATCCATAAGGATTAAATCGCCAGCTTTACATTGCATGTTGTTTTCTGTGTAATGTAATACATTAGCATTATTTCCAGACGCAATAATGGGCGTATAGGCAAATCCTTTTGATCGGTTTCTGATGAATTCGTGTGCTAATTCAGCTTCAATCTCATATTCCCACACATTGGGCTTAATGAAATTTAAAAGTCTTCTAAAGCCTTTGTTAGTGATATTACACGCCTCTTGAATTTGAGCAATTTCTTCTTCACTTTTAACCGCACGCAATTTTTGAAGAATTGGGTTGCTTTTTCCAACACCATGTGCAGGATACTGTTTTTTACACCATGCTATAAAACGATCTTCTCTGGTTTGTGTTTCTACTGCTTGTCTATAGTGTTCGTTTGTATTAAAGTAGAAGCGATCACATTGCGCACTCAGTTCTTGAAAAACTTTTTCAAAGTCTTTGAGCCAGTATACTGTTTCAATACCACTCAAATTGGTTGCAGCACGTTTTGTCAATTTAGCACCTTCCCAAATTGCTATATGTTCATTGGTTTCTCTAATAAATAGAATTTCTTTATGTTTTTTTTCAAGAGCATCTGGAAAAATTAGTAGTATACTTTCCTCTTGATCTATACCTGATAAATAAAAAATATCACGATGTTGCGCAAAAGGTAATGTACTATCAGCACTTATCGGATAAATATCATTCGAGTTGAAAATTGCCAAACTTTTTGTGTCTACTTCAGCAGAAAATTTAGCCCTATTTAATTGGTAAAATGAAGCAGAAAGGGGACTATAGCGCATGATTATTTTTTAACTAAGATACTAGTTTTCTAAAGATAAATTAAAATCATCTTCTCTTGAAATAACAGTATTAATTTAAAATTAAAGACATCTTCTGACTTTTTGATGGGTTGTAATACTTAATTATTTAAACACAGGTTTGTAAACTTAACCTGTTAACGATTTAATGGAAAAATACAGTAAAGCGGTTTGATCCTTAGAGTTTATACCTTATTTTTGTAATGCAAATTAAATTCTATGAGTCTTACATCTTCAACAATTGGCCGAAAAGTAGCAATGGCGCTTTCTGGCTTATTTTTGGTTGTTTTTTTAACACAACACTTCACGATTAATTTCATTTCGGTATTCAGTGCCAAAACTTTTAATGAAATTTCTCACTTTATGGGGAATAATCCTTTAGTACAGTTTGTCCTTCAGCCGATTCTAATTTTTGGAGTAGTTTTTCACTTTACGATGGGGTTTGTATTGGAGATACAAAATCGTAAATCAAGAGCCATTCAGTATGTGGAATTTAAAGGAAGCGCAAACGCTTCTTGGGTATCTAGAAACATGATTTGGTCTGGAGCAGTAGTACTTTCTTTTTTAGGTCTTCATTTTTACGATTTTTGGTTCCCTGAAATGAACTATAAATACATTGAGGTTCTTCCGTTAGATCCTGAAAGATATTATGAGGAAATGACCCATAAATTTCATGACTTCATAAGAGTTGGACTTTATATTGTTTCATTTGTCTTTTTAGCCCTTCACTTAAACCATGGGTTCGCTTCTTCTTTTCAAAGTGTAGGTGTCAATAATAAATATAGTTCTAGTATTAAAAAGTTTGCAATTGCATTTTCAGTGATTATTCCTGTTGGATTTATATTTATAGCTCTATTTCATTACATAAACTCATTATAGTATGTCACTAGATTCAAAAATACCAAAAGGTCCTGTAGCCGATAAATGGACCAACCATAAGAGTAAAATTAATTTAGTAAGTCCTGCAAACAAACGTCTAATTGATGTTATAGTAGTTGGAACAGGATTGGCAGGTGCCTCAGCATCAGCTACCCTAGCAGAGCTAGGATATAATGTTAAAACTTTCTGTTTTCAGGATTCTCCAAGACGTGCGCATTCTATTGCTGCACAAGGAGGAATTAATGCTGCTAAAAACTATCAAGGAGATGGTGATTCAACCCACCGACTTTTTTACGACACTATTAAAGGTGGAGACTATCGCTCTAGAGAGGCCAACGTACATCGATTAGCAGAGGTGTCAACAAATATCATTGACCAGTGTGTTGCACAAGGCGTACCTTTTGCACGTGATTACGGCGGTTTGCTGGATAACCGATCCTTTGGTGGAGTTCTTGTTTCTCGAACTTTTTATGCAAAAGGACAAACTGGACAGCAATTATTGTTAGGTGCTTATTCAGCAATGAATCGACAAATTGGTCGTGGTAAAATTAAAATGTACAATCGTCATGAAATGATGGATTTAGTCCTTGTTGACGGTAAAGCTCGAGGAATTATAGCACGAAACTTAGTAGATGGAAAACTTGAACGCCACAGTGCTCATGCTGTTGTAATTGCATCTGGAGGGTATGGAAATGTATTCTTTTTATCCACAAACGCAATGGGAAGTAATGTTTCAGCAGGATGGAAAATTCACAAAAAAGGAGCTCATTTTGCTAATCCATGTTTCACGCAAATTCATCCTACTTGTATTCCTGTTTCTGGTGACCATCAGTCTAAATTGACTTTAATGTCAGAATCTTTAAGAAATGACGGTAGAATCTGGGTGCCAAAAAATATTGAAGATGTAAAATCAATTCATGAAGGTAAACTAAAGGCTACAGAAATTACAGAAGAGAATAGGGATTATTACCTAGAGAGAAGATACCCTGCTTTTGGGAATTTAGTACCTAGAGATGTTGCATCTCGGGCAGCTAAAGAACGTTGTGACGCTGGGTATGGAGTAAACAAAACAGGTGAGGCAGTTTATCTTGATTTTGCAGCGGCAATTACTCGCTACGGTAAAGAACAAGCTCATGTAAAAGGACTTGATGAAAACGATTCTGCTTTAGTTAAAAAATTAGGACAAGACGTTGTGCGCTCTAAATACGGAAATCTTTTTCAGATGTATGAAAAAATTGTAGATCAAGATCCATATGAAATGCCGATGATGATTTATCCTGCAGTTCATTATACTATGGGCGGGGTATGGGTAGATTATAATTTGATGACCTCTGTTCCCGGATGCTACGCTATTGGAGAAGCAAATTTCTCTGACCATGGAGCAAATAGGTTAGGAGCCTCAGCGTTAATGCAAGGTTTAGCCGATGGATACTTTGTTCTGCCATACACTATTGGCGATTATTTAGCAGATGATATTAGAACTGGAAAGATAGACACCAGCCTTCCTGAGTTTGAAAAAGCAGAAGCAGCTGTGAAAGTACAGTTGGAAAGCTTTGTGAATAATAATGGAAAAAATTCAGTTGATTATTACCATAAGAAATTAGGTAAAATTATGTGGGACAAATGTGGTATGTCTCGAAACAAAAAAGGGTTAACAGAGGCTATTACTGAAATTAGCGCATTACGTAAAGATTTTTATAAAAATGTAAATGTTCCTGGAACAACCAAAGAGTTTAATGAGCAACTTGCTAAAGCAGGCCGCGTTGCTGATTTTTTAGAGTTAGGTGAGTTGTTTGCAAAAGATGCATTGGAAAGAAATGAATCTTGTGGCGGTCACTTTAGAGAAGAATCCCAGACTCCTGATGGAGAAGCGCTGAGAAATGATAAAGATTTCACCTTTGTTTCAGCTTGGGAATATAAAGGAGAACCCTCTAAAGCAAAATTGCATAAAGAGGAATTGAAATATGAAGAGATTGAAGTAAAAACAAGATCTTATAAATAGGCATTAGATAATTTAGATTATGAATTTGACATTAAAAGTTTGGAGACAAGCAAATGCGAAAGCAAAAGGGAACATGGAAAACTATTCAATTGCGGATGTTTCCCCTGACATGTCCTTTTTAGAAATGATGGATGTTTTAAATGAACAATTAATAGGACAAGGAATTGATCCAATTGCTTTTGATCACGATTGTCGTGAAGGAATTTGCGGAATGTGTTCTATGTTTATTAATGGAGAAGCTCATGGTCCAGACCGTTTAGTTACGACATGTCAATTACATATGCGTAAATTTAAAGACGGTGATACTATAACAATTGAGCCGTTTCGTGCCCAAGCATTTCCTGTCATTAAAGATTTAACTGTAGACCGTTCAGCATTTGATCGTGTCCAACAAGCTGGGGGATTTGTAAGTGTAAATACATCTGGAAATACTCAAGATGCAAACGCGATTCCAATTGGCAAGCACGATGCAGATAAAGCTTTTGATGCAGCTACCTGTATTGGTTGTGGTGCTTGTGTAGCTAGTTGTAAAAATGCTTCGGCAATGTTATTTGTATCTGCAAAAGTATCCCAATATGCTTTACTCCCTCAAGGTAAAGTTGAAGCAACTGACCGTGTAATGAATATGGTAAAACAAATGGATGAAGAAGGTTTTGGGAACTGTACTAATACTGGAGCTTGTGAAGTAGAGTGTCCAAAAGGGATTTCTTTAGAAAACATAGCACGTATGAATCGAGAATATTTATTTGCGAGCTTGAAAGGCTAAGTATTTTTCATCGTATTCAATAGAGAAGTTAACAACTTCGAAGAATTTAGCTTTCTGAAGCTAAAAGAAAACACCATTAAAGTTAATTAGTGACTTTGTTTTAAAGAAATCCCAGCGATAGCAAAATTAAAGAATTTTATATAACTAGATAAACTTTCTTAAAGCGATGATTTTTAACTAGACTAAAGCTTAATTTCTTTATAACTATTAATTGTTCTTTTACAACCCATCTTCATTAGAGTTTTTTCATCAAACATAGTTGTTACTCCAATTACATCCATTCCTGCTGCTTTAGCAGAAAGTATTCCAGATAATGTATCTTCAAAGGCAAGACAATCGCTGGAATTAACGCCAATTTTTTCAGCAGCTGCCAAAAAAATTTCAGGATGCGGTTTGCCTTTTTTCACTTCATGTCCACCAGTTGTGGAGTGAAAAAAATTAGTCAAATTCAATGCTTTAAATGTAAAATCAATATTATGTTGATCGCCCATTGTCGCTAATCCCATTGGAATATTTTTTTGGAATATTTTTTCTAAAAACAATATCAAACCAGAAATTGATTTCACATGAGGACGGTATAATTCTCGGTAGAGTTCTTCTTTATAACTTCCGATTTTCCGAAGTGTTTCTATGTCTGAAATTTCAGGAAAAAGCCGAGCCATAATTTCTACTAAAGATCCTTTGTGATATTTTTCATCAAAAGTGTCATAGTCTAAATCTAATTTATGGTGTTTAAATAACTCGATCCAAGATTGTTTATGATATGACATGTTATCCATAAGAGTTCCATCCATATCAAAAATTAGTGCTTTATAATGCATCAATTACTTTTTTAACGAAAAGTCCGATTTGACTTGGTTCTAACCAACGAGTAACAATAACAATATCTTCATCTGGAATAATGACAATATAATTTCCACCAAATCCTGATGCATAAAATACATTTTGAGGAACACCTTCCCAAAAACGATTGGTTCCTTTTTTGTTTAACCACCACATATAGCCATAGCTTATATTTGCTGGAGAGGGAGTAGTGGCATCTATAATCCAATTTTTACTTATCAATTGATTACCTTTCCAAGCCCCGTCATTTAAGAAAAGAAGTCCAAAACGTGCATGATCCAGCGTGTTAATAAAGAGGCCTCCTCCAGAATGTCCTCCACCGGAAACCGATTGTGCACGTTGGCCATCTAGTTCAATCCAAGAATTATTATAACCATACCATCTCCAAGAACTACTAGCTCCAATAGGGTCCATAATATATTCTTTCAACACCTGAGGTAAAGGTTTTCGCCACACATTTAGTAGAGAATACGCCAAAAGATTAACTCTCACATCATTGTATTCAAATTGAGTTCCAGGAATGGAAAAAGCTCTATTTTTCCAATCGTCAATACTTCCTTTACTAGGAGGTCTGTCTGCCCAATCATGGCCTCCCCAAAGTGTTCCAGACCAGTCTGATGATTGATTAAGTAAATGTTCCCAGGTAATCTGGCTATTGTGATTTCCATCAAAAGTGGTATCCCAAATTATTTTACTTACTTTTTCTTTTGGTGAAATTAGATTCCGATCTACTGCCAATCCTGCAACTGTGGAGAGATAACTTTTAGTAACGCTAAAGGTCATATCCACACGTTCAACAGATCCCCAAGAAGCGATTTGATATCCATTTTTTATAATCATCCCCGCGGGGCTCCCTCTTTTTTTTGTTGGTCCCAAAATTTTGTGGTAAGGTTCTTTAGAAAATCCGCGTAAGATCGCAATGCGCAGATCTTTGGAACCACTGTATTCATTTTTTTTTGCAAAGTCAATCGCTTCAGCTATTTTTCCTGAGTCAATAGAGTATTCACCAGGATCCTTTTGTTGCCATGTTCCATGAGCAGAAGGAAAATAGTATTGACCATAAAGTGAAGGGTAGCAAAAAATAACAAATAGTAAACATTTTATTATTTGCATCATAATGTAAAATCTAATTAAATTACAGCTCTAAAATAAAGATAAGTAATTTAGAAACTTGTTCAAGTTTCATCACTTTTAAATTAATGGTATGCAAATAAAACTTCACATTACCGCTCTTCAAATCTCGCTATTTTGGGAGGCACCTGACCTAAATAGAAAAAGTATTGATGAAAAATTAACTAAGCTTCATGACACAGATATAGTATTATTACCGGAAATGTTTACTTCTGGCTTTACTATGAATCCAAGTACCGTAGTTGAATCAATGGACGGAACAACCATTAAGTGGATGAAAAGCTGGGCATCTAAATTAGATGCAGCTGTTGGAGGCAGTATAGTGATTGAAGAAGATGGAGCTTATTTGAACCGTTTTGTTTGGGTAACACCCTCTGGAAAACTTTCTTTTTATGATAAGCACCATACATTCACATTGGCTGGAGAAGATCAAGTTTATCAAAGAGGTAATGATGATGGGATTATAATTTTTAAAGGCTGGAAAATATGTTTGCGTATTTGTTATGATTTACGCTTTCCTGTATGGTCTAGAAACACCCAAGATTATGATCTATTAATCTATGTAGCAAATTGGCCCAAACCAAGAATCAGCGCATGGGACACTCTTTTGAAAGCTCGTGCAATCGAAAATATGAGTTATGTAGTTGGAGTTAACCGCTGTGGAGAAGATTCAAAAGGGAATGATTATCCTGGACATTCAGCAATTTATGATTCGTTAGGAAATTGTATTTCAGGAGACCTTTCCTCTCTAACAAAAAATATTTCTGCTTTTATTAATTATCAGGAGTTACAAGAACATCGGAAGAAGTTGAGCTTTCTGGAAGATCGAGATAATTTTGACTTGTGTTAAAAGTTTCATTCATATCCCAGTTAGCACGTAAGTCAATTTCTTTCCAGTAATAAATTATTTTTTCTGGTTGTATTTTCTCCAAATAATTTCCAGTATCCCACTTTCTATTACCATTAGAATCTTCAATTAAGCGCACAGTATATTTTCCGGCATTTAATAATTCAAAGGAATACTTGTTTCCAGGCATGAGGCTATCATAACGACGCACCACCTTTTTGTTATTAAGTAATTCAATGATATAGGGACTGGGGCTTTCATGCTGAACACGCAAATAAATATTTCCATAATCTTCTATCTTTTTAGTTGATGTTCTGAAAATAATAGTATCGTGAGTTCTTCCCCAAAAATCTTTTAAAGCATTGGGCAAAAGTTTTATTTCATATCTATCATTAGGAATCACTTCAAAATCAACAGTAATTCGGTCATAATTTTTTTGAATTTTCAAAAAAGCAGGTATTTGAATAGTATCTACATTTGTTACAATTATTTTTTCAGAGTCCACTTCTGTTACCGGCAGGTTACTCTCTAGCTCTAGCTTACTCTTTAAACGCAAACTCCCTTTAGTAAACTTTTTGATAATTAATGAGTCTTCAATCGGATCTTTAAAAAAGACCGTTTTGGTTCTAAGAGTGTCTTGAATTTCAATTTTAAATTTAAGAGAATCTAAGGAGGCACCTCTAAACCAATAATCTAAGGTGTCTGTAACACGGTTTTTAGTTACTAATGATTCAAAAGAATCAGGAACATCACTAGTCATTTCAAAAACCTGGGCATCGTGTTGTCCATAATAAGCTATTGCGATATGATGATCATTTATAAAGTTTGGTTTGTCCCAAAAGAAATTAGTGCGTTCTTTAAAAAGGTTTAAATCTATAATGGAATCCTTTGGAAGTTCAATAAGGCGGTCAAGGTATCCTATCTTATCTTCGCTTTGATCAAAAAAATAATTTCCAGCTTTATCTTCAAGTGCAATAATTGCATATTTTCCAGCACGTAAATTTTGAAAACGAAATATGGTAGTATCAAGTGTGCTGGTAACATACAGAGGCTTTTTCGTGAAAACTGTTGAGTCTTTATAGGTAGAGTCTATCGGATAGAGTTGTAAAGAAATAAAACGTTCTGTATCTTTTTCAAATGCATCAGATATACGTCCTCTAATGAAGAGGGAGTCTATAGTAGCTCCTGTGGATAAGGTGTATGTTAAATATGATGTTGGATTATTTTCGTTAAAATCAATAATACTTTCACCAAAGTTAAAAGTGTAAGTAGTATTTTCAAAAAGAGTATCCGTTAATTTAATATTTACTTTTTTTGAAGCCCCCGTGGTGGGGTACACTTTATATTTTTCAGAACTTAAAGGTGGTGAAATAATAAGTTGTTTACCTACTTCTTTTAAAGTTACAAATTCATCAAAGGTTAATGTGATTTCTTCTTTATCAAAAAATGTAGTATTCATTTTTGGAGAAGCGTTAACCATAATTGGAGGAAGTGAATCTTTTGGGCCACCTGTGGGTGTTGCTCTTTTGGCACATTGAATTGTGTTAATAAGAAGTATGCCAATAAGTAAAAGCGAAAACCGGTATTTCATCATTTTTAGATTCTTCACAAAATAACATAATAGAGCTCTATAAAAATAACAAAAAGGATTATTTTTGACCCATGGCTCAACAATCAGATCAATTCAAAAAAGTAATTTCCCATGCCAAAGAGTATGGTTTTGTATTCCCTTCTAGTGAAATTTACGATGGCTTAAGTGCTGTGTATGATTATGCACAAAATGGGGTTGCGTTAAAGAAAAATATTCGTGAGTACTGGTGGAAATCAATGGTACAGTTAAATGAAAATATTGTAGGAATTGATTCTGCTATTTTTATGCATCCAACTATTTGGAAAGCTTCAGGTCATGTAGATGCTTTTAATGATCCTTTAATTGATAATAAAGTTTCTAAAAAACGTTATCGAGCAGATGTTCTTGTTGAGGATTATGTTGCTAAAATTGAGGCAAAAGTTGAAAAAGAAGTTTCCAAGGCAGCTAAAAGATTTGGAGATTCTTTTGATGAAGCTCAATTTAAATCAACCAACCCAAGGGTAGTTGGATATCAAGAAAAAGCGGTTGCTATTTTAAAACGTTTAGGACAGTCTTTAGAAAAGGAAGACTTAGTTGATGTAAAAGCATTGATTGAAGAATTAGAAATTTCCTGTCCAGAATCTGGATCAAGAGATTGGACAGAAGTAAAGCAATTTAATCTAATGTTTGGTACAAAATTGGGGGCTTCTGCCGATTCTGCAATGGATCTTTATTTGCGACCTGAAACAGCTCAAGGTATTTTCGTTAATTTTTTAAACGTTCAAAAAACAGGACGAATGAAACTTCCTTTTGGAATTGCACAAACAGGAAAAGCTTTTAGAAATGAGATTGTTGCAAGACAGTTTATTTTTAGAATGCGTGAGTTTGAACAAATGGAAATGCAGTTTTTTGTAAAACCAGGGACACAAAAAGAATGGTATGAGCATTGGAAGGAAACCCGTTTAAAGTGGCATAAATCATTAGGAATGGGTGATGAGAATTATCGATTTCATGATCATGATAAATTAGCTCATTATGCAGATGCAGCCTCAGATATTGAGTTTAACTTCCCATTTGGATTTAAAGAATTGGAAGGAATTCACTCAAGGACAGATTTTGACCTAAAAGCTCATGAAGAATTTTCTGGAAAAAAATTACAATATTTCGATCATGAAGATAATACAAGCTATACTCCATATGTGGTAGAAACCTCTATTGGATTAGATAGAATGTTTTTAGCGGTATTTTCTAATTCATTGGTTGAAGAAGAGTTAGACAACAATACAACTAGAACTGTATTAAAGCTTCCTGCTGTGTTAGCACCTACCAAAGCTGCTGTATTTCCTTTATTAAAAAAAGATGGATTACCGGAGGTGGCTCGTCAAATTATTGAAGATTTAAAATGGGATTTTAATGTTTTCTATGATGAGAAGGATGCCGTTGGTAAACGCTACAGAAGACAAGATGCTGCTGGAACACCTTTTTGTATTACTGTAGATCACGAGACTTTAGATAATAATACGGTGACTATTCGTCACAGAGATACAATGGAGCAACAGCGTGTTAACATTTCTGAATTAAAAGCGATTATAAATAAAGAAGTTGATGCAAAAAATTGGTTAACAACCATGTAATAGATTTATAATTAGATATATCAAAAGAGCCTCATCATCTAGATGAGGCTCTTTTGGTAAAAGAAAAGAGGTTCGTAAAACTAGTTATTATCAGCTAATGCACTGTATACGATCTTTTCTAGTTTAGCATTAATATCATTATTAAATGGAGAGGATAATACTTGTCTTAATTGAATAACGATTAAATCATTTACTGGATCTATCCAAAATACAGTACTGAATGCGCCACCCCAGCTGTAGGTTCCTTTTGGTCGTGAAGGATGGCTTTTGGCAACATCAAATCCGAAACCAAAAGTCATTGGCCCCCAAGGGTAAGGGATAGAATCAAGTTGATCTTGATGCATAGATTTTGCAGTTTCTTTTTTCAAGATTTGAATACCGTTTAATTCACCGTCATTTAACATTGCCTGACAAAATAAAAGATAATCTCTTGCAGTACCAGTCATTCCACTTCCCCCTGATAAATATGTTTTGGCACCATCAGTGGGATAATCTGCGATATACATTTTGCCCATTTGATTCACTTGCATATTCGTGCTGTCTTTCATGGGTATATAGACTTTAGTTAAATTCTTTTTTTCTGAAGCATCAAAATAAAAATCCAATCTTTCTATTCCTAAAGGGTTTGTAATATTAGTTCGGATATAATCGTCGAGCCTTTCACCAGAAGCTACCTCAACAACACGACCTAGTACGTCTGTATTTAAACCATACATCCATTTTTTACCAGGTTCATGCATTAGTGGTAAATCACCCAATTTAGAGGCTACATCTTTAATATCTATATTAAGGTTTGTGCTTAAGTCTGGTATATCATTTTTGTCATAGATTGCTCCGTTCACAGCAGGGTTCATAAAACCGTATGGTACTCCAGCTGTATGTGTTAATAATTGACGAATTGTTGGAGTAGATTCTGAAGGCATGGAAGTATATGTACTATCAGTTGGATTAAAATTAGTCAAAATTTCAGTTTCATTGAAAGATGTAATGTATTTTCCAACAGGGTCATCTAAGTTCAATTTTCCTTGCTCAATCAATTGCATAGCAGCTACAGAAACAATAGGTTTTGTCATGGAGGCCATTCTAAACAAATGATCTTTTCTGTAGGGCTCAGTTCTTAATGAATCAGACCAGCCAACCTCAGATTCGTAAATAATTTTACCGTCCTTAGCAATTAAAGTAACAGCGCCAGGGTATTTTTTTGCATCTACAAAATCCATAACCATTTTTTCTATTTTAACGAGGCTATCAGAAATCATACCCACTTCTTTGGGTGTTGCAAATTGAAATTTATTAGATGTTTTATTTTGTTGTTGTTCTGAACAAGAACTTAATAAAAAACCAACAGTAAGGGATAAGATGAGCGTAATTCTATTCATTTTAATTCATTTTGATTTATGGTTAATAAGTGTATAAACTAATAGTCTTTACTAAAAGAAAACCAATATACGTTTTTAAGTTTTAAAAACGTTTTCCAATTGAGATACCAACTCTACCAGCTACTTCAATTGGATCATAAGAATCATCACTGTTATTTAATATATTCCTTCCAATTCCACCAAATATTTCAGCAACAAAACCACTTTTTGTGACCCATTTACCTCCAACGGAAACTCCTAAAGAGAATTCAGTTATATTTTTCTCAATGTTATTATAAGTAGATTCATCATAATCATAGTAGAGATCTTTATAACGATGAAGCATTCCAAAACCTTCTATAAAAAAACCTCTTGCATATTTGTTAGAGAAATAAACTCTATAATTGGGTGTAATTGAAAAATTCCTATAAGAATCAAAATTATTATTTTCATCAAATCCAAACTGAACATCAACTCCAAAAGAAGCTTCCTTATTAATTAAATATTCATAGGATACATCTATCCATCCTGAGGCAATAAGTGTTAATGCATTTAAGGTAATTTCATTTTTCTTGTCGGTATCTTGAGGGATTAAATCTTCTTGGGCATTTGAAATGGTTGAGTAAATACAAAGTAGTACTAGAGCAATTTTTTTCATGAGTTAAATTTTAATTTTTACAAATATCAACAATTATGCCTAATTAAAAAATGGCTTTTAAATTAATTGATCCCGTGTGAATAGTTTTAGAATTCAAACTCTTCCTACCTTTATAATTTAGGTTTAAGTTTAAGTAAGAATTTAATTTTTTACTCCATAAAAAAGTCCAGGTATAATTGGTTCCTTCTTGAAGGCCCTCTAACATTTGATACCCCACAGGCGAATTGGGGTTCCCGTCAAAATCATTAAAAAAAGTTGTAAAATTAGCATTAAATTGTGTGGTTGATTTTCCACTGTAAAAGTATTCAATCCCAATTTTTTGCTGTTTCAATAGTTCAAATTCTGCTAGGTTATTTTTTTTATCTTTTACATGATAAAATGCTGAAAATCGATTTTCATTATTCAAAACGTAACTTATTTTG
>CAJQQG010000015.1 GCA_905480425.1 uncultured Flavobacteriaceae bacterium | reverse complement strand
TTTGCAGCTACCGATGCAGAAGTTTCTTATGGCCTAGCTTGGGCACATGCAGAAGATGACTTTAAAACCATACAACAAGGATATCTTGCTGGAAGCAATATGCTCACCAAAAATATTGGAAATGCAGGTTTAGGAGCTGATTTTATTGCCCAATTTATTGGATCTGAAGCATTATTTAACGCCCGATACGAAAATGAGATTAGTGATGAATATAAAAAAGTAGTGAATGGCTATGCCGATGGTATAAATAGTTATGCAGCTTCTCACTCTGAAGAAGTTTTAATTGATGCTCTTTTTCCTATCACACCAAAAAAAATGATGCGTTATGCGCAATTGCAATTGTTCATTTCTTCTAAAGGTGATCAATGGGTTCAACGAATCATTAACAATAAATTAGATTACAATTTTAAAGTCGAAGAAACCCCGAAAGGATCAAATACGTTTGCCTTCAATAGTACTAAAACAAAAGATGGAAGCACCTATTTAGCAATTAATACGCACCAACCTTTAGACGGACCTGTTTCATGGTATGAAGCACATTTATGTAGTGAAGAAGGTACAAATATTTTAGGTGCCCTTTTTGCTGGAACTCCTAGTATTCTTATAGGTGCTAATGAAAATTTAGCTTGGGCTCACACCGTAAATCAACCAGATAAAACTGATGTCTTCGCTCTAGAGATGCATCCAAAAGAAAAGCTAAAATACAAAGTAGACAATGAATACCTTAATCTTGAACAAAAAAAAGCAACTCTTCAGTTTCGAATTCTTGGTATTCCATTTAAAATTTCAAAAAAGTATTATAAAAGTATTTACGGACCGACTTTAAAAAATAAATCTGGTTATTATTCGGTGAGAACCCCAGCGCTATATGAAATAAGAGGACTTGAGCAGTGGTGGCGTATGAACAAAGCTTCAAGCTTTACCGAGTTTTATAATATATTAAAAATGAAAGCTTTACCTGGATATAATATTGGATATGCAGATAAAAATGACACAATTTTTTATATCTCAAATGGTCTTATTCCTAAAAGAGCAAAAGGATACAACTGGGCTGATGTTGTCCCAGGAAATACCTTAAAAACTCTTTGGAAAGAAACCTATGACATTGAAGATCTTCCACAGGTATTACAACCAAAGTCAGGTTATGTATACAATGCAAATCATACTCCATTTAAGTCAAGTGCTGAAGATGATAACCCTGACAAAACACAATTTGATTCAGCAATGGGATTTGAAACATATGATAACAACCGTTCTACCCGTTTAAAAACATTAATAGATCAGTATGAAAAAATAGATTATTCTGACTTTAAAACCATAAAATACGATACACAATACCCAAAGCCATATGCCTTTAGCTGGATGGATATTAATCATTTAGAACGTTTAGATTCAGAAAATTATCCCAACTTAAAAGTGTTAATTGAACGATTACAGCAATGGGATCGTAAAGCAATTGCATCTTCACTGGGAGCAGGAACCTTTGCTGTTTTTTATGATCAGTTACGTCCTTTTTATCAAGATTTACCAGAACCTAAAATTTTTCCTCCTTCCATTCTTTTAAAAGCATTAAATAAGACGAAAGCATATTTATTTAAACACTTTGGGAGTTTAGAAGTTTCTTTAGGAGATTATCAAAAATTAGTAAGAGGACTAATAGAACTTCCCATTTTTGGATTACCTGATGTAATTACATCAATGGCCTCTCGACCCTTCAAAGACGGAAAGGTTAAGGTTGTAAGTGGAGAATCATACATTGAACTAGTTCGATTTAGTGATAAAGGAACCGAAATAGAGTCGGTTATTTCTTATGGAAGTTCTGATCACGAAGACTCTCCACATTATAATGACCAAATGGAATTATATGCAGGCTTTAAAACTAAAAAAATGAGCTTAGATAAAGAGACTGTTTATAATTCAGCGAAGAGAATATACCATCCCAAATAATCAAAACTAGAACTGATGTGCAGCTATAGCTTCACTGTATACAGCTTCATATTGACTAATTATAGCGTCAATATCGAATAAACTTGCTTGCTCCTTTGCTTGTTCTTTAAATTGCTTAAGTTTAGTATCATCCTGCAATAATAATAAAGCCTTTTTAGCCATCCCATCAAGGTCACCTACATCAGATAAATAGCCTGAAAAATTGTCCTTATTAACTTCAGGGATTCCTCCAGCATTTGAAGAAATTACTGGTACTTTATTGGCCATAGCTTCAAGTGCAGACAAACCAAAACTTTCTTTTTCTGAGGGCAATAAAAATAAGTCGGAATAACAAAGGATTTTATCAATTTCATTACTGTTACCTAAGAACGAGATAGACTCGGTAAGACCTTTTTCCTTAACATAATCCATTGCCTTTTGTTTTTCTGGCCCTTCCCCTACCATGAGTAATTTACTAGGTACCGTTGGTAAAATATTTTCAAAAATTTTAATTACATCTTGAATCCTTTTTAAGGGTCTAAAATTACTTATATGAGTAATTATTCTGTGGCTTTTAGGAGCTAAAAGATCTCGCTTACAGGGCATTACTTTTGCTTCTATTTTTTTTATATCAATAAAATTAGTGATGACATCAATCTTTGTCGTGATATCAAATAACCTGAGTGTGTCGTTTTTTAAACTTTCAGAAACTGCTGTAACCCTATCAGAATGGTTAATGCTGAAGGTTACAGCTGGGCGATAAAAAGGGTGACTCCCAACTAAAGTAATATCTGTACCGTGTAAAGTGGTAACAATTGGAATGTAAAACCCTTCATCAGCAAGCATTTTTTTTGCCATATATCCTGCGTAGGCATGAGGAATGGCATAATGCACATGTAATACATCAATTGCATGAGCCTTTACAACATCTACCAACCTACTTGACAGTGCTAGCTCATATGGTTGGTATTTAAAAAGAGGATAATCTGGTATTTCAACTTCATGAAAATGAATATTGTCGGTATTTAAGGTTTCTAAACGAACCGGTTGATGGTAAGTAATAAAATGAATAGTATGACCTATTTTAGAAAGGGCAATTCCCAATTCTGTCGCTACAACTCCACTACCGCCAAATGTTGGATAACATACAATTGCTATTTTCAAAAGTTTATCTTTAATTAATTAATTAATGCCTTATATAATAAGGATTGTATTCGCGTTCTAATATTACTTTTACTAAACCTAAAATTATCATTAGGATAGGTTCTATTTGCTAAAATAACAATTATAATTTCTTTATCAGGATCAGCCCAAGCATAGGTTCCAGTATATCCAGAATGTCCAAAACTTACTTTTGAAACACACCCACAGGTGGAGGTATTTTTAAGATCAAAATCTGGCTTATCAAATCCAACTCCCCTTCTATTGCCTTTTTCACAATAATAACAGGTGTTAAAAAGATTAATCGTTTCTGGCTGTAATAGCTGAATACCATTATACCTTCCTCCTTGTAAATACATTTGCATTATAGCCGCTACATCTTGTGCATTTGAAAATAAGCCAGCGTGTCCCCCTACACCATTTTGCATAGCAGCACCCATGTCATGTACATAGCCTCTTAACTCCTTGTGCCTGAAATAGTCATCAACTTCACTAGGTACAATTTTTGAAATATCAAAACGCTCCAATGGTCTATACCCTATTGTGGTCAATCCTAAAGGATCAAAAATTTCTTGATGAAGAAATACATCATAAGGCAACTTATTAGAAGTTTCAAAGTATTTCTTTAAAATATAATAAGGTAAATCTGAATATTTATATTGGAGTGAATCTGTTAATTTACTTTCTTTTATTTGAGTGTAAAGTTCATTCTCAAAATCAGTTTCTAAATATAAATCTTTAGCCACTACTGATGCATATTTAATAGAGGATGTTGTTTTATATTGTTTCTTTTTTGGGTATCCTTTTTTATTAAGAGTTTCTTTATAAAAAGGAATCCATGGCCATAACTGCGCATAATGAGAAAGCATTTGTTTAAGCGTGATATTCGACTTATTACTTTCTTTCCACTCAGGTAACATAGTTGCTATTGTTGAAGAAAGTGTTAGAGTTCCAGAAGCTACTTCTTTCATTACCAAAGGAAGAGTTCCAAGAATTTTAGTCAAGGACGCAATATCATATATATCTGTGGATAGAACTGGTTGCTCTTTTTTATATGTATGGTATCCTATGTTTTTTTCATAGATTATTTTACCCTTTCTAACGGCTATTATTTGCATTCCTGGAGTCATCATTGAATCTATAGCCATTTCTGCTA
>CAJQQG010000014.1 GCA_905480425.1 uncultured Flavobacteriaceae bacterium | reverse complement strand
CAGTTCCTCACTGTCATTGTGTGGATCTTATATGGAGTTCTACAGGTGATAAAATAGTTCCATTGAAATTGTTGGAGTAAGCTTGCGTATTCTTTAGCTAAGTTCATTTTGGTTGAGTTTAGAGCATAGCAGGGATTAAGGCTATCTATGCCTGGTTAGTATATATATCATGTAAATTGAATTAGATTTTTATTCGAATACTTAAAGATACTCAAAAATTAAACCGCTAAATTTGGGATATTAGATTGATGATTGCAAAAACAGAGAAAAGGCAACTCTACAGGCAACTGAAATAAAAAAGCCCTGAAAACACTGGGCTTTCAGGACTCTATCGCGGAGAGACAGGGACTCGAACCCTGGCGACAGTTACCCGTCGACAGATTAGCAATCTGCTCCATTACCACTCTGGCACCTCTCCTAATAATGGAATGCAAAAGTAAGTGTTCCCTAATAACAAAACAATCTTTTTTATTATAATTATTCAGGGTATTCTACCCTAAGCTGATAAACATTAATTAATTTTTTGAATAAGACTTTTTTAACTTTTTCTATTTCGGATAAAGTAATATTAGAGGCATTAAATTGTTGTTCCTTCATTTTACCATCAATTATTTTCTCAATAAACTCTTGCAATTGATTAACATCAGGACTTTTTAAGCTTTTAGAGGCAGCTTCTACAGAATCTGCCATCATTAAAATTACCGTTTCTTTTGAAAAAGGCTTTGGACCATGATATTGAAAATCTTTTACATTGATGTTTTCGCCATCCAATTCCTCTTGTTTTTTATAAAAAAAATATACCAAAGAGGTACCATGGTGAGTTCTTATAAAATCGATTACTCGGTCTGGGATATTATTTTTTTGGGCTATAATAATTCCATCTAATACATGATCAATAATAATCTTAGCACTCTGTTTGGGGGATAATTCATCATGAGGAGAAACCATCCCAATTTGATTTTCAGAATAATATATAGGGTTATTTAATTTACCAATATCGTGGTATAGCGCACCCACACGAACTAAAAGTGTATTAGCTCCAATTTCATTAGCTGCAGCTTCTGCCAAGTTAGCAACTTGTAGAGAATGATTAAAAGTGCCTGGTGCCTTGTCTGAAAGTTCTTTTAGCAATCTAGAATTAGTGTCCGAAAGTTCTAAGAGCGACACATCTGAAACTAAGCCGAATATTTTTTCGTAAATATAAATTAAGGGTTGAACGAAAAGCATTAATAAACCGTTCAATAAAAATAAAGCTAGGATTCCAAAGTCAATTTTTAATAAAGTACCCTCTTGTATAGTGGTAAATGCAACATAACCTATCAAATAAACCAATACAATTTGACCAACAGAAATAAACAAATTGGCACGCTTGTAAAGTCTTGTGACTGTTTGAATGGTAATTATTCCAGCAAGGATTTGAAGAAATACAAATTCAAAGCTATTAGGCACTAAAAAACCTATTAATAATACCGTAAGTACATGGGTAAAAAGTCCTAAGCGCGCATCAAAAAAAGCTTTAATAATTAAAGGAAGTATACACAGAGGCATTGCAAAAATATAAGCCGTATCATATCTTATAATTAAAGTAGTTGCCACAATAACAAAAACTATATTGAAAAAGATAAACGTTAACTTTCTATTGTTTACAAAAATTGAGGGACGATACTTATCTAAAAATACAAGAAGTAAGGAAAAAGTTAATAAAATTAAAATAGAATAGCCTCCCAATACCCATATTGAATTTTGATCATCATTTTTTTGTGATGAAAATTCTTTTCTAAGGGAGCTTAAAACTTCAAAATTTTTGTCATCTATTGCCTCTCCTTCAGCAATAATTAATTCACCCATAGAAATTATACCTCTGGATAAGGATAGGTTCTTTAATGCTTCTTTTTCTGCATTTTTTCCAAACGTTTTATCAGGGAAAACATTAGGAGTTATTAACTCAAAAAAGAGATTGTTAAATATTTCTTTGTAAATGAAATATTCTGAACCAGAAAGCCACAACGCTAATTTTTCAAAAAGAGTATCAGACTTAAATAATTGATCGACAGTAAGGGAAGTTTCAATATTATCTTGAATAAGAAGTATTGAGGTATTCCCCTGGTGAATATAATTTGGTGGTAAAACTCCATATTCATATATTCTATTCAAAACAGCTTCACCAAAATGATAAAGACTATCAGAAACAACAGGATTTTCAATATCATAGAAAAATCGGATAAATTGTTCTGAATATCTACTTTGAACAGCTCCCTTAATATTAAGGTCACTTCTCAAATAAGGTTTTAATGATCTTAAAACTTCCTCCCTATCTTTTTTTATTTCTTCTTCTGACTTTAATATAGAAAACTCAAAAGGGGCGTAATAGGTCGGATACTGCCAAGCCCTACCTTTTTGAAACTCATATTTAAATTGACCACCTAAAGGAAAAAGATATAGAATCAGAATTGAACTAGAGAATATAAGTAAAGACTTATATATTAAGTTTTGTTGCGATATTATATATTTCCAAAAGGACTTCACTGCTACTATTTGTTTTCAAAACTACACAATCTAATTGTGAAGTTGGCTATTTTGATTGCAGTTCAATGTTTTAAGGACTTAAAATCCTTATTTTTGTGATTGACTAAAATGTGTAACTAGTTTTTGTTAAAAAATAATATTTTGGAATACGGCATTTGTCATTTAAGTATCGTTCCGATGCGAAAAGAAAATAACCACCGGAGTGAAATGGTCTCACAACTTCTCTATGGTGATTGTTTTAAGATTATTGGAACTAAAAAAGAGTGGCTTCAAATCACTACCCTTTTAGATTCCTATACCGGATGGATTGACAATAAACAAAGCCATACAATCGAAGAGTCCATTGCAAAAAAAGTGGGAGTAGAAACCCCAAGTTATGCAACACAACTTATTGATTATTTGGAAACCCAGAACAATGAATTAATAGCTTTGGTATTAGGAAGTAATGTTAAGGCCAGTTCACTTTTAAAACATACGTACGAAGGATCTCAAACTACTGGCGAAAAAGAAAAAAGTAACTTACTTAAAATAGCTTCTTTGTATTTAAACACTCCATATTTATGGGGTGGAAAAACTCCTATGGGGATTGATTGCTCTGGACTTACCCAAATGACCTATAGAATTAATGGCTATAATATCCCAAGAGATGCTTCACAGCAGTCATTACTTGGTGAAACTCTTAGCTTTATTGATGAAAGTGAGCCTGGTGACCTTGCATTTTTTGATGATGATGAAGGAAATATAATACATGTTGGATTACTTCTTCAAAATCATCATATTTTACATGCACATGGCAATGTTAGAATTGACCATGTAGATCAAACTGGCATCTATAATCTTGAGACTAAACAACACTCTCACAAACTAAGAATAATTAAAAAAGTAATATAAAAAAACCCTCACAAAGAGGGTTTTTACATGATGTAGTAAAATTAATAGTTATTCTAATAATTTTTTCATATTCATGTATCCTTCAGTATTTCCTAAAGTCCCATAAATATTCATTAAAGTATTAATAGCACCATCATTTTTTGGACTTATTGATATAAGTTTTTCCAATATAGGAACACATTCTTTATAAAGATCATCAAGTTTTTTTGTTAAAAGATTGTAACGTTTATTATCTGCAGAGCTTCGCCCTAATCCTTCCATCTCTTCTCTAATTGGACTTTCAGCTTCTAAAATAAGGGAAACTAAATTTAAATAACTTGAATCAAAATTTTCATCAAGTTCAATTGCTTTTTCATAATATTCCCTTGCACTTACTACGTTACCAGCTTTTGCATTTACCACACCAATATTATAATAAAGAGTTGCATTATTTGGATCTTGTTCAATAGCTTGTTTCATTAGACCCTCAAAACGTTCATTTTGATTTAAACCAAGGTAAAGGTTTGCTTCTGACAAAATAAGGTTTAAATCTTTTGGATCATCTTTTCTTGCCTCTTGAACAGCTGACATTGCTTTTTCATTATCTCCTAACTGAACATAAATTAAAGCAATATTTTTTATAATTTCAGGAAGCTTTGATTCAGTATTTTCTTCTCTAAAATCTGAATATTCTTTTGTTTTTTTAAAAAGGTCAAATTCAGATTCACTAAGCTCTACATCTTCTCCTGTTGCAACGGATTTAGCTATATATTGTTTTGTAATTCCGTCATAATTGATTTCTTTTAACTTTAAATAGTATGATAAAGCGATTTCAAATTCAGTTGCATTAACAGCACTAGAAGCTGCATAATACAAATAGTCCTTGTTAACTTCAGGATTTATTTGATATGCTAGATATAATTTAACCGCTGCTTCACTGAAACGTTTTTCAGCATTATCTTCAATAGCGCTATTAACGATATCTGAAGTTAATATCTGCAATTGATTGTCATAATTAGCATTAATCCCGTCAGCAGCTTTAAAGGCAGAAAATTTTTCAAAAGCAGCAGAAAAATTTTTGTTTTTCTGATTAATTTGTGCTTCTAAATAAGTCTTCTTATTTAAGGTTTTAGGGTCTGAAGCATCAAATAAAGAAGCACTAGACTCCAATAAATCTGTTGCTCCTTGAACATCTCCAGCATTAAATAATTTAGTTGCTTTTTTAATCTCCTTTTTCTGTCCAAAAGAAAAAGTGACAAATAAAATAAAAATTAAGATTATGTATTTTTTCATTGTATAGTTATAATTGTTTAAAAATATTATTCAATAATAGTGCCATCATCAGTTTCAGTATTAAGAACTTCTTTAATAGGATCATCATCTTTCATTACTTTTGCAACTGCTGCAATAGTATCATTCCCTTTTAAGTTAATTAAACGTACTCCTTGTGTTGCTCTCCCCATTACTCTGAGGCTAGCTACCTCCATTCGTATTGCGATCCCTGATTTATTAATGATCATAAGGTCATCAATATCCGTAACAGTTTTAATAGAAACTAACTTTCCTGTTTTGTCGGTAATGGAAATTGTTTTTACTCCTTTTCCACCTCGGTTTGTAATTCGATAATCTTCAAGACTTGATCGTTTTCCGTAGCCATTTTCTGAGACTACTAAAATATTTGCCTCCATGTCATTAACGGCAATCATTCCTACCACTTCATCTTTTTCATCTGCTAAAGTAATTCCACGAACTCCTGAAGCACCTCGACCCATTGGGCGTGTTTTGCTTTCTTCAAAACGAATAGCTTTTCCTGATTTAACAGCCAACATGACCTGACTATTACCGTTAGTTAATTTAGCCTCTAGAAGTTCATCATCATCTTTAATGGTAATAGCGTTTATTCCATTTGCTCGAGGACGTGAATATTGTTCTAAAGAAGTTTTTTTCACTTGTCCTTTCTTAGTGGCCATTATTACATAATGATTATTTATGTAATCTTCATCCTTTAAATCCTGAGTGCAAATAAAAGCCTGAACTTTATCATCTTGTTCAATATTAATCAAATTCTGAATGGCACGTCCCTTGGCTGTTTTAGAACCTTCAGGTATTTCATAGACACGCATCCAAAAACATTTCCCCTTTTGGGTGAAAAACAACATATACTGGTGATTGGTTCCAACAAATAAATCTTGAAGGAAGTCTTCATCTCGGGTTGTTGATGCTTTTTGACCAACCCCTCCTCTATTTTGTGTCTTATACTCCGTTAAAGGAGTTCTTTTGATGTATCCTGCATGAGAAATAGTTATGACTACATTATCGTCTGGAATCATATCTTCCATACTAAATTCTCCTCCAGCATACTCTATTATTGAGCGTCGCTCATCTCCATATTTTTCTTTTATCTCAAGCAGCTCATCTTTAATGATGACCATTCTTCGGTCTTTTTTATCTAAAATGTCCTTTAAATCTGAAATAGTAGTTAATAAAGTATCGAATTCTGAACGAAGTTTATTTTGTTCAAGACCAGTAAGTTGTCTTAAACGCATTTCAACAATGGCTTTGGCCTGAATTTCAGTAAGCTCAAAACGTTTAATTAAGTTTTCACGAGCTAAATCTGGACTATCAGATGCTCTAATAATGGAAATTACTTCATCAATATTGTCTGAAGCAATTATTAATCCTTCTAAAATATGAGCACGTTCTTCTGCTTTTCGAAGTTCGAATTTAGTTCTTCTTACAACCACATCATGTCGGTGCTCAACAAAATGAAGAATCATTTCTTTAAGATTCAACAACTGAGGACGACCTTTAACCAGGGCAATATTATTAACACTAAAAGAAGATTGTAGGGCAGTATATTTATAAAGTTTATTTAAAACAATGTTAGGAATGGCATCCCGCTTTAGGATATAAACCACACGCATGCCATTTCTATCTGATTCATCGCGAATGGAACTAATACCTTCGATTTTTTTGTCATTGACCATCTCTGCGGTCTTACGTATCATTTCAGCTTTGTTAACTTGATATGGGATTTCGGTAACAATAATGCATTCGCGTCCATTAACCTCTTCAATATTAGCTTTAGCTCTAATAACTACTCGTCCCCTTCCGGTTAGAAAAGCCTCCCGAACCCCTTCATAACCGTATATAGTTCCTCCCGTAGGAAAATCAGGAGCTTTAATTGTTTGTATTAACTGTTCAATCGTGATGTCATTATCATCAATAAATTGAATGGTTCCATCTATTACCTCTGTCAAATTATGGGGTGGCATGTTGGTAGCCATTCCAACGGCAATTCCAGAAGTTCCATTTATCAATAAATTAGGGACACGTGTAGGTAAAACAGTTGGTTCTTTTAAAGTATCATCAAAATTCAATTGTAGATCAACTGTTTCCTTGTCGATATCTGCCATTAAATCTTCAGAAATTTTACGCATACGTGCCTCTGTATATCTCATCGCAGCTGGACTATCACCATCTACAGACCCGAAATTACCTTGCCCGTCAACCAATAAATATCGTAAACTCCACTCTTGTGCCATACGCACCATAGTATCATAAACAGAGCTATCACCATGGGGGTGATACTTACCTAAAACTTCTCCAACAATTCGTGCAGATTTTTTATATGCTGTATTGGAGCGAATACCCAGTTCATGCATTCCAAAAAGAACACGACGATGAACGGGTTTTAAACCGTCTCTAACATCAGGTAAGGCGCGTGACACTATGACAGACATTGAATAATCAATGTAAGCCGACTTCATTTCATCCTCAATATTGATAGGAATAATCTTATCTATTTCGCTCATATAACATATTTACATTAACGCTAAAATAAGGAAACACAATACAAAATTCAGCATATTATAGCCTGATAATTATTAAAATTATCAACATTAAATTTACCCCTTTTTTTGATAAATATTTAACGCTAGACTTTTGAAGTCTTAATAATTTTTTGTCTATTAGCATAGAGCATTAAACATTGGTCCGCTTTTTGAAGTAGGTTTAAAAAAATATATAGTTATGGATGATAATTTTTCACCCCGTGTAAAAGATGTAATTGCGTTCAGTAAAGAAGAAGCACTTCGATTGGGCCACAGTTTTATTGGTACCGAACATTTAATGCTTGGGATTTTAAGAGATGGTGGAGGAAAAGCAATTGACATTTTTAACGCTATTGAAGTTAACCTAGAGGAATTAAGACGTAAAGTTGAAATACTAAATCCTGCTGCACTTAATGATGCCCAACTACTTAATGATAAAAAAAATCTTCATTTAACGAGACAGGCTGAGCGAGCTCTAAAAACAACTTTTTTAGAGGCTAAGCTTTTTCAAAGTGAATTAATTAATACTGTGCATTTATTGCTTTGTATTCTTAGAAATGAAAATGATCCAACAACAAAGTTATTGACAAAATTAAATGTGGATTATGATGTTGTAAAAGAACAGTTCAAGCTTATGATGGCAAATGATTCAGATAATTATCAAGACATTGAGGCTACATCTTTTCCTGATCAAAAAAGTAATGAAGGAGATGATAAAGAAAATTTATTTACTCCTACTTCTGACCGTAAAAATCAAAAGAAATCTAAAACACCTGTTCTAGACAACTTTGGTCGTGACATTACCGTATTGGCTGAACAAGATAAATTAGATCCTGTTGTTGGTAGGGAAAAAGAAATTGAACGAGTTTCTCAAATATTAAGCAGGAGAAAGAAAAACAATCCGCTTTTAATTGGAGAACCAGGGGTAGGTAAATCTGCTATTGCAGAAGGGCTTGCTCTGCGTATAATTCAAAAAAGAGTATCAAGGGTTCTTTACAATAAACGAGTAGTAACATTGGACCTTGCGAGTCTAGTCGCTGGCACAAAGTACCGTGGTCAGTTTGAAGAACGCATGAAAGCAGTTATGAATGAGCTTGAAAAAAATGAAAATATCATTTTATTTATTGATGAAATACATACCATTGTTGGAGCGGGAGGCGCTACGGGAAGTTTGGATGCTTCCAACATGTTTAAACCTGCACTAGCACGAGGAGAAATTCAATGTATTGGTGCAACAACCCTAGATGAGTACCGCCAACACATTGAAAAAGACGGTGCTTTAGAAAGGCGTTTTCAAAAAGTTCTGGTTGAAGAAACTTCCCCGGAAGAAACCCTTGAAATACTTGAAAACATTAAAGAACAGTATGAAATTCATCACAACGTAAATTATACACACGAATCATTAAAAGCTTGTGTAGATCTTACCAGTCGTTATATGTCGGATCGTTTCTTGCCTGATAAAGCCATTGATGCTCTCGATGAAGCTGGCTCGCGAGTTAATATCAAGAACATGAGTGTACCTAAAGAAATTATTGATCTTGAAAAGCAACTTGAAGAGGTAAGAGAATCGAAAAATACCGTTGTAAAAAAACAAAAATATGAAGAGGCTGCAAAACTAAGAGATGATGAAAAACGAGTAGAACGCTCATTAATTGAAGCACAAGAACGCTGGCAAGAAGATTCTAAGCTTAATAGAGTAACAGTAAACGAAGACAATATCGCAGATGTTGTTTCTATGATGACTAATGTTCCTGTTAACAAAATCGTAAAGTCTGAAAAAAATAAACTTTCAAAACTCTCTGGGTTAATTGGCAAAAAACTAATTGGTCAAAAAGATGCTATTGAAAAAGTGGTAAAGGCTATTCAACGAAATCGTGCTGGACTTAAAGCCCCGGATAAGCCCATTGGATCTTTTATATTCTTAGGTCAAACGGGGGTTGGCAAAACACAATTAGCCAAAATACTTGCCTCAGAAATATTTGAGTCTGAAGAAAATTTGATTCGAATAGATATGAGTGAATATATGGAAAAATTTGCTGTTTCACGTCTAGTTGGAGCACCCCCTGGATATGTGGGATATGAAGAGGGAGGACAATTAAGTGAGAAAGTGAGACGTAGACCCTATTCTGTGATACTTTTGGATGAAGTTGAAAAAGCACATCCAGATATTTTTAATATGTTACTTCAAGTACTAGATGATGGCTTTTTAACTGACAGTCTGGGAAGAAAAGTTGATTTCCAAAATACCATTATTATAATGACCTCTAATATTGGAGCTCGTCAGGTAAAAGATTTTGGTTCTGGATTAGGATTTGAAACCGCTTCACAAAAAGCACAATCTTCAGAAATCGAAAAAGGAGTTATTCAAAAAGAATTGAAAAAAACCTTTTCACCAGAATTCTTAAACAGAATTGATGATATTGTTATTTTCAATGCCCTAGAGCCAAAAGACATTCGTTTAATTGTAGATATTGAACTCGTGAAGCTTATTGAGCGTGTCCAAAAATTAAGTTATGAAATTTCAATAACTGATTCAGCTAAAGATTTTATTGCAGAAAAAGGATATGACAGCAAATTTGGGGCCAGACCTCTAAACAGGGCAATTCAAAAGCATATAGAGGATTTGATAGCTGAAAATGTTGTAAATAATACTCTTAAAGAACAAGATCAAATAATTATTGACAAAAATGAAAAAGAAGATGCTCTTAAGCTTGAGGTTACTCGAAAAATAGAAACACCTTCCTGAAATTATCCTTTAATAAATAGCTATTTGTGAACTACTATTTATCATTTTTATTTTTATTTTTAAAATTCTTTGTTGCGAATTCATTTGACTATTTTTGCAATTATTTAAATAATTAAATGTTTATTAACATTTGGATTTTAACTAAAAATATATGAAGGTTTTAAAGTTTGGCGGTACCTCGGTTGCTAATTCTGAAAGTTTAGAACAAGTAGTTAATATTATAAAAAGTTCAACTGATCAAAAGATAATTGTCGTTGTTTCTGCACTAAGTGGGATAACCAATCTCCTGGATGAGATGGCAAAGATGGCTTGTAAAGGAAATGATAATTATAAAATTCATTTGCCCAAGATTGAAGAAAGACACCTAGATATTATTACATCTTTTATTTCCATTACCAAGCAAAGTGAAATCATTAGCTTTTTAAAATCAAATTTAAACGATTTAGAAGCCATTTTAGAATCCATCTTTAATCTAAAAGAGCTTACCTTAAAGAGCCATTCTAAAACAATGAGTTACGGTGAGGTTCTCTCTAGTGTTCTTGTAAATGAAGTGTTGAAAAATGGAGGGATTAGCTCGAGTTTAAAAGACGCCCGTGAACTAATCTTTACTAGTGAAGTCAACGAAAAAGAAGTTGTAAATCATTCTAAAAGTAAAGCACAAACAAAGTCAATTCTATCTAAAGTCACTTCTAAAGTTACTCTCGTACCTGGATTTATTGCTTCAGACAAAGACGGTAATATAACTACTCTTGGGAGAGGCGGTTCAGATTATACCGCAGCTTTACTTGCAAATTATATTGATGCAACTTCGTTAGAAATATGGACAGATGTAAGCGGAATGTTTACAGCTCACCCTAAATTAGTTGCACAAGCGCAGCCCATTCCTAAGCTGTCTTATCAAGAAGCCATGGAACTTTCACATTTTGGCGCAAAGGTTATATTTCCTCCTACCCTGCAGCCTATTATTGAAAAGAAAATACCTTTACTCATAAAAAATACTTTTGATTCTAATGCATCCGGAACTATTATTAATTCAAATGGAACTAATAAAGAACATAATGGATCAATAGTCAAAGGTGTAAGTCACATTGAAAATGTAGCACTAATTAGCCTTGAAGGAAGTGGAATGATTGGTATTCCTGGATTTTCAAAACGTTTGTTTGAATGTTTATCATTAAAACAAATCAATATTATCATGATTACTCAAGCATCATCTGAACACTCTATTTGCTTGGGTGTTCGCTCTGAACATGCTGAAATTGCAAAAAAAGTTATTAATGAACATTTTGCTTTTGAAATTTCTTTAAATAAAGTAGCCCCCGCTGTTTTAGAATCTAATATGACAAATATTGCTGTTGTTGGTGATCGAATGAAAGACCATCAGGGAATTAGCGGAAAATTATTTAGTAGCTTAGGAGCTAATAATATTAATATTAGAGCAATTGCTCAAGGTGCATCTGAAAGGAACATATCGATTATAATTAGTAAAAAAAATACTCAAAAAGCTCTAAATACGATTCATGAGAGTTTTTTTGAAGAACAATCCAAAGAACTAAATTTATTTATAACAGGAGTTGGGAATGTTGGAGGAAAATTAATTGAACAAATTAACAACCAAAAGACTTACTTATTGGAGCACTTAAGTTTGAAAATTCGTGTTATAGCGCTTTCTAATTCTAAGAAAATGCTTTTAAATAGCGAGCACATAGAGTTAGATAACTGGAAGGAACAATTAGATAAAAGTTCTGTTAATGCGGATAGAGAAGTTTTTTTTAACCACATAAAAACCCTCAACTTACGAAATAGCATTTTTGTGGATAATACTGCAAATGAAAAAATTGCAAATGAATACGGTCGATACTTAGCTCATAACATAGGTGTTGTAACATGTAATAAGATTGCCTGTGCAAGCTCTTTGAGAAATTATAATGACCTTAAAAAAACAGCTAGAAGATATGGGACCCCCTTTTTATTCGAAACTAATGTAGGAGCAGGATTACCTGTTATTGATACTTTAAATAATCTAATTGCCTCAGGGGATGAAATTTTAAAAATTCAAGCGATACTATCTGGAAGTTTAAATTTTGTTTTTAATAATTTTACTCGTGAAACACTATTTAAAGATATTGTTCAAAAAGCTCAAGAAGAAGGTTATACAGAGCCAGATCCTAAGATTGACTTGAGTGGTATTGACGTGGCTAGAAAAATATTGATTTTAGCACGCGAAAGTGGTTTTCCACTTGAGCTCGAAGATATTTCAAATAAAAGTTTCCTTCCTCAGGATGTGCTTAATACAACCTCAAATGAAGCATTCTACAAAATGATTAATAAAAATGAAAAATATTTTCAAGCTATTCTTGCTAAAGCAAATGAAAAAGGGGCACGATTAAAGTATGTTGCACAATTAGAAAACGGAAAAGCAAGTGTAGGCCTTCAGGAAATTCAATCTAATCATGATTTTTATAACCTAGAAGGCAGTGATAATATTATTTTATTTTATACAAATAGATATAAAAGTCAACCTTTAATAGTAAAAGGTGCTGGAGCAGGGGCTGAAGTCACTGCTGCTGGAATTTTTGGAGATATTATAAGAATTGGGAAACGTTAACAGATGGATCAAATAAAAATTTTTGCACCAGCCAGTGTTGCCAATGTTTCCTGTGGTTTTGATGTTCTAGGCTTTTGTTTAGAACCAGTTGGGGATATTATGAGCGTCACAAAAACAAAATCACCTGGCGTAACAATAGGATCGGTTACTGGACATGAACTTCCAACAGATCCTTTGAAAAATGTTGCTAGTGTAGCTGTTTTATCATTATTAAAAACCTTTAAATCATCCTATGGTTTTAGAATTGATATTGATAAAAAAATAAAACCAGGAAGTGGTATTGGTAGTAGTGCTGCTAGTGCTGCCGGAGCAGTTTTCGCAGTAAACCATCTATTAGGCGCACCCTTCTCACGTAAAGAACTTATTCAATTCGCAATGGCAGGAGAAGCTTTAGCAAGTGGCGCAAAACATGCAGACAATCTAGCGCCAGTTCTATTAGGTGGCTTTACTTTAGTTCGTAGCAACAAATCTTTAGATGTTATAAAACTTCCGAGTCCACCCGACTTAGTTGCTACAATAATTCATCCTAAAATTGAATTAAAAACAATACACTCTAGAGCAATTTTAAAACAAACTGTTCCCTTAGAAAAAGCAATTGAACAATGGGGTAATTTAGGTGCTTTTGTAAGTGCACTTTACACAAATGATTACGAACTTCTTTCACGAAGTATGAAAGATAAAATCATTGAACCTTTTCGTGCAATGCTCATACCAAAATTTGAAGAAGTTAAAGCAGCAGCAATTAATACGGGGGCTCTTGGAAGTGGTATTTCTGGTTCCGGTCCATCTATTTATGCACTTTCAAAAGGAATGAAAACCGCTATAGAAGTTGGAGATGCAATGAAAACACAATTTGAAGATTTAGACATAGAATATGAAGTATATATTTCTAAAATTAATGAAGAGGGAATTAAAATTATTAATTCATCATGAAATATCATAGTTTAAATTATAATTCTCATAATGTTTCTTTTTTAGATGCAGTTAGAAAAGGTTTAGCTCCAGACAGAGGTCTATATTTTCCTGAAAAAATTCCCAAACTTTCAGAAAAATTCATCCAAAATATAAACTCTTATTCAAATCATGAAATAGCTTTTGAAGTTATAAATCCATTCGTGGGAAACGAAATCTCAAAAAATAGATTAAGAGAAATTATAGCAGATACACTAATATTTGACTTCCCTATTGTTTCAATAAATGATAAAATAGCAACTTTAGAACTTTTTCATGGACCAACTCTTGCTTTTAAAGATGTTGGAGCAAGATTTATGGCTCGTTGTCTTAACTACGCTAACGAAATTAAATCAAATAAAAACTTAACCATACTAGTAGCCACTTCTGGAGATACAGGTGGTGCAGTTGCAGATGGGTTCTATAAAGTAGAAGGAATTAATGTTGTTCTTCTTTATCCCAAGGGTAAAGTCAGTGCCATTCAGGAAAAACAACTTACAACCCTAGGAGAAAATATTACCGCACTTGAAGTAGATGGCACATTTGACGATTGCCAAGATATGGTAAAAAGTGCTTTTATAGATTCTGATTTGATTAATGAAATAGAATTAACTTCTGCAAATTCTATCAATATAGCAAGGTGGCTTTCGCAAATGTTCTATTTTTTTATTGCATATAAAAATAGACCCTATCCAGAAAAAAAACTTGTGATTTCCGTGCCAAGCGGAAACTTTGGGAATATTTGTGCTGGATTAGTGGCACAGCAAATGGGCCTCCCTATTGATCATTTAATTGCTAGTACAAATATTAACGATACGGTTCCTAATTATTTAAATTCTGGAACGTATTCTCCTAAAAAATCAAAGTCAACGATTTCAAATGCTATGGATGTTGGAGACCCTAGTAATTTTATTCGTATTCAAAAGATTTTCAATAATGATATTTTTAAAATCAAAAAAGTATTGAGTGGTTATCATTATTCCGATTCACAAACTAAAAAAGCTATGAAAGAAATTTATAAAATTTCTTCTTATATACCTGATCCACATGGAGCAGTAGGGTATCTAGGGCTGAAAGATTTTTTAAAAAATACTGATGAATCGTATTATGGGATCTTCTTTGAAACTGCACACCCTATAAAGTTTGCTGACATTGTTGAGGATACATTAAAAACAACAATTGAGGTTCCAAATAGATTAAAATCTATTCTAGAGCGAACCAACAATAGCATTCCTATTAAAACTTATGAGCAGTTGAAAGCCTATTTACGCGAGCGTTAATCAATACTTAATTCAGGAAGGACAAAATTATCTAAAGCACTTTTCTTGGCCATCATAGCTTCAATATCATTCCAACTTCTTGGTGCATTAGATGACAAATTAATAGGAGTTGTATCTGTAATTAAAATATCATCTTCGATACGAATCCCAATATTCCACCACTTAGGATCACATGGACTTCCCGCGGGAATATATATACCAGGTTCTACAGTAATAACCATTGAAGGGGATAATTTATCATAAAGCCCAGGATCATGAACATCTAAGCCAATATGATGAGAAATTCCATGTGGTAAATATCGTCTATACTCTTCTTTTTTTTCAATAAGTCCAAGAGCTAATAATCCTTTTTGAACCACTTCATTGGTTGCTTCTGAAACTGCTCTAAAAGTTGTTCCATTAATGGCAGCATTAATACCAGCTGTTTGAGCATCAAACACAATCTGATATATTGCTCGTTGTTCTGGAGAGAAAATTCCCGACACAGGTATTGTTCTAGTTACGTCTGCAGTATAGCCTCTATATTCTGCTCCCAAATCCATTAAAATAAGTTGTTTTTTTAAATCAGTTTTATCGTTCGTAACATAATGCAATACGCAAGCGTTATCACCTGCACCAACAATAGAAGGATACCCTTCATGTGCAGCACCATAAATCTTAAAAACAAGCTGATGAATACCTTGTACTTCTCTTTCTGTCATTTCAGGGTGTATGGCTTTCATAACTTCTATCTGACCTTGTGCAGAAATTCTAATTGCTTTTTTGAGTAGTATTATCTCCTCAGGCGATTTTTTTTCTCTTAAACTAGCCATAATATAAGACAACTGGTCAATGTCAAAATTATAATCCTTCAACAAATGGGCACTACGAGTTTTTAAATCAGTTAATACAGTCTTTTCATCTATTTTTAAAAAATCTTGAATTACAGGATCATCCTCAAGAGTTTTATCGCTGGTAATCATATAATAAATTCTTCTTTTCAAACTAGGAACCTCTTCATTATTTACAGTTCTAATTTGCTGGTATAATCTGTAGCGAACAGCATCAAAATCATCAGGATAATTAATCTGTTTCTTAAAATGTTTTTGTAAATCATATAAATCACTAGTATCATTATCTCTATTTCGGACATCATTTTCAAAATCAAACATCAATACTGTGTCAAAACGATCAAAATCCAATGCCTGTTTACTAAACTCTGTTTTATTAACAACACGTTCAAATCCCATTTTTAATGCACCTGAAACACCCAGTTGACGACCATTCCACATCTCATTTCTAGCATCTCGATCACGCACATAAAGCTTTTCACTATAAGTGCCTTCTTCATCGGTTTGGGGAGTATTGTAAACAAGCAAAACTGCGTGGGGCTCCTCCCAACCTGTCAAATAGTAAAAATTAGGGTCCTGATGATATTCAAAATCAACATCATTAGCACGATTACGAACAGGAGCAGAAAAATATATAGCAACGCTATTATTTGGAAGTTTTTCACGTAATTGTTTCCTGTTATTTTTATGAAATTCCGTGGAAAGTTCTGACTTTTGTGATAATAGTATTCCAAAAGATAATAACAAAAATGGTAACCAAAAATAAAGTGTTTTAAAGATCAGGGTAATTCTTATTTGAAGCATAATTAAATTAAAGCATGAACTTATGAAAAAAACTACACTCTACACAACACATTTAGAATTGAACGCTAAAATGACTTCATTTGGAGGCTATGAAATGCCTGTTCAGTATAGTGGAGTTACAAAAGAACATTTAGCAGTAAGATCAAGTGTTGGAGTTTTTGATGTATCACACATGGGAGAATTTTATATTTCTGGTAATAAATCACTGGCGCTACTTCAACATGTTTGCAGTAATGATATTTCGAAAGTAATTCTTGGAAAGGCACAATACAACTATTTTCCGAACAAAACGGGAGGTGTTGTTGATGATTTAATTGTTTACCGGTTGGAAAAAGAACTTTATCTTTTGGTAGTGAATGCATCCAATATTGAAAAAGATTGGGAATGGCTAAAGGAACAAAATAAAATTTTTGGTGCTACTTTAGAAAATAAATCAGAGGAAATAGCACTTTTAGCTATTCAGGGGCCTTGTGCATTAAAAGCTATGCAAAAATTAACAAAAGTATCGCTAGAATCACTACCATTTTATGCACATTCTACAGATACTTTTGCAGGAATAGAAAACACATTAATTGCTACAACAGGCTATACGGGGGCAGGAGGAATTGAAATTTATATTCCTGCAAAAGAAGCACCAAAAGTTTGGAAAGCTATTATGGAAGCTGGAAAAAACTATAATATTATTCCAGTTGGACTAGCGGCTAGAGATACCTTACGGTTAGAAATGGGATACTGTCTCTATGGAAACGAAATTAATGACACAAGTTCCCCTATTGCTGCTGGTTTAAGTTGGGTAACAAAACCAGAAACCAATCCAATAAACGGTAAATATTTAGCAGAACAAAAGAAAAATGGAACGCCACTAAAACTAGTAGCTTTTGAAATGAATGATCGTGGAATTCCAAGATCTGGATATCCAATTATAGACTCAGAAGGAATCATTATTGGAAAGGTTACGTCAGGAACTCAATCGCCTCTTTTAAAAAAAGGAATTGGCTTGGGATATATTCCAAAAAAATTCTCGTCACCGGGGAGTAATATTGGAGTTCTAATTAGAGAAAAAAAATATGCCGCACAAGTTGTAAGTCTTCCTTTTATAAAGCCTTAAGTATTTGAAATCAATTTTAATTTTAGGGGGAAGTGGATTTATTGGAAATTGTATATATAAAGAACTTGCACCATTTTACAAAACCTTTGCAACCTTCAATACAAAGACTATATACGCTAAAAATCAACATTTTTTTTCTTTTGATGTTGAGAGGGATTCTTTAGAGCCAATTTTAAAAGAGGTGAAACCCAAACTAATTATTTCTGCTTTACGCGGAAATTTTAATGCGCAAGTAGAAGCCCATGAGCAAATAGTTGATTACATTAAAAATAAAAACTGTAGAGTACTTTTTTTATCCTCAGCCAATGTCTTTGATTCCTTCCGGCATTTTCCTTCTTACGAATACGATAAAACACTTTCTGAGAGTAAATATGGTCATTTTAAAATAAAAATAGAAAATAAGTTATTTCGCTTATTAGTTGGTAAATACATTATTGCACGTTTACCAATGATTTTTGGATTAAATGCTCCAAGAACACTTGAAATTGATGAAGCGGTAAAAAAAAATAAATTCATCGAAGTATTTCCTAATACTATAATTAATGTTAATAGTGACATCAGGTTGAGTCAACAAATCCACTATTTAATTAATAAAAAAAAAACAGGGTTATATCATTTGGGAAGTTCAGATTTAATTTCTCATCATGATTTTATAAAAATGATTGTTGAAAAAAGACATTTTAATCCAGGAATATACAAACAAGTTTATACCTCAAATACTATTAGATACCTTGCTACTTTACCTAAAAAAAATAGGCTTCCAAATCATTTAACTCCCTCCTATATTGATATAATAAATGATCTTAGTCTTCCTGAGATTCGAAAACAATATTAATTTTTTATTTTAGCTAAAAAAAAATGGGGAGAGCCTTTGAGTTTAGAAAAGCTAGAAAAATGAAACGTTGGTCTGCAATGGCTAAAACCTTTACCCGAATTGGTAAAGATATTGTAATGGCTGTTAAAGAAGGTGGACCCGATGCAGACAATAACTCAAGGCTGCGTGCTGTTATACAAAATGCAAAAGCAGCAAACATGCCTAAAGAAAATATTGAGCGTGCTATTAAAAAAGCATCTGACAAGGATACTGAAAACTTTAAAGAGATTTTATTTGAAGGATATGCTCCTAACGGAATTGCCATATTAGTCGAAACGGCTACAGATAATAATAATAGAACTGTTGCAAACATTAGATCTTTATTTAATAAAGCAAACGGAAATTTAGGGACTTCAGGTTCTGTAGAATTTATGTTTGATAGAACGTGTAATTTCAGGATTGACCCTACGGATCTTGATGCTGAAGAAATTGAATTAGAGTTTATAGATTTTGGTGTAGAAGAAGTTTTTATTGATGAAGATGGAATGCTGCTCTATGCTCCTTTTGAAAGCTTTGGAGTTTTGCAAAAAGAATTGGAACATCGATCTTTTAAAATTCTTTCTTCCAGCTTCGAACGTATTCCACAAGTCACTAAACAACTTGGTAAAGATGCCCAACAAGAGGTCATAAAGCTTATTGAAAAAATTGAAGAAGATGATGATGTTCAGCAAGTTTATCATGGACTTGATATTCAATAATAATTAAAAACTATTTTTCTTAGAGTAGCCCACAACTCCTCTAAAAATTGACTCTAAAGTATCCATGTCTTTTTTTTCATTTTTTGATGTATTAAAAATCGGATGTATTACAACCTTTTTATTTTCATAATCAAATGAAATTGGAACTATAGGTATCTGAAGTCTTTTGGCAATATGATAAAACCCAGTTCTTAACTGGGTTACTTTTTTTCGAGTTCCTTCTGGTGCAAGTGCTATTCTAAACTTAGTATGTGCATTAAATACTGCAATCATTGAATCTACTGATCCTTTGTTTCCTGAGCGATCAATAGGTGCACCTCCTAAAGCTCTAAAGAACCATCCTGTTAATGGACCAAATAATTCTTTCTTACCTACAAAATTAATGCTTTCACCAGATATATTTCTAACAATTACACCTAGGATAAGATCTACCCAACTAGTGTGTGGTACGACAGCTACAATGTATTTTGGAAGTGTAGGAAAAGTTCCAATCATTTTCCAATTTAAAATTTGGTTAAAAAACCATCTAGAAAAATTACGGTTTATCATTATTCAATACTATCAAAATCTCCATCGGGAAAACCGATAAGAAATAATTGTTTTTTTGCACGGGTCATAGCTGTATATAGCCACCTAAGATAGTCTTTATCTGGTCCATCGGGTAAATAAGGTTTTTCTATAAATACATTTTCCCACTGCCCTCCTTGTGATTTATGACAAGTAACTGCATATGAATACTTTACTTGAAGGGCATTAAAAAACTTATTAGATTTAACTTTTAAAAATTTTTTATATTTTGATTTCTCAGAGTTAAAATCCTTTAAAACCTCTTGATACAATCGATTTCCATCTTCAAAAGAAAGTGAAGGCGTTTCTGAAGTAAGCGTCTCTAAAAGTAATACTGTGTCAAAAGATTCTTCTTCAGGATAATCAACTAAACTAACTGTGACTTCAGCAAAGGAAAAACCATAAATTTCTTTTCGCATTTGAATGGACTCTACTTGTACCACATCACCATTAGCAATAAAGCCTGGTTTAGACTCGGGTGCTAGCCAAAAATAATTATTCTTAACCACCATAAGCTGATCTCCTACAGAGAGATCATCCTCGAGACCTAATATTCTTTTCCGTATGTTTTCATTATAAATATTTGCACGCTTGTTGGAACGAACAATAAAAACCGTTTGATCGGTCCCTGAGTCTCTAAAGGCATTCTCTATTGCTTCAAAAAGATCCATGCCATTATTTGTGTATAATATATCATTATATTCACTTACTTCAAATTTAAAAAAATCATATAATTGATCATTCAATTGATTTCTTAAAAGTGTGGCGTTGTGAAGAATTCCTGATCCTTGAGCTTGACGTACGACAGCATCTAGCTGAATACTAAAAACCTTGTCAAAATGAAATTGTGTTAACTCCTCTAAATCAAGTGCAGGACTTATATTCAAATGTACAGGGGGCAACTGAGCAGGATCGCCTACAAAAATCAATTTACATTGATCACCTGTGCTAACATACTGAACCACATCATGAAGTAAAGATCCATTTTCAAAAAGTTTAGCATTCTGACGATCATCACCAATCATTGAGGCTTCATCAATTATGAAAATAGTTTTTCTGAATTTATTAACTTTTAATTGAAACTGCATTTTACCTCCAGTTTCGGGCTTTGGATAATAAATTTGCTTGTGAATTGTTCGAGCAGAAAATTTAGAATAAGTTGACATTACTTTAGCTGCTCTTCCTGTGGGTGCCATTAAAACAGCTTTATAATCAGTTAATTTTAATTGGCTTACTAAAGAACCTATTAGGGTTGTTTTTCCTGTACCTGCATAACCGGTTAATAAAAAGGCGTTGTTTTTTTCTTTTGAAAAAATAAATTTAGCAATCTCAGGAAACCAGTTGATTTGAGATATAGTTGGAATAAATGGAAAACTTGCTTCAAGTTTGGAATGAAATTTTTCAGGAGTCATGGAGTGATTCAAGCGTTAAATATAAATCATTTTAAATACTTTTCTGATTCAAAAAAAATTGTAGTTTTGTTTTATAATATATAAAACCATCTAATGAAAATAGGCATTCAAATCGTACTTTGGTTAGCATCATTCTTTTTTGCGTATCAGATTTATGATTCAGTTAACGGACCCATTAAATTTAATCAAATCAAAAACGAGCGTTACGCCAAAGTAATCAATCGTTTAAAGGACATAAGAATAGCGCAAATTGCACATAAAGATGTAACCGGAATTTATTCTAACAATTTTGATAGCTTAATCAAATTTGTTGATGAAGGTATATTTACTTTAATTGAAAAACGTGATTCTTCATATCTTGAATATGACAGAACTTACAGAATTGATATGTTACGTGAAGTTGTTGTCATTGATACCCTGGGAACGGTTTCTGTAAAAGATTCTTTATTTGGAACTTCAGATCATTATAGAAAAATGGCCTACATCCCTATTGAGGGAGTTCAAGACAGTATGTTTAAAATTAATTCTGAGATAATTAATAAAAACGGCTATAATGTTCCTGTTTTTGAAGTTAAAATATCAAAAAATATCGTTCTTTTTGACCAAAATATTGATTTAATTAAGCAGGAGCAGGAAACGATAGCTGTAGATGGTGTAAATGGGCCTGAAATTGTTTTAGGTTCTCTATCAAAAGTAAGTACAAATGGTAACTGGCCAACTATTTTTGATGCTAAACAATAATGAAATAATTCACAATAATGATTTATCCATTCACATATTTGTGAATGGATTTTCTTTTTGCACTAAATCTAAAGTAGATTTTTTACCAAGGAATCATGAAATTTTAGATTTTAAACCTGCTTTTGATGAATTTATTAATTATTACCCGAAAAAAAACTTTAGAGCTATAAGCATAGTGCATTTTTCTCACCCTTCAACTTTTGTGCCTCAAACACTTTATGATATTTCACATAAAGAGAAGTATTTAAGCCATTATAAGTCGAATTCTCAAGACGATATTTTTATTCACGATATATTAAAAGAATCAAAAAAAGTAAATGTTTATTCCTACCCCAAGGAAATAGAATTAATTTTAGAAACAAATAAAAATAATTATCAAGAAATTCATTACAACTCTCTTCTTTATAATTTAATTCACAAGCATAATTTACGATCAGAAAACAAAACTCAACTTTATGTTCATTTACAAAAGGAAAAAGTAGATGTTTTTTTAATAAAAAATGAACGGCTATTATTTAATAATTCCTTTTTAATAAAAAACGAAGATGATTTTCTTTACTATGTTTTCTTTGTAATAGAACAATTTGAACTTGAAACAAACGCCTTTGAATTCATTTTTCTAGGAAAAATAACTCTCTTTGACTCCTATTACAAAGCTGTAAAAATTTATCATGAAAACATATCTTTTTATGAAGAAGAAATTATATCAAGTCAGGCGATCCAAAATCATAACGCTCCTTTTTTATCTCAATATTTTAGTTAATGAGAATTATTTCAGGCTCTCATAAAGGAAGACGTGTTATAGCTCCTAAAAAACTACCTGTACGCCCGACAACTGATCGCTCAAAAGAGGGATTATTTAATATTTTACAACACCGCCTTAATTTTGAGTCCCTTCATGTTTTAGATCTTTTTTCTGGAACAGGTAATATAAGTTATGAATTCGCTTCTAGAGGAATAGCAAATATAACCGCAGTAGATCAGAATCGACATTGCGTAAATTTCATAAAAAAAACCGCAACCGACATAGGGTTAACAATAAATTCATTACAAAGTGATTCTATTACATTTCTTAAAAAAAAAGTAAGTCACTATGATCTAATTTTTGGTGATCCTCCTTATGACTGGAAAGCAGAAGCATATTTTGTCTTAATTATTGAAGCTAAAAAATCATTAAATGAATCAGGACTTATTATTCTCGAGCACAGTGTTTTTATTGACCTTTCAAAAGGTCAAGGTTTTGATTTTTCAAGAACTTATGGCGGAAGTGTCTTTTCCTTCTTTAAATAAAAAATGCAGGCCGATAAGCCGGATTCTGTCGAGTCTTATCATTTATCTAGATGTAGAATTACTCCTACATTCAAGCCGCCTACCCTTCTACATTGAACGAAACAACTCTTAATTGTAGATTTACTTGGCGTTGCACCGCATAGAGTTTACCTGGTTTCACTACAGCCTAACTGTACTTGCTTTCTGTTGCACTAGTCCGCTTCTTTCAAAGGGCGGGTGTTACCCGCTATGCTGTTCTATGGTGTCCGGACTTTCCTCTCTCTTCCAAAGAAAAGAGCGATAAGATGGCCTGCTCTGTAAAGTTAGTTATTTGTTAATAATTATAATGGAATAAGCATACCCTAAAAGTCATAAACTTTAATCTGATTTATATATTTGTATATTATGGAAACATTTGTTGTATCTGCTTTAAAATATAGACCTAGTACTTTTGATGAAGTGGTAGGACAGGAAGGCATAACAAGAACACTCCAAAATAGCCTGGAAACCAATCAACTTGCACAAGCACTTCTTTTTTGTGGTCCAAGAGGAGTAGGTAAAACTTCTTGTGCTAGAATACTTGCCAAGCAAATTAATAGTTCGTCCACCTCGATAGATGACGATTCTTCATTTAATATTTTTGAATTAGATGCCGCTTCTAATAATTCAGTAGAGGATATTAGAAAAATAAATGATCAAGTTAGAATACCACCCCAAATTGGTACTCATAAAATATACATCATTGATGAAGCACATATGCTCTCTACTTCTGCATTCAATGCCTTTTTAAAAACACTTGAGGAGCCTCCAAAGCATGCTATCTTTATTTTAGCAACCACTGAAAAAAATAAAATTATACCCACTGTATTATCTCGTTGCCAAGTCTATGATTTCAAGCGAATTTCTATTGAAGACATAAAAAACTATCTCATTAAGATTGCCACTAAAAGAAACTTAGTATTTGAAGAAGATGCTTTGTATTTAATTGCACAAAAAGCAGAAGGTGCTTTAAGAGACGCACTCTCAATCTTTGATCGAATGGTGAGTTTTACCCAAGGTAATCTATCAGTTAGTGGTGTTGCAAATAATTTAAATGTTTTAGACCATCAAACCTATACAGACTTTGGGAAGTTGTTTATTCAAAATGACATCCCCGGAGTTTTAACAGCCTATAATACCTTATTACAGCGGGGAATTGACAGTTTACAGTTTATAAGTGGATTAGGTGATCATTTTAGAAATTTGATGCTAGCAAAAGATCCTAAAACCCTTTTGCTAATGGAAGTTAGTTCGAGTGTTAAAAAAGAGTATAGCACCGCTACCGAAAACCTATCATCCAACTATATTTTAGATGCTATTAAATTAATTAATTGTTGTGAAGTTGAATATAGAAATTGTCAAAACAGAAGGGTTCATGTTGAACTTTATTTAATGCAACTTGCTTCACTCCATTTTAATGGAGAAAAAAAAAAGGATTCATAATTCCCTCGAATGAATTTAAAAAATACCCTAATGTAAAAAATACACTAGATTCCTACTTAACTCCTTTAAAAGAAACTTCTGCCGATGAAATTCTAAAGAATTCATTAATTTTTAAAAAAGAAGCACAAAAAGTACATCAAGTAGAGCCTAATAAAAGTGAAGTTCTAAACCACCCGTCCCAAGAGAATGAGTCAACTTCTATTATCAAGAGAAAAACTCCTGAAATTCTAAGTAAAAAGGAAAAAAAGATCAATGCAACAACTACTGTTAGTAAAAATGAATTTGTAAAAATGCCTGTTTCTGGGTTTTCACTTTCCAGTATCGCTTTAAAAAAAACAGCTAAAGAAAAAAATAAGCCAACTTTAAAAGTTTCTGAACTCCCACAAAATCCGTTTAAACAAAAAGACCTTGATCTTCTTTGGAAACAATATATTGAAAATATAAAAAATGATGGGAAAAGTAATATGGCTTCAATATTATTCATGAACAGTCCTGTACTTTCAGATAATTCTCAAATTAGCTTTGAGGTAGCTAATGAAATGAATAAAAGTGAGCTGATTAAGGAAATGGAAGAGCTATTGCCGTATTTAAGAAACCACTTGAACAACCAAATTTTGAGCATTTCAATTGGTATCTCAGAAAACATAAAAGAAGAAACTATTTTTTCTTCTCCAGAAAAATATCAGCATTTACTTAGAATTAATCCGGTTTTAGATACCCTCAGAAAAACATTTAATTTAGATTTTTAATTTAGCAAAACTAAAAAAGTAGTTATTTTCTTTTATAAAGTTCACGTATCATTCCGTCTGAAAGTCCTACTTTAGGAACATAAATATCTTTGGCACCAGACCAATTAAGGATCTTAATGAATAATTTTGCTGCTAGTAAAATCACATCAGAACGATCTGGATTTAGCCCAAGATCAACAATTCGCTCCTCATAAGTAAGAGCATCTAACTGATTATAAAGTGTATTTAAAGTTAAGTAACTTAATGGACGATTATCATTGATATTGGCAATTTTATGGAGCTTGTTAATATTTCCTCCTGTTCCTAATAAATATATTCTTTCATGCATGAGAGTATGCCTTCTAACCCAAGACTCGGCTTCATCTAAAGTGACTTGTTCTACTTTTGAATTAAGCATCCTTACAGTTCCTATTTTAAATGATTTTGATTGATTTCGTTTTCCATTAATTAAAACACTAAATTCAGTGCTTCCACCACCTATATCTACATAGAGAAACGTTTTTTCTTTATTAATGGTATCAAAAACATTTGTATTGGAAATTATTTTAGCTTCTTTTTTTCCATCAATAATTTCGATTTTAATTCCTGATTTTTTAAGTACTTTTTTAACTAAATATGAACCATTTTTGGCCTCTCTTAGCGCCGAAGTTGCAAAAGCCAAATAATCTTTTACCTCATGAACCTCCATAAGTAACTTAAAAGCCTTCATGGATTTTATCATTCTTTTGATATTCTTGTCAGAAATTTTTCCATTTGTGAAAGCATCTTGTCCTAAACGAATCGGAACTCTAACGAGAGCATTTTTCAAAAAAACCGTCTTTTTTTTATAAGAAACTACATTAGTTACTAAAATTCTGACTGCATTAGAACCTATATCAATTGCAGCATATTTTTTAATTTTCATTACTCCAATTGATTATTATAGTAATCATAGATTGCCCATTGAGAACGAATATTTTCACCTGATGATTTTTTAAACTGATTTTGAGGATGTTTATTAATGATTCTGGCTTTATGGTTATCTTTCCATGTAATATCAAACACATCTAAAATTTGTTGCTGTAACGAATTGTCATATATAGGCACAGCTACTTCTACTCTATTTTCAATATTACGAGTCATAAAATCTGCAGAAGAAATGTACACTTTTCTTTTCCCTGCGTTTTCAAAAACATAGACCCTAGGATGTTCTAAATAACGGTCAATGACACTAATTACCTCAATATTCTCACTCATACCTTTCACGCCTGGTATTAAACAACAAATACCTCTAACAACCATTTTAATAGAAACACCTGCATTACTTGCTTCATATAATTTCTTGATCATTGAGAAATTAGTTATCGCGTTTAATTTCAATTTTATACCCGCAGTTAAACCTGCTTTTTTATTTTCAATTTCTTTATTAATCATTCTCACCAAGGTCGCATGAGTATAATGAGGTGAGACTATAAGATGTTTATACTTTTTGAGCTTATAATGAACCTGAAGAAAATTAAAGACCTTATTGACCTCTTTTAATACTTTTTCATTTGCAGTAAAAAGGGTATAATCTGTATAAATTTTAGCAGTATCTTCATTAAGATTTCCTGTACTAATAAAACCATATCGTTTTTTAACTCCTTGACTAATTTTTTCAACTAAACAAATTTTAGAATGTACCTTTAAGCCTGGAATACCAAAAATAAGTTCTACCCCAGCAGCTTGCATTTGTTCTGCATAGGTTATGTTATTAGTTTCATCAAAACGTGCTTGTAATTCAATTTGTACCAATACTTTTTTGCCATTTTTTGCTGCATTTATTAAAGAACTTGCAACATTTGATAGCTTTGATAAACGATAAATGGTTATAAATATATTTGAAACCTCTGGATCTAAAGCAGCTTCTCTTAAAAATTTAATTACAAACGAAAAACTATGATAGGGAGTGTATAAAAGATAATCCTTCTTATCAATAGCCTTAAAAATACTTTTTTCAAGTGATAATCCAGGCACTGGAATAGGATTTCGTTTACCATATTGAAGATCATTTCTGTTTAACTGCGGAAAGCTCATGAAATCCTTTCGGTTATGGTAACGACCTCCTGGAATATGGCTATCAGTATTATCCATCCTTAAAATTTTTTTTACTATTTCCAGGGTGTCTTTCGCTATATTCTTGTCATATACCATTCTAACTGGCTCTGCTAAAAAACGATCTTTAACACTTTTAACAATTTTATTAATGTAACTATTTGATACATCACCCTCCATATCAAGTTCTGCATCCCGAGTCACTTTAATCATATGAGACTCAATAACACTATATTCAAAAGAATTAAAAATAAGCTCAAAATGAAACCTTATAAGATCATCTAGAATCATGACAAACTGCTTCTCTCCAATAGACGGTAAAACGATAAAACGGTCCAACTCTGTTGGAATCTCAATTAAGGCATATTTATATTGAGGGATGAGTGATTCAAAAGAAAGCTTAACGGCTAGAAATGCATGATTATTTGAAAAATCCTGAGGTAAATCATCGGAAATAATAATGGTCATTAAAGCAGGACTAACTTTTTGAATAAAATACTCTTTCAAAAAATCTTGATGCTCCGAAAGAACATTATTTTCATTTATAAAATAAATATTTTCATTTTCTAACTCATACTCTATGTCCGAAAGAATTTCATTAGTTTCTTTTTGCTGCTCAATGACTTTTTGAGTTATTGATTTCAATAATTCTTTGGCACTTTTACCTCCAAAAACTTTTTTTCCTGATTTTTCAGATTGTGCGATCCGCTGAACGGTTGCATAACGCACTTGAAAAAACTCGTCTAAATTATTTGAAAAAATTCCAATAAATCTTAGTCGCTCTAGTAGTGGAACTCCTATATCTGATGCCTCTTGAAGAACTCTCGCATTAAAATCAAGCCAACTAATTTCACGATTAATAAAAATATCCTTTGGTACCATATTATTTTAAATTTCTTTAGGAAGACCCAAACTACAAATTCCGTTTTTGACATTACTCCATTCAGGAACATCAAAAACTATTTTTGCCCAAGCAGCAGTTGGCAAATTAACTACTGTAGTATCACTTAAATAAGTAATTACATTACTAAAAGCAGGATTATGACCTACACAAACTACTTTTGAAAATGAGTTATCTATTTCATGTATAAACGATAGTAATTGTACCGAATCAAATGTATATAATGATTCACAAACCTGAAGTTTTTGAAAATTAATATTCAAAGCATTCATCAAAATAGTTGAAGTATGAACAGCACGATTAGCTGGACTAGAAAAAAAAATTTCTTGATTTCCAAATACCAAAGCACTTACTGAAGCTACATTGATAATTCTTTTAATTCCCTTTTCAACTAAAGGACGATTGAAGTCTGAAACTGAATATTCCCAGGATGATTTTGCATGTCGTAGTAGGATCAATTCTTTCATAATCTAGGGAGCTAAACGTTCAATATTCCAAAATTTACCTTGTAGTTGACAGCGAATTCTATCATGAAGTCGATTTGGACGCCCCTGCCAAAACTCAATGTTAATAGGCTTAACCACATATCCTCCCCAATGTTCTGGGCGTTCAATATTTTTATTGGTGTACTCTATTTCTAGAGCCTCCTGTTTAGCTTCAATAATAGAACGATCAGTAATAACTTTACTTTGGTCCGAAACAATAGCCCCTATTTGACTTCCTTTTGGACGGCTTTTAAAGTAAATATCTGAAACTTTAGTTGGAAGTTTAAAAGCTTCACCTTTGATGATAACTTGTCTCTCTAAATTAGGCCAAAAAAAAGAAATTCCAACTTTAGAATGATACTCTATACCCAATGCCTTTTCGCTTTGATAATTAGTGTAGAAAACAAAACCTTCTTCAGTTAAAGATTTTAAAAGAACAACTCTTCCTTTCGGAAAATTGTCTAAACCCAAAGTTGATAGGGTCATTGCGTTTGCTTCTTCAATTTCAGGGGACAGTTTTGCTTGACTAAACCATTCTTTAAAAAAAGAAATGGGATCGTCTTTAATGTCTTTGGGTCCTAAAGAGCCCTTGAGGTAGGTTTTTCGTAAATGACCTAAATCTTCTTCTTTCATTTTTCTATAAGTTATAATCCATTTCTTTTAAATGGAAAAGGTTTTAAGGTCTTCAGCTAAAATGACATTTTCATATACTTTAGATGCCTCTTCAATAAAAATTTTTTTATCAGGATATCGATTTGAAAAATGCCCTAAAATTAATTTTTTAACCATTGCTTTACTGGCTATTGTAGCGGCTTGAAAAGCAGTACTATGTTTTGTTTTTTTTGCTAATTCACTATTTGTTTCTATAAATGTGGACTCATGATATAATAAATCGACTTTTTTTATAAGGGGAATTAAGGGTTCAAAATAAGCAGTATCACTACAATAAGCATATTTTTTTGGTCTCTCTGGATCAATAGTATAAACTTCATTTTCCAATACTCTTCCGTCATCTAAGTTAATAGATTCTCCATTTTGTAATTGTTGAAATTGAAAAGGTTTCAAATTAAAAGTAGTCAACTTATTTACATTAATCTTTCTTTTTGTAGAGACTGTTGAAAATAAAAAACCATTAGTATAAACTCTGTGATCAAGAGGTAAGGTTTGAATTCGAATAGATTCATCTTCAAAAATGACTTCACTAGTTTTCAAAGTTAATTCGTGAAAATGAAGTGGGTAATTAGTCCACGATTTTGCATATTTTAACTGAAGTGTAATGATTTCTTTAATACCAACAGGGCCATATATAGTGAGAGGTGATGTTCTTCCCAATAGCCTAAAGGTACTAATCAATCCAATTAAACCGTAAAAATGATCTCCGTGCAAGTGTGAAATAAAAATATGTTGAATGCGTGAAAACTTAACTTTAGTTTTTCTTAATTGAATTTGAGTTCCTTCTCCACAATCAATTAAGAAAAGGTGTCCTTTTACTTCCAATAACTGAGATGTAGTATGTTTATTTTCTCTTGGTGTTGCAGAATGACACCCTAAAATTGTTAATTTCATCATATTATATTCCTAAATCACGCTGCATTTGTTCATAAACAATAAAATCTAAGGCTTCTTTTTTAGTCGGCACGACTACCCATTCAGAAGGATAAGAATGTTTCATGCCTAAAGGGATAATAATAACAAAACAATAGTTAGAATTTCTTTGAAATGTTTCTATAAATTTTATGCTTTTTAATGGTAAAATATTTAAAGAACAGTCTATAATTAGATCCTTTCCACTTTTTTCTTTTAGCTGAATTAAAAGATTTTTTTCTTCTTTTAAAAAATCGATTGACCTACAAAATATAATCTGATTTTCTTCCCAGTTGATCATGTAATAGGTATATTTAATTTAGATGCTAGTAAATAAATTACAGCCATTCTAACAGCCACACCATTCTCAACTTGATCAAGAATTATGGCATGTGATGAGTCAGCTACTTCACTGGTAATTTCAACACCTCTATTTATAGGTCCTGGGTGAAGTATTACAATTTCTTTGCGCAACTGGTTTAAGCGCTCAAGAGTTAATCCAAATGCTTGACTATATTCTCTTGTGGTTGGAAAATAACTTAATTCCATACGTTCATTTTGAACTCTTAAAATATTTGCTGCATCACACCAATTGAGAACCTGCATCAAATCAGAAGAAACACTAACCCCAAGAGCTTCAATATGTTTTGGAAGTAATGATTTTGGAGCACACAATCGCACTTCAGCCCCTAACATTTTAAGGGCATATATATTAGATAAAGCTACCCTAGAGTGTAAAATGTCTCCAACAATTGCAATTCGCTTACCAGATAAATCTCCAAACTTTTCGCGTAGTGAAAAAGCATCCAATAAGGCTTGCGTGGGATGTTCATGAGTTCCGTCTCCAGCATTAATGATACATGAATTTACTTGTTTAGATAAAAAGTGAGCCGCTCCTGGATTTGGATGCCGTAAAACAACCATATCAATTTTCATTGCCAGAATATTATTGACCGTATCTACTAATGTTTCTCCTTTAGTTAACGAAGATTGATTAGCTGAAAAATTAAGTGTATCGGCACTAAGTCTTTTTTCTGCCAATTCAAAAGACAGTTTTGTTCGCGTACTATTTTCAAAAAACAAGTTTGCTATAGTAATATCACGAAGACTAGGCACCTTTTTAATCGGACGATTAATAACCTCTTTGAAATGGATCGCTGTTTCAAAAATTAAGTGTAAATCTTCCTCATTGAGGTACTTTATGCCAAGAAGATTTGAAACACTTAAGGTTTTCATTCGTTATTTTTTTCTAGATAAACAATATTTTCTGAAGGTGAATTAGACCAAACTACCTTTACCTTATCACCTTGTAAAGCATCTATTTGTGCGCCTAAATAATCAGGTTGTATAGGTAAATGCCTACTGAATCTTCGATCTACCAAAACTAATAACTCAATTGAATTGGGTCTTCCATAACTGTCAATAGCAGTAAGTGCAGAGCGAATACTTCTTCCGGTATATAAAACATCATCAATAAGAACCACATCTTTAGATTCAACACTAACTTCCATTTCAGTTGGCTTTGCATTAAGTGTACGTTCGTTTCTTCTGAAATCGTCTCTAAAGAAAGTTGTGTCTAATTTACCCGTATGTAAATTTTGAATTCCCGAATTTTTTAAAAGAATAATAAGTTGATCTAATAAATTAACGCCTCTAGGCTGAAGGCCTACCAGAACGGTATTTTTAAAATCACCATGGCGTTCAATTAATTGACAACACAATCGATTTAGCATAATATTTACTTTTTTCTCGCTAAGAAGAATTTTGGGTGTCATCATTTATTTTACAAAAGTATTGTTTTATATAGTATAAAAAAAACCCTCCTAATGGAGGGCTTTTTAAAATAATAAAATTTATAATGATTATTTGTCATTATCCATTTTCTCTTTTAAGCTAGCTAGAGCATCTAAATCTCCAAGAGTCGCTTTATCAGAGTTTGAAGCAGCAATTTTTTTAGTTGCTCGCTTCACGTTTTTCATTTCTTGCTCTTTAAATAAAACCGTATGAGAAGCTACAACTCTTTTAAACTCTTTATTAAATTCAATGATTTTAAAAGTAACTTCTTCTCCTTTTCCGATTTTTGATCCATCTTCTTTCTCTAAATGACGAGAAGGTACAAAGGCAATAATATCATCATTAAAATGAATTGTTGCTCCTTTATCTACAATTTCTGTTATAGAGGCTGTGTGCTGGGTATCTAGTGCAAATTCTTTCTCGTATATATCCCATGGATTGTCTTTAGTTTGCTTGTGTCCCAAACTTAATTTACGTCCATCAACATCCAATTCTAATACAATTACATCAATTTTATCTCCTAAAGCTAGAACCTCAGATGGATGCTTCACTTTCTTTGTCCAAGACAAGTCAGAGATATAAACCAATCCATCAATACCTTCCTCAAGCTCAATAAATACGCCAAAATTAGTAAAGTTTCTTACCAGTCCTGAATGCTTAGAACCAATAGGATATTTAGAAGTAATGTCTGTCCATGGATCTGGCGTAATCTGCTTGATTCCTAGTGACATTTTTCTTGACTCACGGTCAATTGTTAAAATAACTGCCTCTATTTGATCTCCAACTTTAACAAAGTCCTGAGCAGAACGCAAGTGTGTAGACCAAGACATTTCAGAAACGTGAACTAATCCTTCAACACCTTCTTCAATTTCAACAAATGCTCCATAATCAGCAATAACGACTACTTTACCTTTAACTTTTTCACCTTGTTTAAGTGTTTCTGGTAGTTTTTCCCATGGATGCTCACTTAATTGCTTAAGGCCTAATTGAATACGTGATTTGTTATCATCAAAATCAAGTATTACTACATTTAATTTTTGATCTAATTCTAAGATTTCACTTGGGTGATTGATTCGGCTCCAAGAAAGATCTGTAATGTGGATTAATCCGTCAACGCCACCGAGATCAATAAACACTCCGTATGAAGTGATGTTTTTTACAGTTCCTTCTAATACTTGCCCTTTTTCTAATTGGCCAATAATTTCTTTTTTCTGTTCTTCAATGTCAGCTTCAATTAATGCTTTGTGAGAAACAACAACGTTTTTAAACTCATGATTAATTTTAACAACTTTAAACTCCATTGTTTTGTTTACATATTGATCGTAATCTCGAATTGGTTTTACATCAATTTGAGAGCCCGGTAAGAATGCTTCAATACCAAATACATCTACTATCATTCCTCCTTTTGTTCTGCACTTAACAAAGCCACTAACTATTTCATCTTTGTCATGAGCGTGATTAACACGACCCCACGCTTTAATTACTCTTGCTTTTCTGTGAGATAAAACCAATTGACCTGAGCGATCTTCACGCATATCAACAATTACCTCAACCTTGTCCCCAACTTTTAAGTCTGGATTGTAACGAAATTCATTTAAAGAAATAACGCCTTCTGACTTTGCATTAATATCAATTATAGCTTCACGCTCAGTCATATAGACAACTTCCCCTTCAATTACATCATCATCTGATGTATCAACAAAATTTTCTTTAACAAGTTTTTCAAATGCATCAAGTTGTTTATCTTCAATTACGTCGATTCCTTCTTGATAGTTGTGCCAGTTAAAAGTGTCAAGAAATTCTGCTTGTGCAACTTTATTCTCTTCTTTAGAAGCTTTTACTTCTTCTACTACAGCAACATCATGTGTCGTTTCAACAGAAATAGCTTCAACTGGAGTAGCTTCAACCTTAACCTTAACGGTTTCTTTCTTTTCAATTTTTGCTTTAATAGTTTTTTTAGCGGGTGCTTTTGTAGCAGTGGTTTTTTTAGCGGGTGCTTTTGTAGCAGCGGTTTTTTTAGTGGGTGCTTTTGTAGCAGCGGTTTTTTTAGTGGTTGCTTTTTTAGCAGTAGCTTTTTTAGCAACAACTGAAGTTACAGGACTTTTTTCTGTAGCTTTTTCGGTAGGTTTTTTGGCCATTTCCGAGGAAGTTTTGTATTCTATAATCGGGAAAACCTTAATTGCGATTTATAGAAGTTGTTTATAAAAATTTATTGCTTTTGGTTTTTCCAAACAATTAAAAGCGAGCAAATATATTCTTAATCTATTGAAAAACAAGATTTTTACCTATTTTTTATTAAAAATGTAATGACTTAAAAATTATTGAAATAATAAAGAATGTTATTTATATTTAGGACTCTACAATGTTCTCAATCATTACATTAAACACATCATCAATACTCATGTAACTTACATCAATCTCTATAGCATCCTTTGCTTTTTTCAAAGGCGTAACTATTCGTGTTGAATCTTGATGATCACGAGCTGTAATATTAGCTAGCACTTCCTCTAAAGTTTCGATAATTCCTTTTTTTTGTTGTTCCTCATAACGCCGTTGGGCTCTTATTTTCGGTGAAGCTGTTAGAAAAAACTTATAATCAGCTTCTGGAAAAACTATTGTCCCAATATCACGGCCATCCATAATAACCCCCTTTGAGCTTCCCATTTCCTTTTGTATATCAACTAAAAATGATCTTATTTCATGAATACTAGCAACATCACTCACTTTATCATTTACCTTAGATTGACGAATTAAATCTGTAATATTCTCGTCATTTAAAAAAGTTTGCTGACCATTTTTAGTGAGTTCAAAATCAATCGAGATTTGAGGTAAAGAATCAATTAATAACTTAATATCGATACTACCGTCTGTTGTTTGCTGTTGACCAAAATAAGTAACTGCGCGATACATAGCTCCCGAATCTACATGAACACATCCAAAGTATTTTGCTAAACTTTTGGCTTGGGTACTTTTTCCAGTTCCCGCATAACCATCTATGGCAACAATAATTTTTTTCATTTTTTAAAAATACAAGGAACCTAGCATTCTATTGAGAAGAAAGTAGGTTTTTTGCATGCAATACTTTTTGAGTAGTAATTGCATGAGTTAAAACTTCGCTCATTTCTCTAACATAATGAAAGGTCATACCCTTTATGTAAGTAATATTAATTTCCTCTATATCCTTACGGTTGTCTTCACAAAGAATGATTTCTTTGATTTTAGATCTTTTAGCAGCTAATATTTTCTCTTTGATTCCTCCAACGGGCAAAACCTTTCCACGCAAAGTGATTTCTCCGGTCATTGCAAGGTGTTTCTTTACTCGCTTTTGGGTAAATAAAGATACTAATGAAGTTAACATTGTGATTCCCGCACTAGGACCATCTTTAGGTGTTGCTCCCTCAGGGACATGAATATGGATATTATAAACATCGAATTTAAAACTAGAGAGACCTAAATAATCTGCGTTAGCCTTAATATATTCCATAGCAATAGTGGCTGACTCTTTCATAATCTTTCCAAGATTCCCTGTAATACTCAAGTTACCTTTCCCGGGAGAAATAGCTGATTCTATAAAGAGAATGTCGCCACCCACAGAAGTCCATGCTAAACCAGTAACTACTCCTGCTACATGATTGTTTTCATACAAATCTCTATGTACTTTGGCAGGACCTAAAATAGTAGTTAAATCTGCTAAATCAGGATTAATTTTATAATCTTCTTCCATTGCAATAGATTTAGCAGCATATCTAACGGTTTTTGCTACTTGTTTTTCCAAACCTCTAACTCCAGATTCCCTAGTATAACTTTCAACTATTTTATCAAGTACTGATTTTTTTAATTTAAGTTGTGCAGGTTTTATCCCATGTTCTTTTAATTGCTTTGGTAATAAAAATTTATGTGCAATTCCTGACTTCTCTTCAAGTGTATATCCACTAACATTGATGATTTCCATTCTATCACGAAGCGCTGGATGAATTGGACTTAAACTATTCGCGGTTGCTACAAATAATACCTTAGAAAGATCAAATCCTAATTCTAAAAAATTATCATAAAACGTCTCGTTTTGTTCAGGATCGAGTACTTCTAATAATGCCGATGCTGGATCACCCTGAGCACCAGTTGACAGTTTGTCAATTTCATCCAATACAAAAACAGGATTTGAGGTACCTGCCTTTTTTAAACATTGTATAATACGACCAGGTAATGCACCAATATATGTTTTTCGATGACCACGAATCTCAGCTTCATCACGCATTCCTCCTAAAGAAATACGAACATATTCTCGCCCTAAGGCTTCTGCTATTGACTTCCCTAAAGAGGTTTTCCCAACTCCTGGAGGTCCATATAGACAAAGTATGGGAGATTTCATATCATTTCGTAGCTTCAAAACTGCCAAATGCTCTATTATACGTTTTTTAACTTCTTCTAATCCAAAATGATCTCGATCTAGTATTTTTTGTGCTCGTTTTAAATCAAAATTATCTGCCGAAAACTCATTCCAGGGAAGGTCTAGAAATAAATCTAAATAATTTCTTTGAATAGAATACTCAGCGACCTGAGGATTCATACGTTGCATTTTCATCAACTCTTTATCAAAATGTTTACTGACCTCTTTTGACCATAGCTTTAAAGCAGCACGGGCTTTCATTTCCTCTACCTCTTCTTCATAGGATACACCCCCAAGCTCTTCCTGAATTGTCTTCATTTGCTGGTTAAGAAAATATTCTCGCTGCTGCGAATCCATCTCGGTTCGAACACGAGATTGTATGTCGTTTTTTAAAGCCAACTTTTGATACTCTTCATTCATATGTTTTAAACACATTAATGCACGCTTATGAAGACTAACTTCCGCAAGAATTTTTTGTTTCTCCTTCACATTTACATTCATATTGGAGGATACAAAATTGATCAAAAATGAAGGAGTCTGAATATTCTTTATGGCAAAAGAAGCCTCAGAAGGAATATTTGGGTTTTCTTGAATTATCTGAAGCGCTAAATCTTTTATTGAATCAATAGTGGCAATAAACTCCTTGTCTGTCTTTGTGGGAATATGATCTTCTACACCCTCAATTGAAGCTCTCAAGTATGGTTGTTCCTCAAGAATACTCTTAATTTTAAAGCGCTTTTTACCCTGAATAATAATCGTAGTATTTCCATCAGGCATTTTCAATACCCTTAAAATTTGTGCTACCGTTCCTAGTTCATGAACATCTTTAGCTCCCGGATCTTCCTCAGCACTATTTTTTTGAGCTACAACACCAATTGTTTTATCTGCTTTATTAGCTTCTTTTATAAGCTGTATGGATTTATCTCTACCTGCTGTAATAGGAATAACTACCCCAGGAAAAAGAACGGTATTTCTAAGTGGTAGAATGGGAACTGAGTCTGGCAGAGATTCATTTGCAATTGCCTCTTCGTCTTCTGAGGACATTAGAGGTATTAAATCTGCTTCAGATTCTATATCTTGCAGTGACAAGTTGTCAACTGCATTAAAAAAGGATTTCGCCATTTTGTATTTTTTAGGTCATTATGTCACTGCTAAAGAAAGGTAAGAGTATTGTTTATTACACCTATAATGAAAAACTTCTTTTACAATAACATATAATATATAATGGCAATAGTTATGCCATCAAACTATCTTAACAGAAAGTGTAACAAATTAAAAAAAAGTTTCTCGTATTGAAATAACCAAATATTTTGAATTACAAAAAACAATCAATTAATACTCTTATTGAATCTTGTAAAAAAATAATAAAGCACAAATAGAACTTTACTAAAGGTTCAATAGAATTTTGTATTACAGGATCTGGAAATGTTTTTTTAAAAATAATCCTAGTAAACAAATGAGAAAAGTTATATGATCTGGATATTACTGTAAGGGACTAACTTAAAATTTTTTGTGGAACACGAAAGAGCATGAGGGCTCCTGCTATAAAAAAGATCATGAAGACTAAAATAGCATTTCGCATGCTACCTGTAATTTGATCAATAACACCGAATAGGGACATTCCAACAATAATTCCTATTTTTTCTGTTACACCATAAAAACTAAAAAAAGATGTGGTGTCTTCTGTTTTTGGAATCAGTTTAGAATAGGTTGAACGTGAAAGAGCTTGAAGCCCACCCATCACCATTCCTACCATTCCAGCAACAGTATAAAACTCAATAGGTGTATGAATATGATATGCATAAAAACATAGGCCTGCCCAAATAAGATTAATAACAATTAAGACCTTCAAGTTTCCAAAATGTTTAGAGGCTTTTGCCGTAAGGATAGCACCTATAATAGCCACAAGTTGGATTAAAAGAATACTAGCAATAAGTCCTGTAGTTTTGGCTCCAGCACTTCCCCAATCAATTTCTTCTTCCCCAAAATAAGCCGCCACTAAAAGAACAGTCTGAAGAGCCATGCTATAAATGAAAAATGCAGGTAAAAATCGTTTAATACTTGTATTGTGCTCGAGTAATTTCCAAACACTCTTCAACTCTCTGTAACCATTCCAAAAAATATCTTTGGTGACTTTTACCTCTCTGTTTCCCCTAGGTAAATAATAAAATGAGATTTGACTAAAAATAAGCCACCAAACCCCGGCAGAAACAAATGAATAACGCATCGCTATCATTGCAGCTTCACTTTCAGTTCCAGAAATCCCAAAAATACCGGGCTTCATAACCATAGCTAAATTAGACAACAATAAAAGAACACTCCCCACATAGCCGACCGAAAAACCAAGAGCACTTACACGGTCTTGTTCGTATTTAAAAGCAATGTCAGGAAGATAGGAGTTGTAAAAAACTAAACTGGACCAGTAACCTATTAAGCCCAAAAAGTATATGAAAAATCCCAAATAAATAGAATCTAATTCAAAAAAATAAAGTCCAATACACGAGATGGATCCGAGGTATACGAAGATTTTCATGAAGCGTTTCTTATTTCCAATATAGTCTGCAATCCCAGAAAGTAAAGGAGAAATAACAGCAACAATTAAAAAGGCCACCGCAGTTACAAAACTGATCATGGCTGTATTCTTTATTTCATATTGAAAAAAAGAAATCATATTATTGTCAGAAAATAAAGATCCGTAGTATACAGGGAAAATTGCTGATGAAACGACCAATGGATAAACCGAATTGGCCCAATCATAAAAAGCCCAAGCATTTATTAATTTTCTACTCCCTTTTTTTAAAGGAGTTTTTAAAGCAAACATAAATAATCTTTAATAATCTTTAATAATCTTTAATAATCGAAATTAATAAAAATTGAAAGATATGATAAACTTATTCTTGATTGATTTATAATTAAGACTCCGTTCACTAATTAAACTCATATTTGTATTCTACTAAATTATTATATCATTATGTTTTATAAAAAAGATCACTAATTTTGATTAAAATTGAGAAAGATGAAAAAATACCTTTTACTACTAGTCATTGCATTATTAGTTTCTTGCCAAGGAAATTCTCAAGATAAGAAAGCTCAAAAAAAAATATACGAAATCATTAAAACAGATACAGAATGGAAATCAAGCTTATCCGCTTTAGCATATGACGTTTTAAGACACGCAGCTACAGAACGACCTTATACAGGACCACTAAATGATAATAAACGAGAAGGAACTTATCTTTGCGGAGGCTGTAAAGCACCACTGTACGAATCGCAATTTAAATATGATTCAAAATCTGGATGGCCATCATTTGATCGAGGAATTGAAGAAAACTTAGAATATGATGTGGACTATAAAATTGGCTACCCAAGATCAGAACTAAAATGTAACAGATGTGGAAGTCATTTAGGACACATGTTTAACGACGGTCCAAAAAAAACAACTGGACAACGTCATTGTATTAATTCTGCTGCCCTAACTTTTATTCCTAAAGATGAAAAATAAGGTTTATAAAATTTCAAAAACAGACACTGAATGGAAGAAAGAATTGAGTAGTGATGAATTTAAGATATTAAGAGAGAAGGGAACTGAAGTTCCATTTACTGGTATTTTCAATGATCACTATGAAACTGGAATATATACCTGCAAAGGCTGTGGGAATACTTTATATACTTCTGGTTCAAAATTTAACAGTAGCTGTGGTTGGCCTTCTTTTGATGCGGCACTTCCTAACGCTATAGAATATATAAAAGATAATAGCCATGGGATGTTACGTACAGAAATAGTTTGCGCTAATTGTGGTGGACATCAAGGACATTTATTTAATGATGGCCCGACATTAACAGGAGAAAGGTATTGCGTAAATGCTGCCAGTATTGATTTCTCAAAGGAGAAGAAATAAGTCTTGAAATTGTTATCAGTTTTGTAAATTTGCAATAAATTTAAATTATACTTCATGAGTTCATATGACATTATTGTAGTTGGAAGTGGCCCTGGAGGTTACGTAACAGCTATTCGTGCCTCTCAACTTGGATTTAAAACTGCCATCGTAGAAAAAGAAAGTTTAGGTGGTGTTTGTTTAAATTGGGGATGTATACCCACAAAAGCGCTCTTAAAATCCGCGCAAGTTTTTGAATATCTGAAGCATGCGGGAGATTATGGCTTAAGTGTTAAGGAATATGATAAGGATTTTGATGCAGTTGTAAACCGAAGTCGTAATGTAGCCGCTGGCATGAGTAAAGGGGTTCAGTTTTTAATGAAAAAAAATGAAATTGATGTCCTGAAAGGGCATGGTAAAATTCTTTCAGGTAAAAAGGTAAGTGTAACTCAAAATGATAAAACACAAGAATACAGTGCTTCTAACATAATTATAGCTACTGGGGCTCGCTCTCGTGAACTACCTTCTCTTCCTCAAGACGGAAAAAAAGTTATTGGTTATCGTGAAGCTATGACTTTACCTAAACAGCCAAAAAAAATTATTATTGTAGGGTCTGGGGCAATCGGTATTGAATTTGCCTATTTCTATAACGCCATGGGATCAGAAGTAACCATTATAGAATTTCAAGACCGTATTGTTCCTATTGAAGACGAAGAAGTTTCTAAACAACTAGAGCGTTCCTTCAAAAAGAGCGGTATCATCATCCTCACTAATGCGGAAGTAACAGGAGTAGATTCTAAAGGAAAAGGAGTGACAGCATCAGTAAAAACATTAAAAGGAGAAGAGAAACTCAAAGCAGATATTGTTCTTTCTGCAGTTGGAATTAAAACAAATATTGAAAACCTAGGTCTAGAAGATGTAGGCATTGCAGTAGATCGTGATAAAGTTTTAGTAAACGACTTTTACCAAACCAATCTTCCTGGATACTATGCTATTGGTGATGTAACATCAGGACAAGCACTAGCCCATGTAGCTTCTGCTGAGGGCATATTATGTGTGGAAAAAATTAGTGGAATGGCAGTTGAAGCACTTGATTATGGAAATATTCCAGGGTGTACCTATTGCTTCCCAGAAATTGCATCTGTTGGACTTACCGAAGCCCAAGCTAAAGAAAAAGGGTATGATATTAAAGTAGGAAAATTTCCGTTTTCAGCATCTGGAAAAGCTCAGGCTGGCGGAACATCTGAAGGCTTTGTAAAAGTAATTTTTGACGCTAAGTATGGAGAATGGTTGGGCTGTCATATGATAGGTGTAGGAGTAACCGATATGATTGCAGAAGCAGTATTGGGCAGAAAGTTAGAAACAACTGGTCACGAAGTTCTAAAGACTGTTCATCCCCACCCTACAATGAGTGAGGCTGTTATGGAGGCAGTGGCAGATGCTTATGGTGAAGTAATTCATTTATAATAGTATATTTTAATTTTTAAATAATTAAAGCAGCCTAAGGGCTGTTTTTTATTTCAAATACCATTTGACATTCATGTGCATAAAATTAAGAGATTATTAAAAATAGGACATTATAAAATCTTCTTCCCCCTTCCTATTAATTTAAAAAATCAAAAAGATTCAAACCTATTTTTTAAAAGAAATAAAGTATTTTCATGAATTAAAACTAATTAACCTTTTGTGAATTAAAATATTTTTTTTTAAAATAATTTCTATGATTATAACAAAACAACTTTACAATTATACTTTTAAAATCTTCCTCTTTATTTCGTTTTATTCTTCAGCACAAGAACTAATAATAAGTAAAGAAAAAATTCTTTTAGAAATAGAAAAAAGTTCTGATACTTTCAAAGATATAGCGCATAATATTTGGGAGTTGGCTGAATTGGGATTTTTAGAAGAAAAAAGTAGTGCATTACTTAGAAAAGTATTAAAAAGAGAAGGCTTTTCTATTACTACTGGAGTCGCTGGAATGCCAACTGCATTTATAGCAGAATATGGAAAAGGAGGTCCAATTATCGCTTTACTTTCAGAATATGATGCTCTCCCAGGAATGTCACAAGCAGCAGTTCCAGAAAAAAAAATGTTAAAAGGGAAAACAGCAGGTCATGCCTGTGGTCATCATTTATTTGGCGCAGGATCTTTAGCGGCAGTTGTTCATATTAAAAATTGGCTTAGAGATACCGGGACACCAGGAAAAATTCGCCTTTATGGAACACCTGCCGAAGAAGGTGGTGGCGGAAAAGTATACATGGTCCGTGCTGGCCTTTTTGATGATGCATCAGCCGTTTTATCTTGGCATCCCAGTGATAGTAACTCAGCAAATTCAGATTCCTCATTAGCAGCAGTGGCAATCCGTTTTAAATTTAAAGGGATTGCTGCTCATGCAGCTGGAGCTCCCTGGGAAGGAAGAAGCGCTTTAGATGGAGTCGAAACTTTAAACTACATGATTAATATGATGCGAGAACATGTAACTCCTGATTCTAGAATCCATTATGCCATTTTAGATGGATCTAAAGCCCCTAACATCGTTCCAGCAGCAGCTGAGGTAGCATATATCGTTAGACATCCTGATATGATAGAATGCAGTAATATGCTTGATAGAGTTATTAATAGTGCTAAAGCTGCAGCGATGGGGACGGAAACTGAAGTAAACTATGAAATCATCACGGGCTATTTTAATAAACTTCCAAATAAAACACTTGGACAATTAATGCACTCAAATCTTGAAATTGTAGGAGGAATTAGTTACACTGAAAAAGAACATAAGTTTGCAACTACTATTATGAAAACTTATGACTTTAAAAACTTAACTCCGGAATCTGCTCTAGAAATCGAACCTTATAAAATTATAGAAAAAGGCCATGGCGGTTCAACAGATGTGGGTGATATTAGTTGGATACGCCCTACTACAGAAATGGGAGCCGCTACATGGGTGCCAGGAACTGGAGCCCATAGTTGGCAGGCAGTTGCTGCGGGAGGAACTAGTATTGGTGAAAAAGGGATGATGGTAGCAATAAAAACATTAACCCTTACTGCTATTGATTTATTTAAGAATCCAGATATTATTGAAAAAGCAGATAAAGAATTAGTTAAAAGAAGGGGAACTAATTTCGTATACAAAGCTTTACTTGGCGATCGTAATCCACCCTTAGATTACCGTCTTAACAAAAAATAATTTTTAAAAATGAAATTATTTAGTAAAAAATTATTTTTTTACACTCTCTACTGCTAGACGATAAGAATCTAGTCCAAACCCTATAATTAATCCTTTTGCTACAGGAGTAATATAAGAGGTGTGTCTAAAATCTTCTCTAGCGAAAGTGTTCGATATGTGAATTTCAATAACAGAAGAGTCTATAGCTTTAATCGCATCACCAATAGCAACAGAAGTATGTGTGTATGCTCCTGCATTTAATAAAATTACATCAGCAGAAAAACCGATTTCATGAAGTTTATTAATCAATTCGCCCTCAATGTTTGATTGAAAATAATCAAATATAATTTCCGGAAATTGGACCTTAAGTGTATCGAAATATGTTATAAATGACTGATCTCCATATATTGAAGGCTCTCGTTTTCCTAAAAGATTTAAATTTGGACCGTTAATGATACTAATCTTCATTTTTAATATATTTTAGTAAAAGTATATAAATTAGACGGAACCCCATAAAACAGTTAGAGTGAATTGGAAGAAAGCCATTGCAGATTATCGGATGTACCTTAAAATCGAAAGAGGTCTTTCTGAAAGCTCGATTGAAAGCTACACAATAGATGTTCTTGGTTTTGAACACTTTTTAATTGATGAGAATATAACTAAAAATCCCATAGATTGTGATTTGTCATCTGTACAAACCTTCATTTATGAAACAGCAAAATCATCAAGTCCGAATACCCAAGCTAGAAGACTTTCCGGTTTGCGTAGTTTTTTTGATTACATGATATTTGAGTCATATAGAGCCTCTAACCCAACTGATCTAATTGAAGCACCAAAATTAGGTAGAAAATTACCTGATGTTTTAGGTCTCAATGAAATTGATTTATTGTTAGAACAAATAGATTTAGCGCACCCTCAAGGATATAGAAATAGAGCAATGCTCGAAATGCTCTACGGGAGTGGAATTCGTGTTTCTGAACTTGTAAATTTGAGTTTATCAAATTTATTTTTTGAAGAAAATTTAATTCGGGTTACTGGTAAGGGAAACAAACAAAGATTAGTCCCTATGGGAAAGTTGACTAAAAAATTTATTATATTCTATATTAATGAAATTAGATTACAACAAAAAATTAATTCAGTTTATCAGGATATTGTTTTTTTGAACAGAAATGGCAAAATCTTAACTAGACAAATGATTTTCACAATCATCAAGCAATTAGCTATAAAAGCAAATATTGAAAAAAAAATTGGCCCACACACCTTTCGTCATTCTTTTGCAACTCATCTGCTAGAGAATGGTGCAGATCTAAGAACAATCCAGATATTAATGGGTCATGAAAATATTACTACTACAGAAGTGTATACTCATCTAGACACAAAACATTTACGAAGTGTAATTGAACGTTTTCATCCTAGAGATGGTTTTAGATGACAACTAATCGAAAGCCTTCACCATGTATGTTTAAAATCTGAACTTTCTGATCGACAACTAAATATTTTCTTAACTTAGCAATATAAACATCCATACTTCTGGAAGTAAAATAGTTATCATCTCTCCAAATCTTATTTAAAGCTACCTCTCTTGGAAGTAAATCGTTGATGTTAATAACTAGTAAACGTAATAATTGGTTTTCTTTGGGAGATAACTTAATTGTTGGGCCACCATTGTGAATTAAGGAGCGAAGTTTTGAATTAAAAGAAAACTCACTGAAAGTAAATTCAAATTTATCACTTGTAGGAAAATCAGGGACAGATTGACGGTTTAAAACAGCTTTTATTTTAGCTAATAGTACTTCTGAATCAAAGGGCTTGGTTAGATAATCATCACCTCCAATTTTAAAGCCTTTTAATACATCTTCTTTTAAATTTTTTGCAGTTAAAAAGAAAATAGGTACGCTATCATTTATCTCACGTATTTCTTTTGCTAATGTAAAACCATCTTTGTATGGCATCATAACATCCAGTATACAAAGATCAAAATCATCTTTTTTAAACTTTTCAAATCCTACAATACCATTTTTGGCAAGGGTAATTTTATAGTCATTTATAGTCAGGTATTCCTTTAAAATACTTCCAAAATTTGTATCATCTTCAACGATTAATATTTTTTTATTTGAACCTTTCATTTTCTTTTATTTTAAGGGAGGTTTATATTAATTTATAGATGGGCAAGGTTAGGATAAATTTAGTCCCAACTTTTTCTTTACTTTCTAGATTGATTTGGCCTTTGTGAAGATCAACTATTCGTTTAACATACGCGAGTCCAAGTCCATGACCTTTTGTAGTGTGAATGTTTCCTGAAGTAGCACGATAAAATTTATCAAAAATTTTCTTTTGAACTGAGGGAGTCATACCTATACCATTATCTATTACCTTCAAAATGAAATTATTGTCCTCATTTAAAGTTTCAATTTTAACACTTGGAATTATTTCACAATATTTTATAGCATTATCCAATAAATTAACCACAACATTTGTCATGTGACTTTTATTTCCAAACACTATACTATTTGATGCTTTAAATTGAGTTTGTAATTTTCCTGATTTATTTTTAAAAATCAAATCAGTATGATGAACGGCATCCTGAATAATTTCATGAAGATCAAGGGGCAATCTTTGAATTGTTTCGTTACTTCGTTCTAACTGAGAAATGCGTAATACATTCTCCACCTGAGAAAGCATCCTGCCATTTTCTTCTCTAATCATTTTAACATATTTCGCTACTTTTTCTGGAGCTACAATTGATTTAGGGTTTGAAATGGCGTCTAAAGCTAAATTGATCGTGGCAATTGGTGTTTTAAACTCATGAGACATATTGTTAATGAAATCTGTTTTTATCTCTGAAATTTTCTTTTGATGAATGATTTGATAAAGCGCACTGCTAGATACAAAAACAATAAAAAGAGTTAAAAAAAAGGTCAACCCTCCTAAACCTATAATGGAGGAGAAAACATATCTATCTTTTTGTGGAAAAGAAACCACTAACTCATAATTGACTAAACCATTTTTATCGTTAAAAATTGGAGTTGAATAGCGAAAGCCTTCTTGTTCTTCAGCATAGTTATTTGATCTTATTTTCGTAGAAAGTCCATCATTATAAATACCAAATTCGTATGGGGTTACAATCTTTTTTGCATCAAACTCCCGTTTTAAAACAAAGTCAAGTTCATCAACATTCAATCGTTTATGAATTGGGGTATTAGAAGTATAATCTTTAAAGGCATTTCTAATACGTTGATTTGCAATATTCATGCGATCAATAGTCTTGATTTTTTCTATAGAGTTTGCGATATTGTTTTCACGGTCAAAAACATCATTTTTATTAATGATTGTTGTGTTTTTAACTTGTTTTACATCGGTGATGGTCTTTATTGTATCTCCGAGCTTTAGGTCTAAATATGGAGTTATGTTGTAGTCCTCCTCTAATATTCCGTATGCATAATAAGAAATGAGGTTATTTGTTTTATCTTCATCTAAAAACAAAAATATATTTGCAAAACTAGCATCATCAGGCGTCTTTAATGAATCTATTAAGCTTTCATAAGCAGTAATATAGTCTGATAATTCACGTTCTTGTATTTCTTCTGCAATAATTTGAAGAGACTGCTGAACAGCAAGTGAAAACTCTTTTTCTTTGTCATTCCATGCTGAAAAGGTCCAATACCCTTGTAACACAACAATTCCCATGATAGAAATGATCATAAAACTAACTAAGGGAATAAATAAGCTCTTCTTCATATGATTACTTTCAACACATCTTTTTAAAAGAATGAGTGTTTGGGTATTTATTATTTACCACAAATTTCAATTTTTTAATTGATAAAAAAACCTAAAACTATGTTAATCCTCCCAACTTAACTATTAAGCAAAGAGTTAAGGATTTTATTCGCTTGATCTAGTGCAGTTTGAAGATATTCATTTTGGATCAAATAATCGGATAATACTTTCTTTTTATCGTCTGACCACTGGAGTCTAATTCTTGCTTCAATATCTTTTTTTTTAATCTTATCTCGCTTTAAAACTCGTTGAATTCTACTTTCTTTAGAAGCAATAACTAAAATTATAGCATCACAATTTTTATAGCCACCTGATTCAAATAAAATAGCAGCTTCTTTAATTATAATTGAATCTTCTTTATGTTTTTGTTTGAAATCTTCAAAAGCACTCTCCACTGCTGGATGAACAATTACATTTAACTTAGTCAATTCTTTTGGATTATTAAAGACCCGTGCAGCTAACTTTTTTCGATTTAATATACCTAATGAATTGTATATATTATTTCCAAAAATTTTACTAACACGAGATTTAAGTGAAGAATTTAGCAGAGTCTTCGCAACAGCATCTGATTCAAAACATGGAATATTTTGAGTCTCAAACCACTTCAAAATAGTTGTTTTACCGCTGCCAATACCACCTGTTAATCCAATGACTTTCATTTTCTTATTAGATAATTTACTGTTTTAGGTTCCCAAATGACTTTCTTCACTTGACTGGGTTGTTTCACCAATCGAATTGGTAAGTGAGTTAATTCATTTTTTAGAATTAATTCATAATCAACTACTAACATAAAGTCCTTTAAATTAAAACCTTTCAGTAAAGTTAAAGGCATTGTTGCTTTTACGTTTGCCGTGGGAGGAAATAATTTTACCCTAACAGATTTTGGAATGTTTATAATTTCAATTGGAAGAATAAATTTTTTTTCTGAATGCCGAGAAATCTCCTGCTTTATATTAACTTCTTTAATATCATATCGAAGGTTAGTTAGATTCTCTAAAAGAATAGCTTTCTTAAAAGACTCAAAAATATCCTCCATAACAAAAGAAACTGTTTTAACTCTAGTCAAAGTATCCAATACATCTTGCGAGCCCCAAACCAAAAGGCTGTCTGGATAAATTGTTAAGGGAGAATCACTGAGATATCCAGCTCTAAATTTCAGAGTGGGCTCAGAAGAAATTTTAACTTTCTTAACACCTAACCTTGCATAAGCTATTTTCATAACAGGGGTTGTTATTTGATTTAAAATAGTATTATCGAATAACTGTTGTTGAATATTAAAACGCTCATTATCAATTGAAACAAAAGCCTCTTTGCCAATAAAGATATTTTTATTAAGAACTAAACTAATCTTATTTTTAAACAAACGGTACCATAATATTTCTATTCCGCTTGCTGTAATTGATAAGCCTAATTCTGAAGAGTCATTATCAATAACAATTCCTTTAGGAATATTTTTCCAATGAATACTAAAGGATTGCTCTATCTGATAAGTGTTTGAAAGTTTTGTGCTAAGCCAAAAAATGAATGACAGTAAAATAAATAAAAAGAAAAATTTAAAACGCTCCTTAGAGGGAAGCAGCCTTAAAACTTTTTCAAATTCATTTTTTTTTAACTGCATAACTTTTCATTACTATAAATCTTATTCTGAATTACTTAAGGAGTCAATAACCTCTTGACTAACCCCAACATTAGAAAATCCTCCATCATGAAATAAATTCTGAAGCGTTACCTTTTTTGTGTAGTCGGAGAATAATGAAACCGTATAGTCTGCGCATTCTTTTGCAGTTGCATTACCTAATGGAGACATTTTCTCTGCATAGTTCAAAAAACCATCTAAACCTTGAACTCCTTTTCCAGCTGTTGTAAGAGTTGGAGATTGAGAAATAGTATTGACACGAACTTTTTTGTTTTTTCCAAAGAAGTATCCAAAACTACGAGCGATGGATTCTAAATATGCTTTATTATCAGCCATATCATTATAATTTGGGAAAGTACGTTGAGCGGCTACGTATGAAAGTGCCACGATACTACCCCAAGAATTCATTGCATCTTTCTTATAAAGGCATTGCATTAATTTATGAAAAGAAACAGCTGAAACATCCCATCCTTTTGCCATCCAATCATGGTTTAAGTCAGTGTAATGCTTTCCTTTTCTAACATTAACTGACATACCAATAGAATGTAAAACAAAGTCAAGATTTCCTCCAAGAATTTCTTGAGATTGATCTATTAAAGAATTTAAATTATCTATACTTGTGGCATCAGCAGCAATTACTTTTGAACCTGTTTTTTCTGCTAGTAAATTTATAGTCCCCATCCTTAGAGCTACAGGAGCATTCGTAAGGACAAACTTTCCTCCAGCATCTGCAACTGACTCTGCAGTTTTCCAGGCTATAGATTGGTCGTCTAAAGCTCCAAAAATAATTCCTTTTTTACCCTCTAAGATTTTGTGTTTCATTTGTAAAATTTTGTTTTCAAATATACATTTAATTCATTAATTGTTTAGCGTGTGCAATTGCAGTTGGTGTGATTTCATTTCCAGATAACATCATGGCTATTTCTTCAATCCGTTCGTCATTTGATAGTTTTTTTAGCGAAGTAACCGTTTTACCATTACTCATAGATTTTTGTACTTTAAAATGATGATTTCCCTTTGCAGCAACTTGAGGCAGGTGAGTAATTGTTAAAACCTGAAGCTTATAAGATAAAGTCTTCATAATATCAGCTATACTATCAGAAATTTTTCCTGAAACTCCTGTATCAATTTCATCAAAAATTAAAGTTGGTAGTTTCTTATAACGAGATAAGATATACTTTATGGCAAGCATTATTCTGGAAAGTTCTCCTCCTGAAGCAACTTTTTTAAGCAAGTTAAATTTTCCTCCTTTATTAGCACTAAACTGAAATAAGATATGGTCCTTTCCATTTGATAAAAATTCAGGAGCTGGATTTAATTGAATATTAAAAGTTGCTTCGGGCATTCCCATTTTTCCTACTAATTCTCTAAGCTCGATTTCTAAAACTTTAATAGCTTTTTTACGGTTAATAGAAATGGAATGGGCAAATTTTTCTAGACGTTCCTTATAATTGTTTTTATCAATCATAAGGATTTTTAATTTATTGTCAATATCTAAGGTTTGCTGTAATTCATTCTCTAACTTATTTTTTACATTTATTAAGTCTAATACAGATGTTACCTTATGTTTTTGAAGCATTGTATTTACTTGATCTAATTGAGCTTGAAGTATTTCTAATTCCTGTGGGTTAGCTTCTATTTGATCTAATTGAATTTTTAATTCATTTAAAAGATCATCTGTTTCGATTGATATATCTTGAACACGTTCATTTAATAATGAATATTTAGGATCAATTTTAGATAATCCTTTGATTAAAGCCCTAACACTTAGAATACGATCTATAATCCCTGTTGATTCAGCTCCTAGAAGCTCTATGCTCTGAGAAAAAGAAGTTTGTATATAATCAATATTTGAAAGCGAAGAAATTTTACTTTCTAAGTTGTCTTCCATTCCTTCTTTTAAATTAATAGAAGATAGTTCATCAAAAAGAAAATTTTTAAGCTCTAATGAATCTTGAGATTTGTTTTTCAGAGTCGCCCAATGAGAATACTCATTTAATACTTTTTTGTAAGCATTTAATGTATCCGTATAAGGTTTTAATAGGCTAGCACATGAACCTAGGGCATCTAAAATTTCAAATTGATAGTCATTTTCTAAAAGAGTTAGGGTATCATTTTGAGAGTGAATATCAAGAAGTTTTTGACTGATTTTTTGTAATACATCTAAATTAACAGGCGTATCATTAACAAAGGCTCTTGATTTACTTTGAGGTAAAATTTCTCTACGTAAAATAGTATGTTTATCGTAATCGAGATCTAACCTTTCAAAAGAAGTTTCTAAATTATAAGAATCAATATCAAAAGAAGCTTCAACAATACACTTTTTGGTAATATCAAGTAAACTGGAAAGGTCAGCTCGTTTTCCCAAAACCAGAGATAAACCACCTAAAAGAATCGATTTACCAGCGCCAGTCTCTCCAGTAATTGAGCTCATGCCATTTTCAAAAGAAATTTCAAGGTCCTCAATAAGTGCGAAGTTTTGTATTTTTATCTTACGTAACAAGGTTTTTGTTTTCGTTTAATTATATAATTTTAATATATAAAAATTAGGCTTTAATTTGTTTCCATCTTGTACCAAATAAAGGAGCTAATCTATTAAGAATATCTACTGTTTCTTTAAAATTAACTTTTGGACCTTCTCCAAATAGATTGATTATTTCCTCTACTTTTGAATCAAAAAACATTTGCAACAAAAAGTTATTAGGTCTTCTTTGATTTAAAGGACCTAATTGCTTGAGTGCTTCCATAACTTGATTTTTACCTTCAAGTGGACTTTCCGTCATAAAATCCAAACCCTTTCTATGATAGATGTAGAGTGCTTTTCTATATTCTCTAAAGCTATTTGAACGTAGAGCATCAATAAGCCAAAAACGATTCTTTGTTCCATCAGAGGGCTTCCAACCTTTTCCAGAAGAAGTTTGTGCTAAATTTACAGTTTGAAGTGCACTTTCATAATACTGTGATCCTCCATTTAATTTAAAACTATCTGCATCTAAACCAATAATAACATAGGCATAATAGCTTATTAGTGAAATTAAATTAGATTCAAAACTTGTTCTGTTAAAAAATAAGGGTTGGAATTCTTGATATGAAAATACAATGTCATTATCTAAAAAATTCAAAACCGGACTATCATAATTTGAATCAAAAACAGGACGTTGAGATTGTACTTGAAGAGTTGCTTCAAATCGATCATTACTGTAGCCAGTTAAATTAAAAACAAAGGAACACGTTATTTTTTCTTGATTTAAAAAGTCTTGATTTGTCCACACCTGTGTATTGATCAACTCATTTATAGACCTCTCTAAAGTTTTAAAAATCTGTTGATTGGTTTGATTTACCAGGTCAGAATTAACAATTACCTGAGCATTTAGTTCTTGTGATTTAATTGAATTAAAGAAACTAAGAAAAATAAGTAAAATAAAATTACGTATCATTAGATAAGATTTGTTTAAAAATTACTTTTGCACAATCTGATTTTGATTGAAGGGGGAACTCATTAATACTTTGGTTAGCATGAATATATGTGATTTTATTAGTGGATACTGAAAAACCAGCTCCCGCGTCTTTAAGGGAATTTAAAACAACACCATCTAAATTTTTATTATACAACTTTTCTTTAGCGTTTTCTATAGCATTATTAGTCTCTAGGGCAAAACCAATAAGATATTGGTTTTTTTTATGTGATCCCATATAGGCTAGGATGTCTTGTGTAGGGACAAGATTCAATGTCAAAAAATCTGCTTTCTTTTTAATTTTCTGAAGCACTTGTGTCTCCGGCTTATAGTCTGCAACAGCGGCGGCGGCAATAGCAATGTCTGTATTTAAATAATATTCCTTAACAGCATCAAACATTTCTAGAGTACTTACCACGTTTACTATCAGTACATTTGGATGTGAAATAATTTGAGCAGTAGGGCCAGTAATTAAAGTTACTTTAGCACCTAATTCAGCAGCTTCTCTAGCTAGAGAAAATCCCATTTTACCTGAAGAATGATTACCAATAAAGCGAACAGGGTCAATAGCTTCATAAGTGGGTCCAGCTGTAATTAATACCTTTTTATTTTTCAAAGGTAATGATGGATTAAAATAAGAAATAATGTTTTCTGCGATTCGATGGGGTTCCATCATCCTTCCTTTACCTTCAAGACCACTTGCTAAATTTCCTTCGCCTACAGGCAATATTTGATTTCCATATGATGCTAGAAGATTTATGTTTTTCTGATTTGATGGATGTGCATACATATCCAAATCCATCGCAGGAGCAATAAAAACTGGACATTTTGCAGAAAGATAGGTTGCTAAAAGTAAATTATTACAACGTCCTTGTGCCATGGATGAAAGAGTATTTGACGTTGCAGGAGCAATAATATAAAGATCCGCCCAAAGACCTAACTCTACATGGTTATTCCATACTGGATTGTCAAGTTCATTATTGGTAAAAGATGAAAGTACCGGGTTTTTAGAAAGAGCTGATAATGTGAGTGGAGTAACAAAGTCTTTTGCAAATGGTGTCATTAAAACACGAATTTCTGCACCGAACTTTATTAATTCACGCACTAATAATGGAGTCTTATAAGCGGCAATTCCTCCCGAAATTCCGAGTAAAATTTTTTTACCGCTTAGCGAGCTCATTCTTAGTCGTTAGATTCTTCTGTGTTACGGTGGTATATTTTTTCATTTAACCACTCTTCAACAGCCATTGCATGAGGTTTTGGTAGACGCTCATAAAAACGAGACACTTCAATTTGTTCTTTGTTTTCGAAAATTTCCTCTAGACTGTCATTGTGCGTTGCAAACTCTTCTAATTTTTCATGCAATTCTTTTTTAATGTCCAAATTGATTTGTATGGAACGTTTAGCTATAATTGCTAAGGCTTCATAAATATTTTCTGTGGGTGCCTCAATTATATTACGATCATATGTTTTTGAGTTTAAGGCCGCTTTAGATTCTCTGTACTTAGTCATATATTTATTTTGAAAGTTTTGAAATGGTCGGTTGTATTTTTTCTAATTCTGAATTAACTTTAATAATTTTATTTTCCAGATCGTTCAAAAAAACTGTTTCAGGATAATAACGTAGGATAATGTCGAATTGTTTTTGTAATTCAGAAAGGCGTTGTTTTTTCAAAGAGAAAATACTGTTAATTGCAATTTGATAAGAAGCATTAAACTTTGTGTAAAGGGCTTCTTCTCTGAATTTAGTACCTGGAAAACTAGCAATAAAATTATCGCTTGCTTTAATGGCTGCTTTGTAATCTCTTATGGTAAAATATTGTTTTGCAATTTCAAAATCCTTCTGTTCTAATTTTTCTTGTAGTTCACTAATCAGTTGATTTGCCTCTTCTGAATATTCTGTAGTAGGATACAAATTAATAAATACTTGAAGTTTTTCAATTGCCGTGTATGTATCCTCTTGGTCTAAACTAAAGCTTGGAGATAAATAATAATAAGATTTTGCCGCTTTAAAGCTAGCTTCTTGAATTCGATCACTTTTTGGATATGATTTGACAAAATTTTGATATTGGTTAGCAGCTAAGTAATATCTTTTTGTTTGAAAATAAGAATCTGCAAAAAAGAAAATAATACGCTGTGACTGAGCCTTGCCTCTATATTTTGGTATGATTTGTTCAAAAAGTCTATTTGCTTTTCTATATTCTCCGCTATTGTAATAAACTTCTGCTTGTTTATACTTTTTAGAGGTGTCGTCACTATTTATAAGTTTTTGATAATCACTACATGAAATTAACGTTATTAACAACAAAACTAGAGATGAAACAAAAATAAATTTAGAATTCATCTTACAAAAGTACTAAATAACAATGAGAATTTAAATTTTTATTCAAAAGACAATTTTAAAATTTTAAAATCAAAATTACGTCGAATAAACAGAGGTTTTTAAAGAATTCTCAATACGATCATGAAGATCACTGGAAGCACCAATTAGTGGAAGTCGAACTGTTTTTCCACAAAAATCCATAGACGCCATTAGCGCTTTTACTCCAACAGGGTTTCCTTCTTCAAAAATTAGGTTAACAATTTCTAGTAAACTATAGTGTAAGTTGTATGCCTTTTCGAATTCACCATTCTCTACATAATGAAACATTCTTAACAAAGGAATTGGTAATGCATTCGCTAAAACTGAGATAGTTCCAACTGCACCAGCAAGAAGCATTGGTAACGTAAGTGCATCATCCCCAGAAATAACTTGAATATGTGGAGGACAAATTCTTAAGATTTCCTGTGCCTGGATCATGTCTCCTGAAGCATCTTTAATTGCAATGATATTTTCAAAATCTTTTGTCATTCGCAAAAAGGTTTCTGGATAAATATTACTACCAGTTCTAGATGGAACATTATAAACAATAATTGGTAATGAACTCGCTTTAGCAAGTTGGCCAAAGTGCTGATATATCCCCTCTTGAGAAGGCTTATTGTAATAAGGTGATACGGATAATATAGCCTGAAAAGGATGCAAATCAGAAGTCTGGATTTCATTCAGTACTTTGACAGTATCATTTCCTCCAATTCCTATTACTAAAGGAATCTTATTTTGATTAGCTTCAACAACAGCTTGTATCAAAGCTTTCTTTTCATTATCGGTCAAACAAGTAACCTCAGCAGTCGTACCAAAAATAACAATATAATCGACCCTTCCCGTAATAAAATTTTCTATGATTCCTGGAATAGCCTTAAAATCGATTGAACCATCATTTTTAAATGGAGTTATCATTGCAACTCCCAAACCTTTTAAATTCATCTTGATTACTTTAAAATAGATTTTAAATATTTTGTTGCTTCAGATAGAAATAAATCAGTTTCTAACGGATTTACATTTAGAATTAAATCATTCATAGCATATTGAGTTGAAGAAAAACCTACTCTTAATTTTGCTTTACAAAATACGCTTACATATGAAGGAAGTAGACTGTTGTCATCAAAATAATTGATTAATAAGTCAACTTCTTTTTTGAAAAAAGTATTAAATTTTTTGGGGAAATTTCCCCAAAAATCTATCATTTCTTTTGAACATTCAATGCGCTGTCCTAATTTAGTATTCTGTAAAGGTATTTTGTTTTTATTAAAAACCACAATAGTAATATTTTGGGTTGGAACTTTAAATGCTTTAGCGAAATCTATAAACATGTGTTCTTTAACTTCATAATTCCCTGAAACAAGAATTGCAATAGATTTAATCTGTTTTCTATTCGACTTCGAAACAGAAGCTAATAACTTTAATTTTTTCTTGAAACGTGATTTCAATACAAAATCAGATATTATTCTAACCATTATTAATTTATGAAATTAACTAATCATTTATTTTTTACATAAAAAATAAATGATTTATGTATTTTTTAAACAAAATGTTATAAACAAAACATTTTAAAGTGATTCCTTTAACGCAATATATGATTTCTCATCTAAAATTGAAATATCAAATTTTAAGGCTTTTGCATTTTTAGTGGGACCCGTACCATCTCCTGCAATTAAATAATTTGTTTTAGAGGAAACAGAACTTACAATCTTACCTCCCAATGATAGTATTTCAGTTTTAAGTTCTTCTCTTGAAAAATTATTAAAAACTCCAGACACAACAAATCTTTTTCCTGTAAAAGCTTTGTGAAAATTTTTAGAGGACTCAACTGTTTCCATTTGAAGACCAAACTCTTTTAGAGATTTAACTAAAATTTTATTTTCTGAAACTGAAAAAAAATCGATTACACTTTGAGCAATACGATCTCCGATTTCGTCAGTATTTGTTAATTCCTCTTTTGTTGCTATTGAAAGTCGCTCAATAGAAATGAACTCTTCACTTAATCTTTTGGAGACTGTTTCTCCGACAAACCTGATGCCTAAACCGAAAAGAACTTTGTGATAGGGTTTTTCTTTTGATTTTAAAATACCCTCCAATAGATTTGAAACAGACTTCTCTGCCATTCTTTCTACAGGCAAAATCTGTTCTTTTTGTAGTTTATATAAATCTAAAATATTTTGAATGATTCCCTCATTGAACAATAGGCTAACTGTTTCACTACCCAAACCTTCAATGTCCATTGCTTTTCGTCCAATAAAATGCTGAATTTTACCAATTTGTTGAGGTGGGCAGTGTTGATCATTTTTACAATAGTGTTGAGCTTCACCATCCTCGCGAATTAATTTACTATGACATTCTGGACATTCAATTAAAAATTTTATAGGACTATTTACGATAGTTCGTTTTGTGATATTTACTCCAGTTATTTTGGGTATTATCTCTCCTCCTTTTTCCACAAAGACAGTATCTCCTATTCTAAGGTCTAATTTTTCAATCTGATCAGCGTTATGAAGAGAAGCTCTTTTAACTGTGGAGCCAGAAATAATTACAGGTTCAAGTTGAGCAACTGGTGTTATTGCACCAGTTCTTCCAACTTGATATTGCACTCCTTTTAAAACAGTAAATGCTTGTTTTGCCTTATATTTGTAGGCTATTGCCCAGCGTGGAGCCTTAGCGGTAAAGCCAAGTTCTTCTTGTAAAGAAAGACTATTTACTTTAATTACAATACCATCAATTTCATAAGGGAGTGTTTTTCGCTTTTCATCCCAAAAAGTGATAAATTCAAAAACAGCATCAATGGAAGAAACACATTTAGCAGAATTAGGCACCTTAAATCCCCACTCTCGTGCCTTTTTTAAGGCCTCTATTTGTGAATCAAGAGGTAATTTTTCTCCTACTAATGAGTATAAAAAACAATTAAGGGGACGTTCAGCTACTATGCTACTATCTTGTATTTTTAAACTTCCAGAAGCTGTGTTTCTTGGATTTCTATAAAGTTCTTCACCAAGCTGAAATCGTTTTTCATTCATTTTATGGAAGCCTTCCCAAGGTAAAATTATCTCTCCTCGGATCTCAAAAAAATTTGGGAAATCAGCTTGTAATTTAAGTGGGATTGTTTTAATAGTTTTAACATTAGTAGTAACATTATCTCCTTGAACACCATCGCCTCTTGTAATTGCCTTTACTAAAACTCCATATTCATATGTTAAACTAATGGATACTCCATCAAATTTCAACTCACAGGTATATTCAATAACAGCCTCTTCACCTAGAACTTTTTTCAGTCGTTCTTCCCATTGAAATAATTCTTCTTTGGAATAAGTATTTGATAAAGAATACATTGGATACCGATGGGCTTCTGTTTTAAAAGATTTTGTGATACCACCCCCTACCCTTTGTGTGGGAGAGTTTATGTCAAAAAATTCAGGATATTTCTCTTCTAACAACAGAAGTTCTTTTAATAAATGGTCAAATTCGAAATCAGAAATAGTAGGATCATCAAGAACATAGTATCTATGATTGTGGTTGTGTAATGATTGTTGTAATAATAAAATTCTTTGTTTAATTTCTTCCATATTTAATGACTTTGAAGACGAAGCATGCGGACTTTTCCAAATATATCTTTTCTTTCTTCAATAGAATAATTTGTTATTGATAAGATAAGGTTTTTCATTTCTGATAGAAAATAAGGGTTAATTTCAAAATAAATAACTCCATCAGGAAGTAAGTTTTTTTGAGCATACCGTAAAATACATCTGTAGAACAGAAGAGGATCTTCCTCTGGAACAAATAGAGCAATAGATGGCTCATTGTTAATAACATTATTTTTCATCTCTTTTTTTTCCCTGGGATGAATGTAAGGAGGATTAGAAATAATTACGTTAACAGGAAAAATTTCAGTGCTTGAGGCAGTAATGTCAGCTTGAATAAAATTAATGATAGTCTTATTTTTAATAGCATTAGATTTTGCAATCTCGAGAGCTTTACTAGATATGTCTAGTGCTGTGACATTAAAAAAAGGCTGTTCCTTTGCTAGAGAAATAGCTATACAACCACTGCCCGTTCCGATATCAATAACTACATGCTTATGATTAATTGACTTGTAATCTTCTAAAACCCATTCAACTAATTCCTCAGTTTCTGGACGCGGAATTAGAACGACAGGTGTAACCAGAAGTTTAAGAGATCTAAAAGAGGTGGTGCCTAAAATATATTGTAAAGGTTCTTCGTTTAAAAGACGTTGTAATACAACTTTAATAATTTTTACTTTAGCAGGTAAAAAAACAGTCTCAGGGTACAAAGAAATTGCCGTTGGTTCGATTTTAAAAAAAGATTTTAAAATCACTTTATAGTAAAAATCAATTTCATTAATTTCAAAAAATACTTTTAATTGCGATCTAAATAAATTCCGTCCTTCAATATATGTCATATTAAAGATTTTGTCATCCAAAATGGACATGAATAATGACCAGTGTTTCCCATTGGATGATCAATGTAATTAAATCCTAACTTTTTATATAATTTTTGAGCAGCCTCCATATTGGGCATGGTTTCAATATAACACAATTTAAAATCATTTGATTTTGCAAAATTAATACAAGCATCAATCATTTGATGACCAAATCCCTTACCACGTGCTTTAGGAGAAAAATACATTTTTTGAAGCTCACAAACTGAAGGATCACCTTCTTTTAATGGGGCAATTCCCGCGCCCCCTAAAATTTTTTTCCCCTCGGTGACAACATAATATATAGTTCTCAAGCCAAGATAAGCCTCATACATAGTATCTAACTCTTGGTCTTCATAAGCTGTCCCAGTTTTAGGAACACCCATTTCAATTAAAACAGAGCGAATCATTAAGGATAATTCACGATTATCTTTAATGTCTATTGGTCGAATCTTCATTCCTTAATTTTTGTTATAAATTTACAGTCAATTTTGATTTTCTTGGCAAAGAAAAAATATTTATACTACGATTTGAAAAATACAAAAGACTATTTCTTTATGCAACGCTGCATTAAATTGGCAGAAAAAGGATTGGGAAAAACTTTTCCCAATCCTTTAGTTGGTTCTGTAGTTGTATATAAAGACAATATAATAGGTGAAGGATGGCATCAAAAAGTAGGTAGTTCCCATGCAGAAGCAAACGCTATATCTAATGTTCAAAATAAAAAATTTCTCTCTAAAAGCACCCTTTATGTTTCATTAGAACCGTGTAATCATTTTGGTAAAACACCACCTTGTTCAGATTTAATTATTAAAAATAAAATTCCACGAGTTGTAATTGCATCTACTGATCCAAACCCTCTCGTTACAGGAAAAGGAATTGAAAAATTAAAAAAAGCAGGATGCGAGGTACTTATTGGGATACTAAAAAAAGAAGCGGATTTTTTAAATCGACGTTTTTTTACATTTCACAACTTAAAAAGACCTTATGTTATATTAAAATGGGCACAAACTAAAAATAACTTTATTGCACCCATTCAAAAAAAAACAGATAATCCTGAAATATTTTGGATTACTAATAACTATTCGAGACAACGTGTTCATAAGTGGAGAAGTGAAGAGGCAGCAATTTTAGTCGGTGTACAAACCGTAATTAATGACAACCCTGAATTAACCACCCGGGAGTGGGCAGGAAATAATCCATTAAGGATCGTTATTGATCCAAATAGGCGAACACCAAAGGATTCAAAATTATTTCAAGACAATATTCCTACGTTATTTTTTACTAAAGACCCCATTGAATTATTACCAAATAAAAAAGAACAAAATATAGTTTCTCCATTCTGTATTAAAAACATCCTAAAAGAATGTTATAAACTAAAAATTCAATCAATCATTATTGAGGGTGGCTTAAGAACATTAGAATCTTTTATTAAAGATAATCTATGGGATGAGGCAAGAGTTTTTAAAACAGATAAAAAAATTAAAACTGGAATTATGGCACCTGAATTTAAAAAAATATCAAACCAAACAGAAATATATGAAGGTGAAATACTGGATATTTATTTCAACTAAATTTTTCTAATAAAATTTCAGGGCACCGCATAGGCCGCTTTGTGAAGGTTGATAGAAAAGCTAAAACAGTAGTTCCTAAACAAATCATTTGATTTTTTTGATTTATAATCTTATAATCAAAAACTAGAGTAGCACGTGGTATATTTTTCAAAACTACACTCACTTGAAACTCATCTCCAAAATAAAGAGGAGTTTTAAATTCAATACTTGCTTTTACTACAGGCATTAAAATTCCTTTTTTTTCCATTTCAGAATAAGATACACCAAGTACTGTAAGCCATTCCAAGCGAGCTAACTCAAAATATTTTAAATAATTGCTATGATGAACAAACTGCATTTGATCAGTTTCGCTGTAGCGAACAGTGATTTTATTTGTTGTATATTCCATTAATTTTAATAAATATCTTAAAATGTTTTTGAATTTTGAATAAAATAAGAGAGTCAGAATATCATAAAAAAAAAGTTATTATTCAATAGCAAATTGATTTTTTTTTTAAATTAATTAAAACAATATTTGTAGATGGGTATGAAAAACGACTCTAACCGTAAAAATCAAAAGAAAATATCAAATGAGTGAGAATGCTTCTAAGGTCTGGACTAACTGCCTTTCTTTCATTGAAGATAATATCCAGCCACAAGCATACAAAACTTGGTTCTTACCAATTATACCAGTCAAGTTAAATGATAATATTCTCACTATCCAAGTTCCTAGTAAGTTTTTCTATGAATGGTTAGAAGAATACTATGTTAAGCTTCTTAAAACATCATTACATAAAGAGTTAGGTAAAGATGCTCGTCTGTTGTATGCTATTAGAATGGAAAATACTTTTGGAAATAATATACCTTTCACAGAAAAAATCCCCAGCAACAATAGAAGTGGTGTAAAAACACAACAAGTGGATGGTCCTATTAACTCATATGCGGGAGAACTTAAAAATCCTTTTGTTATTCCTGGAATTAAAAATCTTCAAATTGAATCACAATTAAATCCAAATTACAATTTTGATAATTTTTTAGAAGGTGACTCTAATCGCCTTGGAAGATCTGCCGCATTAGCAGTATCTGCAAAACCGGGTGGGACATCATTTAATCCACTTCTGATTTTTGGTGGAGTTGGTTTAGGGAAAACACATTTAGCACATGCTATTGGAGTGGAAATAAAAGAAAAATATCAAGACAAAACAGTCTTATATATTGCTGCTGAAAAATTTACCCAACAATATATTGAAGCAGTGAAAAAAAATACAAGAAACGATTTCATTCATTTCTATCAAATTCTTGATGTACTTATTATTGATGATGTTCAGTTCCTATCAGGAAAAACAGGAACTCAAGATGTGTTCTTCCATATCTTCAATCATTTACATCAAAATGGAAAACAAGTTATTCTTACCTCCGACAAAGCTCCTGTTGACATGCAAGATATTGAACAGCGTTTGCTTTCTAGATTTAAATGGGGGCTTTCAGCTGAATTACAACTTCCTAATTATGAAACGCGTATTTCTATTTTAAAAAATAAACTTTACCTTGATGGAGTAGATATTAATGATGATATAATTGAATACGTTGCCAAAAATATTAAAACTAACGTTAGGGAGTTAGAAGGTGCTATCATTTCACTCATTGCACAATCATCTTTTAACAAAGTTGAAATCACTATCGATTTAGCAAAAGAAGTAGTCATGAAATTTGTGAAAAACACAAAACGTGAAGTTTCTATTGATTACATCCAAAAAGTTGTTTCTGATTATTTTCAAATGGATGTTGAAACTCTTCAATCAAAAACAAGAAGAAGACACATAGTTCAAGCCCGTCAACTTGCAATGTATTTTGCTAAAAAATATACTAAAGCCTCATTAGCAAGTATTGGAAGTCAAATTGGAAAAAGAGATCATGCTACCGTTTTACACGCCTGTAAAACAGTCGATAATCTTAGCTTTACGGATAAACAGTTTCGTAAATATGTAGATGACTTAAGCCAAAAGCTTACCTTATAAAATATTTTTCATAATGGAACACAAAAAAATACTCATTGTTTGTTTGGGTAATATTTGTCGTTCTCCTCTAGCACAAGGCATTTTAAATGCTAAGGTGAATCATTTAAATATTGAAGTAGATTCTGCTGGTAAATCAAACTATCATATTGGGTATCCTCCAGACCCCAGAATTATTGCAGTGGGATTAAAAAATAACATTTATATTCGTAAACAGATAGCACGATCATTTTCAGTCAATGATTTTAAAGTTTTTTCCTATATATATGTAATAGATTATAATAATCATGAGGACCTAATTTTACTGGCTTCCTCAATACAAGAACAACTGAAAGTAAATTATATTCTTCCAAATCAAGAAAATATTTTCGATCCTTTTTATGGTGTTAAAGAAGGATTTGATCAATGTTTTTCTCTTCTTGAAAATGCTTGTGAACGTATTGCTAATATTCTGAAGAAATGAAAGATGGAATAAAGAAACCAGGAGTACTATTTCTAATACCCACTCCTCTTGGAGAAAATCCTCCTTTAGAAGTTTTACCCCTTACCGTTAAAAAAATCATAGAAGATCAAAATCATTTTATCATAGAGAATGAAAAAGTAGCCAGGCGTTTTATCAAGAAAATAGCACCTAATAAAAACCAGGACCAACTCATACTGTATCCACTGAATAAATTTATTACCCAAGAAGAAACAGAAACCTACTTAGATCAGTGTAAAGCTGGAATTTCAATGGCATTATTTTCAGATGCTGGATGCCCAGGAATTGCGGATCCTGGAAGTGTGATTGTTGCTAAAGCACATAGACTTGGAATTCAGGTAAAACCAATAGTTGGACCTTCATCGCTCATTCTTGCCATGATGAGTTCTGGCATGAATGGTCAAAACTTTGCATTTAATGGATACCTTCCTATTGAGCAAAAAAAAAGAAAACAAGCTATCATTAAATTTGAAAAAAAAGCAATTAAAGATAATCAGGCGCAATTATTCATTGAAACTCCTTATCGAAGTGATTCATTACTCAAAGAATTATTAAAAGTACTTTTATCCAATACGCTTTTATGTGTAAGTTGTGATCTAACCTTGCAGAATGAATACATAAAAACACTTACTATAAGTCAATGGAAAAATGAAAAAGTTAAATTAAATAAGAGACCATGTATTTTCATTATTGAAGGTCCTTTTTAACGATAAATTTTCTTCTTATTTATCCAGTTAATATATAGCTGCTTATTACTATTATGCTGGCGTAAATTTTTAGCAAATAAATGATAACCTGGTTTTGAAGGATCTGCTACAAAATATAAATATGTGTTTTGTTCGGCAGAAAGAACCACTTCAATAGTTGAGATATCAGGCATTGTTATTGGACCAGGAGGTAGGCCTTTATTTTTATAAGTATTAAAAAGTGAAGAAATTTTTAAATCTTTTAATAATACACGTTTTATTACTTGATCAAAATCATTAGATTCTTTTTTTAATGCATATATAACGGTTGGATCTGCTTGAAGTTTCATTCTCTTTGCCAGACGATTTAAATATACACTAGCCACACGTGGTTGCTCATCTTCTTTTGGAGATTCTTTTTGAACTATAGATGCAAGGATATAAACATCAATAGGTGAAAGATTCTGTGCTTTAGCTTTTTTTAAACGGTCTTTATTCCAAAATTGTTGATAATTGTTAAACATTTTTTTTCTAAAACCCTCAGCGGTAGTGTCCCAAAAAAAATCATATGAATTTGGTAAATACATTGCCAATATGTTTTCTTTGGAAAAACCATTAGACTCTAAAAAAGAAGTGTCATAAAAGGCATTCATTAAACTAGAACTATCTGCAGCTATTTGAGATGAAACTCGTTTTGCGAGATTTTCAATACGCTCTTGGTTATTAAAAACAACTTTAACCGTTAGCCGTTTTGAACGAAGAACATTAATTAACTCATTGTTTCCTGACCCTCTTATAAGTTTATACTTACCTGGTTTAATGTTTTGAGAATAGCCTTTTTTCTCTGCTGCTATTAAAAAATTTTTTGATGATTTTAAAAGAGGTTCTAATTGAATTTCAAGGGAATCCATTGTGTCATCATGGTCAATAAATACATAAGAGTGTTTATTTTTAAAAACTGTATTATTCCAAAAAAAAATATTGTAAAAATTAAAAATAAAATAAGTGCCGATTCCAATACCGATTAAACTAATTAACACTATTAATTTTCTTTTATACATTATCCTATTATTTTTTGATATAAAAATTCATCATGAAATGAGCCTTCATAAAAATTCCATTCTTTTTTTATGCCAACATTTTCAAAACCACAAAACTCAAAAACGGAAATACTTGGATTATTTTCAATGGCAATATTAGCATACATAGAATGGATATTTAAATTATTTATACAGTGAAGTTCAATTAATCCAAGTGCTTTTTTACCCATACCTTTTCTGCGTTCAGAAGATATAATAATTAATCCTACTCCTACCCTTCTATGAAAGGGTTCAAAGTCAAATAAATCAATAATACCAAGTAATTTTTGAGAAGAATCAGTGAGAATATACCTACGTTGTTTTATCTCAAAAATATCATGTTGCTGCTGTGCTATGTATAATTCTAAAAGATGCCTTGAGAAAGGTTCCCTTTGATTTGAATATTTCCAAAACTCTTTGTCATTTTCAATATTTAGTAACACGTCAATATCACCAGGTTCTAATGCCCGTAAAGTAAGAATGTCTTGACTCATAATGAAAGTGATCCAGAATAAACATAAGTTGCTGGGCCCTGTAAAAATATGTTTTCGTATCTAGCTCCTTTAACCTTAAAACCGACTGTTAACCCCCCTCCTAATGCATTAAGTCTTATTTCAGTAACTCCATTTGATTCTCCTAAAAAATGCATCGCAATGGCAGAAGCTACTGCACCAGTCCCACAGGATAGGGTTTCATTTTCTACGCCTCGCTCATAGGTTCTAATATCATATATTGTTTTACTTTTTTTTGTTATAAAATTTACATTAATACCTTCTTTTTTAAAAGTATCTGAGTATCTAATTATCGCTCCTTCTTTTTTAACATCTATAGAATCAATCTCTTGCAAAAACAAAACTAAATGAGGAGAACCAGTATCCAAAATTATATTGTTTTCGTTTTTAATAATATTAGTAACATCCTGCATTTGTAATCGCACTTCTATTGGAGACATTAAGCTAGCCTTGTGAGGACCATCTATGGCCATAAAATGAGTGTTTACATCTATGATATTATGGCGCTGAACAAAAGAAACAGCACATCTACCCCCATTACCACACATAGAACTTAAATTACCGTCTGAATTATAGTACAGCATTTCGAAATCTAAAACTTGATGATTTTGAATTAAAATAATTCCATCGGCACCTATTCCTTTGTTTCGATCACAAAGCAGCTTTAGATTCTCTTGAGAAAGTGAATCATAGTCACCTGTTCTATTGTCAATGATGATAAAATCATTCCCGGCACCTTGATATTTATCAAACTGAATCTGCATAGCGTCAAATATAATCAATTTTAAAGGTTGTTAAAAAGGCGTTAAATGAATTTTTTACTACTTTAAAAATTATATTTTTGTAGAAAAAATTAATCTTATGAAATCATTTATTAAAACAGTTATTATTGCACTTGGGAGTGCCGTTTTTAGCATTTTTATTTATGATGTGTATTTTAGCGCTCCATTACTAATTGAAAAGGAACAAAATCTTTCAACAAAAATACTTCCAACTAATTACACATATACTACAGGAACTGTTGCAGCAGAATTAACAGATTTTACAATTGCTGCTGAAAAAACTGTAAATGCTGTAGTACACGTAAAAAATACAAGTAGTGGAGAAAATAATCTTCCTTCATACTATCGCTATTTTTATGATAAAGAAGACTTACCCAAAAGAATTGGAACTGGCTCTGGTGTTATTGTCTCTCCAAACGGATTCATCATAACCAACAACCATGTAATTGAAAATAATACTGAAATAGAAATTACAACCAATGAAAACAAAATCTACAAAGCTCAAGTTGTAGGAACTGATCCTGATTCAGATATTGCTGTTTTAAAGATTAATGCAAATGAAAAATTACCTTATGTATTCTTTGGAAATTCTGATACAACTAAAATTGGAGAATGGGTTCTTGCTGTAGGAAATCCTTTTAACCTAAACTCAACAGTTACTGCAGGAATTATTAGTGCTAAATCTAGAGATTTGAACACCCAAGATGGAAAAAACGAATGGTATATCCAAACCGATGCTGCTGTTAATAAAGGAAATAGTGGGTGTGCATTAGTAAACACGAGAGGAGAATTAATTGGAATTAATACAGCTATAACTTCAATTTCGGGTGGATTTGTAGGATATTCTTTTGCTGTACCTAGTAATGTAGTTCGAAAAATTTTTGAAGATATAATTGAATTTGGAAATGTACAACGTGGACTATTAGGCGTTATGGGACAAGCTCTAAACTCTGATTTAGCAACACGTTTTGATGTTTTAGAAACAGAAGGTTTCTACATCACCAATCTTGAAGAGGGCTTGGGGGCTGATCTTGCTGGACTTAAACCTAATGACATAATCAAAAGTATTGATGGTATTGCAATAAATAAATTTGCAGATCTATCTGGCTACCTGGCAAGTAAAAGGCCGGGAGAAAAAGTGAATATAAAATATAATCGAGCAGGAAAAGAAACTACCATTAGTGTTCGTTTAGAAAAAATTAATCGTGCTTCCTATTTTTTAATGGAGTTAAGAGAACTTACATCTGAACAAAAAAAACACTTTGAAACTGATCAAGGATTGTATATTTCAAACATGAATAACCGTTGGCTCTATCAAAAAGGAATTGATAATGGTTTTCTCATATTGGAAATAAATGACCAGCAGGTAAACAGACTTGAAGATTTAAAAAAAATAAATATTGACAATTTAGATAGCATCTTATTTCTTAACCCTTCGGGAGAAGAGCTGAAAATATCAATGCATTATTAAAAAGTGAAGCTTTTACTAAAAAATCGAAGTTCTGCATCGACTTTTTATATTTTTGTTTAACATAATTCACTTAGCCATGCGCATTGATATTATTACACTTTTTCCCGAACTCCTTAAAAGTCCATTTGAAGCTTCTATTTTAAAACGTGCAATAGTCTCTGGAATAGCTGCTGTTCATTTTCATGATTTAAGAAAATTTAGTGGTCATAAACAGCGTCAAGTAGATGATTACCCATTTGGTGGCGGTGCAGGAATGGTAATGATGATTGAACCCATTGACAGATGCATAGCTTACCTAAAAAATAAACGAGACTATGACGCTGTTATTTATTTAACTCCTGATGGGGAAAAATTAAATCAAAAAATTGCTAATCATAATTCTACGCTTAACAATATAATTCTGCTGTGTGGTCATTATAAAGGAGTTGATCAACGTGTTAGAGATCATTTAATCACTCATGAAATCTCCATAGGTGATTTTGTGCTTTCTGGAGGCGAACTTGCAGCAGCTGTGTTTTGTGATAGTATAATCCGTTTAATTCCAGGAGTTTTAGGTGATGAATCTTCTGCACTAACCGATAGTTTTCAAGATGATCTTTTAGCTCCCCCTATTTATACTAGACCCGCAAAATATAACAACTGGGAAGTTCCTGAAATTTTAACCTCAGGTAATACACCTAAAGTAGAGAAATGGCGAGATGAAATGGCGCTTGAACGCACTAAGAAATTTCGTCCTGATTTATTAGAATAGCCAATCTCTTTATAAACATAATAGTTTTTATTTGTAAAAAATATCAACAGAATCTTATACCATTCTTGATTAAATTATCGTAAGCTAAAATTTAAACTTATAAATAAAAGTAAACATTCTCACATTATTTTTTTTTCGAATGAAAATGAAATGAAAACATTGTAAGAGAAACTTATTAAGATTGATTCCATTAAATGCATTGTAGTCAAAAAAAGTAATATTAAAGTTATTTATTAAGACTGAGAAGTTGCTTACTTCAAAATAAAGTCTAATTTTGCAAAACGGAATGGATAACCTCTGACGAAAATCGTGAATGTTGTCACTTTTCAAACAATAAAAAAATAACATGGAAGCGTTAATCAATTTTGTTCAAGACGAATTCATCGAGAAAAAAGAATTTCCAAAATTTGGTGCTGGAGATACTTTAACAGTATATTATCAGATTAGAGAAGGTGAAAAAGTACGTACTCAGTTTTTTAAAGGAGTGGTGCTCCAAATTAAAGGACAAGGTTTATCCAAAACCTTTACGATTAGAAAAATGTCAGGGACTGTTGGGGTTGAACGTATATTCCCATTAAACTTACCTGCTTTAGAAAAAATTGAAGTTAATAAGAAAGGAAAAGTACGTCGTTCACGTATTTATTACTTTAAAGGTTTAACTGGAAAAAAAGCACGTATTAAAGAAGCTCGTCTAGACTCTTAGTATAGCTATCACTAAAAATTTAACCGCCTAATTGTATTAAACAAATACTTAGGCGGTTTTTTTATTTCGATAATTTACTTAAAAATAATAGCTAACACTTATATTTGCAACCGAAATAAAAAATTAAACCCATGTCAAAAATTAAAGTCACGAATCCAGTTGTTGAAATAGATGGAGATGAAATGACTAGAATCATTTGGAAATTTATCAAAGACCAACTGATACTTCCTTATTTAGATTTAACAATTGAATATTACGATTTATCAGTTACTTCTAGAGATGCTACTGAGGATAAAATTACTATTCAAGCTGCTAATGCAATAAAAAAACATCATGTGGGTATCAAGTGTGCTACTATTACACCTGATGAGGATCGTGTTACTGAATTTAATCTTTCTAATATGTGGCGTTCCCCTAATGGTACTATCAGAAATATAGTTGGTGGTACTGTATTCAGAGAGCCTATTATTATGAAAAACGTGCCTCGTTACGTTCAAGGCTGGACAAAACCAATCTGTATTGGACGTCATGCATTTGGAGATCAGTATAAGGCAGCTGACACTGTAACGACAGGGAAAGGAAAACTAACTATGACCTTTACGCCAGATGATGGAGGTACGCCTAAAACCTGGGATGTATACCACTTTCAGGAAAATGGAGTTGCAATGTCAATGTATAATATTGATTCATCCATATATGGTTTTGCTCGCTCTTGTATGAACCAAGCTTTAAAAAAAGGTTGGCCTTTGTACTTATCTACAAAAAATACGATTTTAAAGGCCTATGACGGTCGCTTTAAAGATATTTTTCAAGAAGTTTTTGATAAAGAATTCAAAGATCTTTTTGCTACTGCAGGTATAACCTATGAGCATCGTTTAATTGATGATATGGTTGCTGCTGCTATGAAATGGAACGGAGGTTTTGTTTGGGCGTGTAAGAATTATGATGGTGATGTTCAGTCAGATACAGTGGCCCAAGGTTTTGGATCATTAGGTCTAATGACATCTACTTTAGTTACGCCTGATGGAAAAACAATGGAAGCAGAAGCTGCCCACGGTACTGTAACTAGACACTACCGCCAACATCAACAAGGAAAAGAAACTTCAACTAATCCTATTGCTTCTATTTTTGCATGGACAAGAGGATTAGCTCATCGAGGAAAACTAGATCATAATCAAGAGCTTATTGACTTTTGCACTACACTTGAAAATGTATGTGTTGAAACCGTTGAAAGTGGTGAAATGACAAAAGATCTTGCTGTTCTTATTCATGGAAAAGAGCTGAATAGCTCTCATTATCTAACTACGCAACAATTTTTAGCTGCTTTAAAAGAAAATTTAGAGCTGAAAAGATACGCGTAAAGCACTTTTATAATTCATATACTTAAACCTCACAATAATTCTATTGTGAGGTTTATTTTTTTAAATTCGTTAAAAACCAAAAACACTATGGCTTTTATAAAAACTACCGAACAAGATTCTAACCACAATAACCTAGAGCAAAAAAATATTGCTCAATTACTAAAAGGCATTCATCAGGAAGATCAAAATGCTGTTCACGCTGTGGGTAACGTTTTAGATAAAATCGAGACGTTAATAGAAATTGTTATAAAACAACAGAAAGCCGGTGGTCGCCTGTTTTATATTGGCGCCGGAACTAGTGGTCGATTGGGAGTTTTAGACGCTTCTGAATGCCCTCCCACTTTTGGAACTGATCCTGAACGTGTTATAGGACTTATTGCCGGTGGAGACCATGCTTTACGAAATTCAATAGAAAATGCGGAAGATGACCCGCATCAAGCCTGGGAAGACTTGAGTGTTTTTAATATTAATTCCAAAGATTTTATAGTTGGAATTGCGGCTTCTGGAACAACGCCTTATGTAATTGCAGGACTAAATGATTGCCAGTCAAAGGGCATAATAACAGGAAGCATAAGTTGTAATGCTAACAGTCCTCTCTCTGAGGTTAGTGATTATCCTATTGAAGTTATTGTAGGACCAGAATTTTTAACGGGTAGCTCTAGGATGAAAGCAGGAACTGCTCAGAAGTTAATTCTTAATATGATTACCACAGCCACTATGATACAACTGGGACATGTTAAAGGCAATAAAATGGTCGACATGAAGCTATCCAATAAAAAACTAGTAGGGAGGGCTGAAAACATGCTTATTGAAGAGCTTAATATCTCTCCAGAAAAAGCAAAACAAATGTTGCAAGAACATAAAAATGTTCGCAATGTTCTAAACGCACAAAAAAAATGAATAAAATATTACTTCAAAAGGGCTTAAGGTCAATGAGCTTCTTCATTGTCTTTTGTTTCATTGGCCCTTTTGTAATTCATCAAGCATTTCAAAATAAAAATCATCCGTTGTTCTATCCTGTTTTTGTTTTAGGCATATTACTACTCACTTTAACATTATATTTTGGATTTAAAGGAATAAAAACATTAGTAAATGCCATGTTAGGGGAACGTAAAAAAAAGCAATCTTAGAAACTTTCTCTTAACGATTGCTTGCTAGACTAATAACCCGTATTTTTGTCAAGCATTTTTAAAAAAACTATGATTGAAGTTCAGTTTCCAGACCAGAGTGTTCGAAGCTATGACAAGGGAGTAACTCCTTTGGATGTTGCAAAAAGCATTAGCGAAGGACTTGCACGAAATGTGCTTTCAGCTAAATATAACGGAAAAATAGTTGAGGGTACTACCCCACTACTTGAAAATGGAAATATTCAGCTTTTTACTTGGAATGACCAAGAAGGAAAAACTGCCTTTTGGCATTCTTCAGCACACGTATTGGCACAAGCTTTAATTGCTCTTTATCCTAACTGTAAATTAACAATTGGACCTGCAATTAATAACGGTTTTTATTATGATGCAGATTTTGGTGATCACAGCCTTACCGAAAAAGACTTGATCGAAATAGAAAAGAAATTTTTAGAATTTTCAAGACAAAAATTTGAATTTAAAATGCGTAGCGCTTCAAAAGAAGAAGCTTTAGCATTTTATAAAAAAGAAGATAATCCGTTCAAGACAGAACTCATAGAAAATCTTGAAGACGGAACTATATCCTTTTGTGACCATGCAGACTTTACCGACCTTTGTCGTGGAGGACATATTCCAAATACCGGTTTTATAAAAGCAATTAAACTGACTAATATCGCAGGAGCCTATTGGAGAGGAGACGAAACAAAACCACAACTTACAAGAGTGTATGGTATTTCGTTTCCTAAACAAAAAGAATTGACGGAATATTTAGCCCTAGTTGAAGAAGCTAAAAAACGTGACCATAGAAAACTTGGAAAAGAATTAGAATTATTTACTTTTTCTAAAAAAGTAGGACAAGGTCTACCCTTATGGCTTCCAAAAGGTGCCGCCCTTCGTGAGCGATTGGAAAACTTCCTGAAAGCGGCACAAAATAAGGCAGGCTACGAACAAGTTATTTCCCCCCATATTGGAAGTAAAGAACTCTATATGACCTCAGGTCATTATGAAAAATATGGTGCTGATAGCTTTCAGCCCATTCAAACTCCTGCAGAGGGAGAAGAGTTTCTTCTAAAACCGATGAACTGTCCACACCATTGTGAAATATACAATTCAAAACCCTGGAGTTATAGGGACTTACCAAAACGTTATGCGGAATTTGGGACCGTTTATCGTTATGAGCAAAGTGGTGAACTTCATGGATTAACCCGAGTTAGAGGGTTTACTCAAGACGACGCACACATCTTTTGTATGCCCAGTCAACTAGATGAGGAATTCAAAAAAGTAATTGATTTAGTTCTGTATGTTTTCGGATCTTTAGGTTTTGAAAACTTCACGGCTCAAGTCTCTTTAAGAGATCCTGAAAAACCAGAAAAATACATTGGTTCATCTGAAAATTGGGACCTCGCAGAGCAAGCAATAATAAATGCCGCAAATGAAAAAAATCTAGATTATAAAATCGAAACAGGTGAAGCTGCCTTTTATGGTCCCAAATTAGATTTCATGGTAAAAGATGCTTTAGGGCGTCAATGGCAATTAGGTACTATTCAAGTTGATTATAATTTACCTGATCGGTTTGAATTAACATATAAAGGCAGTGACAATGAGTTACATAGACCTGTTATGATTCATAGAGCTCCTTTCGGAAGTTTAGAGAGGTTTGTTGCTATTTTATTAGAACATACGGGAGGAAATTTCCCACTTTGGTTAATGCCAAAACAGGTAAATATTTTATGTGTGAGCGAAAAATATAAAAATTACGCTCAAAAAGTTTTAAATTACTTGGAAAATCACGAAATTCGCGCCCTCTTAGATGATCGAAATGAGACTATAGGGAAGAAGATTAGAGAGTCAGAAATCTCCAAAGTCCCCTACATGATTATCTTAGGAGAGAAAGAAGCCGAAAGTGAAACAGTTTCGTTACGTAAGCATACTGAAGGCGATTTAGGAAGCTTTTCTATAAAAAACGTTTCGGACATGATAAAAAAAGAAGTGAAAAATAGCTTAACGAGCTTTGAAGTTTAATTTAAAAGACAGAAGACATAGCAATACGAAGACGTAGAACGAACCGCCCTGGAAGGGTAATCAAAGTAGATCCACACCGTATCAATCAAAAGATAATGGCTCAAGAACTACGTTTGGTTGGAGAAAATGTTGAAATTGGAGTTTACTCACTCAACAAAGCACTTGCCTTGGCAGAATCATTAGAATTGGATTTAGTTGAGATTTCTCCAAATGCTAAGCCTCCAGTGTGTAAAATTTTAGAATATAAAAAATTTCTCTACGAACAAAAGAAGCGAGAGAAGGTTCTTAAAGCGAAAACAAGTAAAATTATTTTAAAAGAAATACGTTTTGGGCCTAATACCGATGAGCATGACTATGAATTTAAAAAGAAACATGCTGAAAAATTTCTTGGAGAAGGGGCAAAATTAAAAGCCTTTGTTTTTTTTAAAGGTCGCTCAATCGTATTTAAAGAACAAGGTCAAATCCTGTTGTTACGTTTAGCTCAGGATTTAGAAGACCTCGGAAAAGTAGAACAAATGCCAATATTGGAAGGAAAGAAGATGAGTATCTTAATTGCTCCGAAGAAAAAATAAAAAAAAAGGAATAGTCATGCCAAAAATGAAAACAAAATCAAGTGCTAAAAAACGTTTTAAAATTACCGGAAGTGGTAAAATAAAGCGTAAGCATGCTTTTAAAAGTCATATTTTGACTAAAAAATCAAAAAAGCGTAAATTAAAATTGACTCATTCTGGTTTAGTACACGAGAGTGATGAAAAAAACATTAAACAACAACTACGCCTTAATTAATTTTAAAATAGGTTACTCGCTAATAATTAACCCGAAGTCAGGCATAAAAGAGTAGAAATACCGCCTCCTTCAAAAAAAAACAACTAAAATGCCAAGATCCACAAACTCAGTTGCTTCAAGAGCACGTAGAAAAAAAATATTAAAACAAGCGAAAGGTTATTTTGGCCGTCGTAAAAATGTTTGGACGGTTGCAAAAAACGCTGTTGACAAAGCAATGCTTTATGCGTATCGTGACCGTAAGGTTAACAAACGTAACTTCAGATCTCTTTGGATTACACGTATTAATGCCGGAGCCCGTATCAATGGAATGTCTTATAGCCAGTTCATGGGAAAAGTAAAAGCTAATAATATTGAGCTCAATCGAAAAGTTCTCGCAGACCTTGCGATGAACTATCCGGATGCTTTTAAAGCTATTGCTGACAAAATCAAATAAATTCAAAACTACCTTCGGGTAGTTTTTTTTTTAGTTAATGAAAAAATATACCATATACCATAACCCTAGATGTAGAAAATCAAGAGAAGCAATACAATTTCTTGAAGAAGCAGGTCATTCACATGAGGTAGTGTTGTATCTAGATGGCTTTTTTACAAAAGATAGCCTTCAGGAGGTATTAAACAATATAGCGCTTAAACCCAGTGAAATAGTTCGTGAAAATGAATCGGAATGGAAAAATGTTTCCAAACGTAACACATTAAATGAAACTGAAATACTAGAACTTCTAATAAAATATCCACGATTAATTGAAAGACCGATCGTTATTTCAGGTAATAAAGGGGTTCTTGCTAGACCCATAGAAAATTTAGCTTTATTTCTTAAAGCCAATTAAACCCAAGATACATATTAGGGTCAAAGTAGCATTACTTCAAAAAATATATGAAAAGATTATTATTAACTCTGTTACTTGTTAGCATTACATGTACAGTATTCTCCCAGCGTCCAAACAACTCTCTAAATATTAACAAAATAAAAATATCAGGGAATATAACTGATTCTGAAACAGCTGCGCCACTAGAATATGCAACAATCTCTTTGGTTAATGAACGTTTTCCTGAAAAAGTTCAAGGCGGGATTACAGATACTAATGGAAACTTTGATATTGATATTTTTCCTGGAAAGTATAATATAACTATTGAATACATCGGTTTTGATAAAACAACCATCATTGGAAAAATAATACAAGAAAATACCAATCTAGGAAATTTTAAGCTTAATATTAATTCAGAATCTCTTGAAGAGATTGAATTAATTGGAGAACGAACGGAAGTTGAAATAAGACTTGACAAACGAATTTATAACGTAGGAAAAGACATTACTGTAAGAGGTGGAAGCGTTACGGATGTAATGGATAATATACCCTCTGTATCTGTAGATGTCGAAGGAAATATCTCTTTGAGAGGAAATGACAACGTACGTATTCTCATAAATGGAAAGCCTTCTGGATTAGTAGGTCTTTCTGGATCTGCTGCATTACGTCAGCTACCAGCTGAATCCATTGAAAAGGTTGAAGTAGTCACCTCTCCTTCTGCACGCTATGAAGCTTCCGGAACAGCAGGTATTATAAATATTATACTGAAGAAAGATGAATTAATTGGCTTCAATGCAACTTTCATTGCAAATACTGGGATTCCAGAATACTTAGGAAGTACAGTAACTCTAAATTGGAGAACTAAAAAATTAAATGTTTTTTCAACAACAACCTACAGAGATCAAAAGTCTCTTGGCGGTGGAGTCTTTAATAGCGAATATTTTAATGGTGATCTACCCAGTTCTTTTGTAAATGAAACAAGAGACTACGACAGAATTCGAAAGAATTACTTTATCAATTTGGGAGTAGAATATTACATAAATGATAAAACCTCCTTAACCATAAGCGGTTTTGTTCGTGACAGTAACAATACAAGTGATTCCAATACAGAAATTGATGATCTAAATGCTAATGGAGATGTCCTTTCTTCTTTAGATAGATTACAAGAAGAGGCCGAAGAAGACAATTCAAGTCAATTCACTGCAAATTTTACAAAGAAGTTTAATGATGATGGGCATGAATTAGTTGCTGAAATTCAACTTCAAAAAAGTGCAGAAGATGAATTTGCTGATATTTCTAATTCTGATTCACCAAGTGAAACAGCAGGGACATTGGAGTCACAGACAAGAAATTTATTTCAATTGGATTATATATGGCCTATTGATAAAAACACTCAGTTTGAATTTGGATATCGTGGAGACTTTAGTTCACAAGAAAATGATTACGAGATTGCCATAAAAGAAAATGGCCGATTTATAATAGACTCAAACCTTTCAAATGTTTTACTATTTGAGCAAAATATAAACGCACTTTATACCCAATATGGAAAAAAAATTAATAAGTTTTCCTACTTACTAGGATTAAGAATGGAAAATACTAACATCGTTATTGATCAAAAAACAACCAATGACTTTAAAGAAAAAAAATATACTAACTTTTTCCCAACAGTAAATTTATCTTATGAATTTAGTGAAGAAGAGAACATTACCTTAGGATTTAGTAGAAGAATTAGACGTCCTAGAAGTTGGTCTTTAAATCCGTTTCCATCGCGATCTAGTGTAACTTTTTTCAGACAAGGAAACCCAGATTTGAATCCCTCCTACTCGAGTACTTTTGATTTTGGATATCTAAAACGTTGGGAAAAACTCACCTTAAATGGATCAGCTTATTACCAAAAAGCAACACAAGTGATTACACGGATTACAGAGGCAACTGGAGAAGTTGTTAGGGTAAGTGAAGATCCAATAATTGAAATCCCATCATTACGAGCAACATCAATCAACCTTGCAGAAAATAATCGTTTAGGAACAGAATTCACTTTAACCTATACTCCTTCAAGGAAATTTCGTTTAAGTGGAAACTTTAATATTTTCAATTCAGAAACCATTGGGATATACAATAATCAGGTTTTTGATGCTGAAATCGTAAGTTGGTTTGCCAGAATTAATGGTAATGTTACTTTATCCAAAGGCTGGACTGCACAATTAAGAGGATTCTACAGAGGTCCAAATGCTACCGCTCAAAGTAAATCAAAAGGATTCTTTGTCTTGTCAGGTGCAATAAACAAAGATATTTTAAATAAAAAGGGAACGCTTTCTTTTAATGCAAGTGACTTATTGAATTCAAGGTTTTATAGAAACACAACAACTACTGAACTCTTTACAAATTATAGCGAATTTCAATGGAGAAGACCTTCTTACGTTATGACGTTCACCTATAAAATAAACGAACGAAAAAACCAACGTAGAAAAGGAGGCCAAAACTATGGAAATGGTGGTGATGAAGTTGAATTTTAAAAATAAAAAGGGGGCTTATGAGCCCCCTTTTTATTTTCTTTTTTCAATTGTCAGTTTATTCTTACCATATTTAAAATGTTCTATTATCGCTCCTACTAACCAATAAGGAATAACAAAAGTCAACAAAAAAATCATTAACCAAAAACCAATCGTTAAGATGGAAAGAAAAGCAAGAAATCCTAAGTATTGATCAAATTCGAACATAACCTTTATTTAGAGTATAAAAGTACATAATTTTTTGTTTGTGAGACCACCCCATTTTATGATTTAATAAACCTTATTCATAAAATAAATGGAAGTTATAAAAACCAATTCTTACAAATCGAGTATTTTTACCATATAAAACTATACTCATGGAATTTAGAATTGAAAAAGATACTATCGGAGAAGTTAAAGTTCCTATAAATGTTTATTGGGGGCCTCAAACAGAACGTTCACGTTCAAACTTTAAAATTGGTGATCCTGCTTCCATGCCAATGGAAATAATTGAAGGATTTGCTTATCTCAAAAAGGCTGCTGCTTTTACCAATCATGAACTGGGTGTTTTATCAGTTGAAAAGAGAAATCAAATTGCACAAGTTTGTGAAGAAATAGTAAGTGGAACATTGAATGATCAATTTCCACTAGTCATCTGGCAAACAGGCTCTGGAACCCAAAGCAACATGAATGTCAATGAGGTTATTGCAAACCGAGCCCATGTTCTTGCTGGCAATAAACTGGGAGATGGAAGTAAAACATTAGCCCCAAATGACGACGTAAATAAGTCACAATCTTCGAATGATACTTTTCCAACTGGAATGCATATTGCAGCTTACAAGAAAATCATAACCAACACATTGCCAGGTATCACTACTCTCCGTAATGCTTTAGATAAAAAAGCTAAAACATTTGAAAAAGTAGTGAAAATCGGAAGAACTCATTTGATGGACGCTACTCCCCTAACTCTTGGACAAGAATTCTCTGGCTATGTGTCTCAACTAGATCATGGGATTAAGGCTATCAATAACACCCTTGAGCACCTTGCTGAGGTGGCCTTAGGGGGTACGGCAGTAGGGACTGGAATAAACACTCCTAAAGGCTATTCAGAAAAAGTAGCCCATTACATTGCAAAATTCACAGGCCTACCCTTTATTACAGCTTATAATAAATTTGAAGCACTTTCTGCACACGACGCTATTGTTGAATCACACGGTGCACTAAAGCAGGTATCTGTTTCTCTTAATAAAATAGCAAATGATATTCGCATGATGGCCTCAGGTCCTCGCTCTGGTATTTGTGAAATTATTATTCCAGCTAATGAGCCTGGAAGTTCTATCATGCCCGGAAAAGTGAATCCTACTCAATGTGAAGCCATAACTATGGTATGTGCTCAAGTAATGGGAAATGATGTTGCAATTAGTATTGCAGGGACTCAAGGACATTATGAGCTTAATGTTTTTAAACCTGTCATGGCAGCAAACTTTATTCAATCTGCTCAATTAATTGGTGATGCCTGTGTAAGTTTCACGGAAAACTGTGTGAATGGAATAGAACCTGACCTTAAACGTATTGATGAATTAGTTCAAAACTCATTAATGCTTGTAACTGCTTTAAATACTAAAATAGGATATTATAAATCTGCTGAAATCGCAAACAAAGCTCATGAAGAAGGAACTACTCTGAAAGAAGCAAGCTTAGCATTAGGATACCTAACAGGAGAAGAATTTGATGCATGGGTATCTCCAGAAAAGATGACTGGAAATGGCTAAAAATCTAGAATTTATACTTTTTAAAAATGAACATGCAAATATATTTAAAGCTTTAAATATAGAATGGCTTAAAACATTTTTTGTGGTTGAACCCTATGATTATTTAGTGCTTAACAACCCTTCAAAACAAATTATTAAAAAAGGGGGTGAGATTTTTATGGTATCTCTAGAGGGAACCATCATTGGTACTTTTGCATTTTTAAAAAAAGGTGAAAAGCTTTTTGAATTTAGTAAAATGGCTCTAACACCCTCAGAAAGAGGAAAGGGGTTCGGAAATAAAATAATGCAATTCGCCATTGAGTATTCTAGAAAACAACAATGGAATACTTTAATTTTATATTCAAATACTATTTTAAAAAATTCAATTCATTTATATCGTAAATATGATTTTATTGAGGTACCCATTGACCCAGATATAAAATATGCTAGAGGGAACATTAAAATGTCTTTGAATCTAAAAAAGTAATATCTCTAACCTCACTCCCATAATTAAATCACTACTTTGGTGAAGTGAAATCAAAATTTACTTCCATGGCTGCATTAATTATTGCAGGGGAAGCTATATTCTTATTGCCTTTTATAGTGATGCGTGTTTTTAAACCAATTATACGTGATGTCTTTAAAATTTCTGATCTTGATATTGGTGAGGCACAGGCACTTTATGGTGTCACAGCTCTTGTATCATATTTTTTTGGGGGATTCATAGCTGATAAATGGGAGGCACGAAAATTACTCTCAATATCATTAATTATTACTAGTATTGGAGGAGTCATTATGGTTTCTATTCCCTCTATTGTTAGTTTTAAAATTCTTTATGCCCTTTGGGGTGTTTCGACCATTTTTCTTTTTTGGGCAGCACTCATCAAGGCAACTAGACTTTGGGGAAATAAAAATAATCAAGGTATTTCATTTGGACTTCTTGACGGAGGAAGAGGATTATTTGCCGCAACTATTGCACTTTTTGGGGCTTCTATTCTTAGCTATTTTTTTCCTGATGGATCTGCAGTTGTTACTTATGAAGATAAGAAAATAACTCTACAATATATTCTTAGTGCAATAACAGGAATTGTTTTTCTAATTGGTTTATTTGTATGGTTTTCACTACCAAATGAAGGCTTTGAAGAGCCAAAAGAAAATCAAATTTTTAGTTTAAAACAGGTCTTTGAACTAATTAAAAAACCTAAAATCATATTTCATTCGTTACTGATAATGTCTGCTTACACTGGCTATAAGCTAACTGGTGTATTTGGTATTTATGCAAAAGATGTTTGGGGGTTTAGCATAGAAAATGCAACTTATTTTGCTGTTTTTATTCAATTCATACGTCCACTAACAGTTGTTTTTGTTGGCTGGATTGCAGATAAATCAAGACCTTCTCTAGTTGTGATTCCATGTTTCACATTTATTGCTATTGCATCTATATTAATTGGATTGGAAGATTTCGAAAGAAAGTATTTTGCAGTATCTTTTAGTTTATTTATCTTAATTGCAATTGGAACCTATTCCTTAAGGGGATTATACTTTGCACTAATCGAAGAATTAAAAGCACCAATTAAAATTACAGGAACATTAGTAGGAATTATTTCAATTATAGGATTTACACCAGATATATTTATGTCTTTATTTACAGGATATGTATTAGGAAAAAACCCTGGCGTTGAAGAGTATCAACATCTTTTTACCATGTTTTCTATTTTTCCAATTTTAGGACTTATTGTAGCATTTTTCTTTAGAAAAAGCACAATAAACTGGAATTAAAATCTTTAATTAATTCCTTGAAAGTTTACGATACTGAATTCGTTTAGGCATCAAATCTTGACCTAAACGTTTCTTTTTATTTTCTTCATAATCAGAATATGAACCCTCAAAGAAATACACTTGAGAATCACCTTCGAATGCAAGAATATGAGTACAAATACGATCTAAAAACCATCGGTCATGAGATATAACTACAGCACAGCCAGCAAAATTCTCTAATCCTTCCTCTAAGGCACGTAAGGTATTTACATCCAGATCATTGGTTGGTTCATCCAACAATAATACGTTCCCTTCTTCTTTTAAAGTCATTGCCAAGTGCAAACGGTTTCGTTCCCCACCAGAAAGAGCAGATACTTTTTTGTTTTGCTCACTTCCACTAAAGTTAAATCGACTTAAAAAAGCACGAGAATTGATTTGCCTACCTCCAAGCATTATAAGCTCTTGCTCATCACTGAAGTTTTGCCAAATAGTCTTATCAACATTTATATTAGAATGTGATTGATCCACATAAGCTAATTTAACAGTTTCTCCTACAGAAAAACTACCTCCATCAACAGTCTGCTCTCCCATTATCATTCTAAAAACAGTTGACTTTCCAGCTCCGTTCGGTCCAATAACCCCAACAATACCAGCTTGCGGTAAAGTAAAATTTAAATCATCATATAACATTTTATCTCCAAATGATTTTGCTACATGAGAGGCTTCAATAACATTTGTTCCTAAACGTGGGCCATTAGGAATAAATATTTCCAACTTTTCATCTACCTTTTTCTGATCTTGACTCATCAGTTTATCATAATTTGATAAACGTGCCTTTTGTTTCGATTGTCTTCCTTTGGGTGCCATACGGACCCATTCTAATTCGCGTTCTAACGTCTTTTGACGTTTTGAAGCTTGCTTCTGCTCTTGAGCTAAGCGTTTTGATTTCTGATCCAGCCATGAGGTGTAATTTCCCTTCCATGGAATTCCTTCCCCTCGATCTAACTCCAAAATCCAACCAGCAACATTATCTAGGAAATAACGATCATGCGTTACTGCAATAACAGTTCCTTGATATTGTGCAAGATGATGTTCTAACCAATGAACAGATTCGGCATCTAAATGATTAGTTGGTTTATCTAACAATAAAATATCTGGCTTCTTTAATAGTAATCTACACAATGCAACACGTCTTCGCTCTCCTCCAGATAATACTGAGATTTTTTGATCACTAGGTGGAGTTCTAAGGGCATCCATAGCAATTTCCAACTGAGTATCTAGTTCCCATGCATTAGAAGCATCAATTTGATCTTGTAAAACTGCCTGACGATCCATGAGTTTCTGCATCTTATCAGCATTTTCATAAACTTCTGGCAATCCAAATTGATCATTAATACTATTATATTCCTCAAGAATTGCAACTGTTTCAGCCGCTCCTTCTTTAACTACTTCAAGTACTGTTTTTTCTTCATCCATTTTAGGTTCTTGCTGTAAAAAACCAACAGAGTATTCTTGAGAAAAAACAACATCTCCCTGAAAATTTTTATCTAAACCTGCTATAATTTTTAAAAGCGTTGACTTTCCAGAGCCATTAAGGCCTAGAATTCCAATTTTTGCACCATAAAAAAAGCTTAAATATATATTTTTTAAAACAGGTTGATTTGCACTTGCATAGGTTTTAGAAACCCCTGTCATCGAAAAAATCACTTTCTTATCGTCAGACATAATTAAATTCTACCTTTTAAAGCATTAAAAGCCCAGGCTAAAGCATAGAATCCAATGCCCGCTATAGAAAATCCAATCGCATATTCTGGATATTTCAAAACTCCTATTAAGATAAGTGCACTGCCAAGGATGGCCATTATTAGGGCAACATATCTCATTATTTTATTTTTGTTTAAACTCATAGTAATTTTTATGAATGAACAAATATCCAACAAAAATTTAAAATGCTACCTATAGATTTTAGTACTTTCGTAGATACTAGAGTTAAAAAATGAATTTAGAAAAAGAAATTAATGAAGATGCTTTAAAAATGGCCTGGGCTAATCTCCAAGAACGCATTCGTAAAATAAAACAAGGCGGAGGTAAATCTCGCCTTAAAAGAATTTCGGAACAAGGAAAACTTTCTGCCCGAGAGCGAATCAATAAATTAGTTGATAATCCTGACGATGTTTATGAAGTAGGAATTTTAGCTGCTGAAAAAATGTATATAGAATATGGAGGCTGTCCTTCTGCAGGAGTAGTTGTAGTGATTGGTCATATTTCCAAAAAAAGATGTGTCATTGTGGCAAATGATGCTACAGTAAAAGCAGGGGCATGGTTTCCAATGACTGCTAAAAAGAATTTACGTGCTCAAGAAATTGCTATGGAAAATAAAATTCCAATCATTTATTTAGTCGACAGTGCAGGAATATTTTTGCCATTACAAGACCAAATTTTTGCAGACAAAGATGATTTTGGACGTATTTTTCGAAATAATGCTAAAATGAGTAGTATGGGCATTGTACAAATTGCCGCAATTATGGGAAGTTGTGTGGCTGGAGGTGCATACTTGCCTATTATGTCAGATGAAGCTATTATCGTTGAAAAAACAGGTAGTATATTTTTAGCAGGAAGTTATTTAGTTAAAGCTGCAATTGGTGAAGAAGTTGATAATGAATTTCTTGGAGGTGCAGATACCCATAGTGGTATTAGTGGGGTAACTGACTATAAAGTTAAAAATGATGAAGCTGCTTTAGATAAAATAAGAAGTCTTATTGAAAAAATGGGAAGTAGACCCTTAGCTGGCTTCAAACACTCTGAAATAAAATCACCTAAATTAAACACTAAATCTCTTTATGGACTTCTCCCAAAAAATAGAACACAGCCCTATGACACGTATTCCCTCTTAGACCACATAGTAGATGAAGGCTCTATGGATGAATATAAGAAAGAATATGGGCAAACCTTGATAACAAGCTATGCAAAAATAGAGGGTTGGTCTGTTGGTGTTATTGTCAATCAGCGCAAAATAGTTAAAAGTAAAACTGGAGAAATGCAATTTGGTGGAGTCATATATGGTGATGCAGCTGATAAGGCAACCCGCTTTATAGCGAATTGTAATCAACGGAACATTCCACTTGTTTTCCTTCAAGATGTAACAGGATTTATGGTAGGAAGTAATGCTGAGCATGGAGGGATTATTAAAGATGGTGCTAAAATGGTTAATGCTGTTGCAAATTCAATAGTGCCTAAGTTTACCATTATTGTTGGGAATTCTTTTGGTGCTGGAAATTATGCAATGTGCGGTAAAGCTTATGATCCAAGGTTTATGCTAGCTTGGCCTACAGCAAAACTTGCTGTTATGGGAGGATCACAAGCAGCAAATGTTTTATTACAAATAGAAAAAGTAACAGCTGAAAAATCTGGAAATTCTTTAAATGCTAAAAAAGAAAAAGAACTTAGGGAATCTATTCAATCTAATTATGATGAAAAAACAGAAATTCTACATGCTGCATCTCAGCTTTGGGTCGACGCAGTTATTAAGCCCGAAGAAACTAGATCTTGGATTAGTATGGGAATTGACATTGCCAATCATGCTCCAAGTAAAGAAAAGTTTAACATGGGGATTTTACAAGTCTAAAATTCTTGAATGCTTTTGAGCTAAGGTTTTTTCACGCTTAATTTTACCACTATGCGTTAGAATAAAATCTGAATAAAAAACAATCGCTTTTGGAATTTCATAAGGAGTTAAATTTCCATTCTTTTTTAATTGATTAATCAAATTAGAAGTATCTATATCTTTATTTTCAATTAAGACTAAAACTACTTTCTGTCCTAAAACTGCATCGGGTAAACTTGTGATAAAATAATGTAACGTAAGTATTTTAGAAAGTTTTCGTTCAATTTGTTCAGGGTGTAGTTTTATTCCTCCAGAATTTATCACATAATCTACCCTTCCAATTAAACGAAAACGATTTTGGTCTAGAAATTCAACCTCATCATTAGTAATTAGATTCTTAATATATAATTTTGGAGAATTAATCACCAAACACTTTCTACTATCTTGGGTAATTGAAACATGTGACAGAGTAGTAAATTCCGAGGGTGGGTCTTCCATAGAACGAACAGCGATATGAGAAAGAGTCTCTGTCATTCCGAAAGTTTCAAAAGCATTAACCTTATGTTTAATCAACTCCTTTTGTAAAGCAACGGAAACAAATGCTCCTCCTACAATTAAGGTTTTGACTTGATTTAAATTTGGTAAGGAATAAAAAGCTTGCATCGGGGTCATTGCAACAAAATCATACACTTTTTCATTTCTGTGAAATGGATTTTTTGAAGGTGAAACTAGATCAAGAGAAAATCCTAAAATCATAGCGCGAATTAGCATCATTTTACCTGCAATAAAATTAGCAGGAAGACAATGCAAAGCTTTATCTCCAACACTTATATTGAAAAAATTACCTGTAGCAATTGCACTATTCACTAGCGCTTGCTTTTTATAAAGCATACGCGTTGGAGAGGATGTTGTACCTGAAGTTTCAAGATAAATGGTCTCATTATGATCCAACCAATCCAATAAAAAATCTCCCATATAACGCTCAAACAAATCGCCTTCTTTAATAAAACTATAAGCAACCTCTTTTAGTCCTTTGTTATCATAATAA